>JBMUBK010000001.1:0-52583 GCA_049457355.1 Aquiluna sp.
TAATCGGTGACAAGAAATTTGCTCTCCACCTGCTTCCCTCTGGAATCCTCACCCCTGGCTGTATTCCGGTCATTGGAAACGGCGTGGTTGTTGACCTCGAGGTGCTGTTTAGGGAGATTGACGGGCTAAACGAAAAAGGCGTCGACACCTCAAAGCTTCTAATCTCAGCCAACGCCCACATCATCACTCCATATCACGTGACCGTGGACAAGGTCTCAGAGCGCTTTTTGGGCAAGCGAGCCATCGGGACCACCGGTCGTGGCATTGGCCCGACCTATGGCGACAAGATTGGTCGCCTTGGAATTAGGGTCCAGGACCTTTTCGACGAGAGCATCCTGACTCAGAAGGTTGAGGGAGCGCTTCACCAAAAGAATGAGCTACTTGTAAAGGTATACAACCGCGCTGCGGTGAAGACCTCGGAGGTTGTGGAGCACCTACTGTCCTTCGCTGACCGACTAAGGCCCATGGTTGCCGACACTTCTCTGGTTCTGAATCAGGCGCTCGATGCTGGCAAGACTGTGCTGCTTGAGGGTGGCCAGGGGACTTTGTTGGATGTTGACCACGGAACCTACCCATTTGTTACCTCCTCAAACCCAATTTCCGGAGGAGCCACAACGGGCAGTGGTATTGGTCCAACCAAGATCTCCGGCGTTATCGGAATTCTCAAGGCCTACACCACGAGGGTTGGAGCAGGCCCCTTCCCCACTGAGCTGTTTGACGAGTGGGGAGAGTATCTGCGCAAGCAGGGTGGCGAGGTTGGAACCACCACCGGCAGGGAACGTCGCTGCGGTTGGTTTGATGCTCCGATCGCCCGCTATGCAACGAGAATCAATGGCCTCACGGACATATTCCTTACCAAGCTGGATGTCCTTAGTGGCATCAAAGAGATTCCAGTATGTGTTGCCTATGAAGTTGACGGGCAGCGGGTTGAAGAGATTCCGGTATCCCAGACCGACTTCCACCACGCCAAGCCAATCTATGAAATGTTCCCGGGCTGGGACGAAGACATCACCGGTGTTACAAGTTTCGAAGAGCTCCCCAAGAATGCCCAGGACTATGTTTTGGCTCTGGAAAAGATGAGCGGGACGAGAATTTCAGCAATCGGTGTTGGACCGGATAGAAACGCCACTCTTGTCCGACACGAAATGCTCTAGCAGCACATTCGTCAAGCTGTCTCCAGGGAGAATAGCCAGATGAGCGAAGCCAAGCCTGAGGAACTCGAGGGCATCCCCTACCCGGATGAAGCCTTCAACACCTGGGGTGCTGCTGCGGTTGGTATCGACCCGCTCGCGGCTAGTTTCACTTCACTCCCGTATCAGCCCGTTAGACCTCACGTTCCGTTCTACCGATTTGTTTCCTATCCCGACATCCTGGACCTTCGAAAAGCGGGCTATGAAATGGATAGGTTCATTCCGCTTTTCGACCGGCTAGAGGATATTCGGTATCGGGAAGCTCTTCAGCTGAGCCAAATGCTTCACCATCCAAACCCTATGCTGCCCTGGAACCCCAGGAGAGCAAGAGAGTTGGAGATGGACGTCAGAAGCCAGTTGCATGAGCATGGCCTAGGAGATCTCCCGACACTGCTCAGAAGATTCTTGGGTAAGGCTTTTCCTGGCGACACCATCAGCTATCTCAGTATTGATCTTGTGAATGTGTTCTTTTGGGCAGCCATCGCAGAGCTTGCGGATGATCTTGCCTGGAAGAGCCCCAACCTCTCCTGGCAGGCTGAGTATCTTCGGTTTCCGCTTAGGGCAATCAGCTAGGGAGCAGCACACTCTCAATAGACTCGGGATGTTGGATAGGAGTCAAATTGAATTCAGTTCGCGATGCCCTCGGCAGGCTATTTCATCGAGTCGAATTCCTCTACATGGTTCTGGGCTTCGCCTATTTGGGCATTTACTCGGTCCAGGTATTGGTGGAACCTCCGGCTGATATCTACGCCTCACTTGAGCTATTGGCAGAGGTTATCTTCTGGATATTCGCAGTTGATGTTGTATTGCGTCTTATTCATGCTGGACGGGACCTACTTACCTGGAAAGGCCTGCTCGGTTTTTTGAAAGAGAACTGGCTGGCTCTTATGGCGCTCCTTCTGCCCGCATTTAGGAGCCTCAGGGTGCTCAGGGTGATTGTGGTTCTCAGGGGCCTGGAGCCTTATCTAAACACTCGGTCCTCGCGAGTTGGGATGATCGTTGGAGTCACGTTTCCCCTGATTCTTTACACAGCAGCACTATCCATCTATGAAGCTGAGCGCTATGCAGACGGCTCCAATATTCAGTCCTTCGGGGATGCAGTTTGGTGGTCAATCGCTTCGGTAACGACAGTTGGTTATGGGGATAAGTTCCCCGTCACCGCAGACGGAAGAGTTATAGCGACATTTTTGATGGTTATTGGCATTGGGCTCTTCTCCGCCCTCACCGCGCTGTTAGCTGCCTGGGTAATGGGGGATAGAAAAAAGGAAGAGAGTTAGGCTGGAAACATGAGTGAATGGACAGTAAAAGTACCCGGCAATGACCACCAGCTGACAATGGAGGAGCTCAAACTCTGGGCTGCTAGCGGCAAGGTCAAGGGAGACACGATTGTTGTGGACTCTAAGGGAGAGCACTGGACCGCTAAACAGGTGCCTGGGCTTTTCTCAAAGCGAGACTGGTTGATTGCCCTAATTCTTTCGGTGCTGGTGGGCACGCTTGGAGTCGACAGGTTCTACCTGGGCAAGATTGGCACGGGAATCCTAAAGCTGATTACCTTTGGCGGCCTTGGTATTTGGACGATTATCGACATAGTTCTAATTGCCATTAAGCGCCTTGACGACAAAGAGGGCATGAAGCTCGCCTAGCAAAAAGGTATCAATATCCTCTTCAGAGCAGGTAGGTCGGGCTCTGCCCAGTCCAACCTGCTGAGCTGGTTCTCTGGCACCCAGCGAAGCTCGCTGTGGTCGGTGGATTGGGTTGGCTTTTCGCCAGTTAGCTCTGCCACGAAGCAAACCAGGTCAATCTCCCCCGTAGCGGTCCTATCGAACTGCCTAAGAACCCTGATTTGAACTCCAAGCTCTTCGTAAATCTCACGGACTAGAGCATCTTCTAGAGCTTCGCTTGTCTCTGGCTTGCCGCCTGGAAACTCCCACTTACCGGCTGCTTGTTTGTGGGGGGCTCTTTTGCAGGCAAGATACTGGCCAGCGTCGTCTTGAATAATGGCTGCTACGACGACGGTGGGCATGGGCCCAGACTAGCTCGGTAGGTTTGCTTCGATTGCCTCGATGATTTCCGGAGCGTCGGGCTTTACCTTTGGCCTGAACCGTAGGACGTTGCCATTTGGGGTAATAAGGAACTTCTCAAAGTTCCACATCACCGGCCCTGCAAGACCTTTAGAGTCCTTGACCTTGGTGAGGTGCTTGTATAGGTCATGGCGCTTTCTTCCATTGACTTCAGACTTCTCGGTCATCGGGAAGGTTATGCCCCAGGTTGTTGAGCAGTACTCGCTGATGGCCTCGTCGCTTTTCAGCTCTTGCTTGAAGCTTCCCGATGGCACTCCCAGAACAGTAAAGCCGCGGTCTTGGTACTTCTTTTGGAGATTCTCAAGTGCCTCATACTGTGGGGTCAGGCCGCAGCGAGATGCGACGTTAACGACCATCACGAGCTTTCCGGCAAACTCAGCGGTTGAGCGAGTCGAGCCATCCTGCATGGTCAGTTCAATGTTTGTTTCAAGCATGAGATGTGCAACACATCTCAGGGCACTGCAATTCCTAAGCGGACACTCGTTCTAACAGCTTGGTGGTGGCGATTCGGATTCCCGAGACAACAAACCCGAGGACTATGAACGCCGAGGCGATTATCAAGATGTAAGTGATCATGCCGCTGACTCCAATTTCACTATTGGGGTTAATGAACCAGTAAGGCCACCAGTTGTCCATCAGGCCCCGAATAACGCTGAAGGTTAGCCAGACCAGTGGGTAGACAATAACCCAGAGCGCTTTGCGCCATTTCGGAACACTTCCCCGTAACGAGATCAGGTAGTCAATCGCCACAGCAATTGGAGCCCAGGTGTGGATTACGAGGTTAGGAATCACCGGCCACTCATAGCCGTAGTCAGCTGGGTCCACCGCACTGTCCCCGAGAAGGGCGTGATAGACCACCCCAACGATGATCATGCTCACCGTTGCCACAAGCCTTATCGTCTGCATTCGCTCAGTTTCCTGTTTGCCACTGAGCAAGACCCATGCCCCAACCAGGCCAATTACGCCAGCGAAGATCGAGCTGTCGATTGAGAAAAACACAAAGTATTCGGTAGGCCGAAAGCGGTCGGCGACTATTCGGTTGATTATCTGCCAAGCAACACTGCCAAGCAGGGAGACTCCGATTGCAAGCCGAAAAAGACCTAGGCCATAGCGATAAATCATGACTAAGAACCTAGCGTCTCGAGGATGAATTTACGGACAGCGCCTGCGAACTCCTCAGGCTTTTCTTCATTGGGAAGGTGTCCTGTTTCAGGGATGATTACTAGCTGGGCATTGGCCAAGAGCCCCTCGATCTCCACCGATCTCTCGGTTTCTACGACGACATCCGTGTCGCCGGTAATTACGAGGGTGGGCAGCTGAATTTCTGTGAAACGTTCCGAAATCTCAGGATCCCGAGGTGCCTTGTTGAACTCCCAGAAGGCCCTCTCCCAGCCTGCAATGTTGAGCGGTGCCGTGTAGCCGGCAAGGACCTCCTCGGTGACCTGGGTTTCATCAAAGTAGCTTGCATAAATGAGGTCTAAACCACTAGTTGCAATGGTCGAAACCAGCAGGGGACCTATGTGGTCGAGCTGAGGAATATCGAATATCCAGTTGAAGATATTCCCACCACCACCTCCGAGGCCAATGGCAGGCGCGAACAGAATTACGCCAGTTAGCTTCTCCTGGTTATCGACTGCATAGCTGGCCGCGATGCTGCCTCCGGCCGAGTGTCCAAGTAAGAACACATTCTTGCCAGTGCCGTATTTGGTCACGATATCGTCAATCACCTCAAGTTGCCCTGGGGTCCCGTAGGGGTTTACCTCCCAGTCAGTCGGACGCTCTGTGAAGCCAAAGGCTGCCCTGTCGTAGGCGATGACATGGGCAACCTCGCCAAGGATTTCTAGGTTGTCCTTATAAGAAAAGGAGCTTGCCCCAAAGCCGTGCATGAGTATCAAAAGAGTGTCGCTGTTTGGATCTCCCGCCTCGACAAGGTGAACTTCGTGAGAGCCCAGAGTCACAAACTGTGACTTGTTCCCCCAAACCTCCCTAGCTGCCTCTTCCTTGGAGAGTGTGCCCGAGGTATTCACTGGAATCAGGAAGGGAACAACAAGTAAAGCTCCCAGCAGCACAAGCAAAAAGATGCGCAATTTTTTCACGATTTCATCAACCTCGAATCTAATGTTTTGGTTCCCTTAGGCTGGACGGGATCGAAGGAGATAAATGTCAACCGCCAAAGCAATCCTCACACCCGCCCCCGGAGCAAAATTCGAGAAGGGTGAGGTTCCGACTAGGCCTCTCGGGCCAGAGATGGTAGCGATTGACATCAAGTTCTCGGGCATCTGCCACAGCGACATTCATCAAGCCAGAGACGAGTGGTTTGAGGGCACCTACCCGATGGTTCCAGGTCACGAGATTGTCGGGCTGGTTACTGCCGTTGGAGAAAACGTTTCAAAGTTCGCAGTTGGCGACCGTGTTGGTGTTGGCACCTTTGTCGACTCCTGCCGTACCTGCGAGCCATGTTCTACGGGCAACGAGAACTTCTGCCGCACCGGCAACGTTCAGACCTACAACGGCCACCACTATGACGGAGAGCCCAGCTACGGCGGCTACGCAAACGCCATAGTTGTTGACCAGAACTATGTGTTGCGTGTGCCGGAGAACCTTGACTTTGCTGCAAGCGCTCCTCTTCTTTGCGCCGGCGTCACCGTCTACACACCCTTGAAGCACTGGAAAGCCGGCCCAGGCATGAGGGTTGGCGTCATGGGTCTTGGCGGCCTTGGACACCTGGCGGTCAAGCTAGCTGTTGCAATGGGTGCCGAGGTCTACGTTCTTGGCAGGTCAGCTTCTAAGGCAGAAGATGCCAAGAAGATGGGCGCCCAGGACTACTTGATTACCTCCGAGATCTACGAATCTCACAAAAACTTTTTCCACCTGCTCCTGAACACCACAAGCGCGGATCTTGACCTTGACCCACTGCTTGGAACTCTCAAGGTTGGCGGCACGCTTGTTTATCTTGGGCTTTCGGGAAACCCGCAAAGCTTTAACGCTGGTGGTTTAGTCACCAGCTTGCGATCGATTGCAGGAATCAACACCGGCAACATTGCCGACACTCAAGAGATGCTCGATCTTTGTGGGGAGAAGAACATCGTGAGCGACATTGAGCTCTTGGATGCCAGTGAAGCGTCTGCAGTCGACGTTGCCTACGAGCGCGTTGTGAACGCCGATGTTCGGTATCGATTTGTAATTGATGCTTCAACTATCTAGAGGAGTGAGATGAAAACGAGAAAGCTCGGATCGAGAGAAGTATCCGCAATAGGCATTGGCTGCATGAATGTCTCCTGGATTTGGTCAAATGGTGCTGCGCTAGACCCCAAGCGCCGCGTTGAAGAGGCGATTCCTGCAATCCACGCGGGTCTAGACGCTGGCATCACGCTCTTGGACACCGCAGACATCTACGCCCCCACCTGGGATGCCATGGGTCACAACGAAGAGTTTGTGGCTGAGGCCCTAAGGACCTGGAGCGGTTCTTCGGAGCAGAAGGACAAGGTTGTCATCGCCACCAAGGGCGGTATCACCCGAGGCGAGGGTGAGGTTTGGGGTCGGAACGGCAGCCTTGACTACCTGCTAGCAGCCACTGAGAGGTCAATGAAGGCGCTTGGTGTGGACAAGATTGACCTTTGGCAGCACCACAGGCTAGATCCAAGCATTGACTTCGAGACTCAGTTCGAAAATGTCCTTGAGCTAAAGATTCGTGGACTCGTAGACCAGATTGGTGTCTCCAACTACGACGCTAATCAGCTGAAGATAGCCCTAGACATCGCAGGCACTCCCGCGGAGGGAGGCGTGGTGTCTATTCAGAACGAGTTCTCTCCTCGCTACCGCTATGACCTAGATGTTCTTGAGGTCTGCGAGGAGCACGAAATCACCTTCTTGCCATGGTCTCCGCTTGGGGGAGTGAGGACCAAGAGCGAGATCCAGTCGAGCTCGGCGTTTGAAGAGGTATCAGCAAAGCTTGGGGTGAGTCCATTTGCTCTAGCCCTGGCCTGGGAGATGCGCTATTCGAGCGCGGTCCTTCCAATTCCCGGAGCCACCAGAGCCGAGAGCGTGCTGGATTGTGTAGCAGCGGTAGACATTAAGCTCAGCGATGAGGACTTCCACTACTTGAGCAGTCACCTTCCCGAGCAGGCAGAGTATTCGTCGGAGCTAACTCCGAAGCCGGAGTATCGCTAGCCAACCTCTTGCAGGCGTTTTCCCCGGGTGTGATGGGGCTTGCAGTCTAAGTTTGCTGGGTCTGCAAAGCAGTCATCGCAAATCAGCACCAAGTCTCTGCAGGCAAGGTTCGAGCAGTTTCTAAAGGCTGAGGTTGGGCCTTCGCAGCTCTCACACTCACCGATGGTCTTTGCATCTTTGGAAAAGTTCACGTTCATGCGGCTATCGAAGACATACAGTGAGCCCTCCCACAGACCCTTGTCGCGATAGCGCTCGCCATAGCGAACGATGCCACCTTCAATTTGGTAGACCTCATTGAAACCTCGGTTTATCATCACGGCACTAAGAATCTCGCAGCGAATACCGCCGGTGCAGTAGGTGACTATTGGTTTGTCCTTCAGGTGGTCATACTTGCCACTCTCAAGTTCAGCAATAAAGTCATGAGTGGTTTGCACGTCTGGAACGACGGCGTTCTTGAACTTTCCAATCTTTGCCTCAAAAGCATTTCGGCCATCGAAGAAGACCACGTCGTCCCCGCGTTCCTCAACAAGCTGGTTCACCTGCGCGGGCTTGAGGTGCTTGCCACCGTTTTGGATGCCGGATTTCTCGACGACAATCTCATCCGGGGTTGTGAACGCAACCAGCTCCTTGCGCACCTTGACACTGAGCTTGGGGAAGTCGTTGCCGGTGCCGTCCGACCACTTAAAGTCGGTCTTTCCGAATCCCGGGTACTCCCTAGTGGCCTTCACGTACTTCTTGAGATCATCCATGTCGCCACCAAGGGTTCCGTTGATTCCGTGCTTGGAGATCAGGATCCGTCCCTTGAGATTCAATGACTGGCAGAGCGTGCGCTGCCAGAGCATCACGGCCTTCGGGTCGCTCACCGGCGCAAAGGCGTAGTAGAGGATGATTTTGTTTACTGCCACAACCCAAGTTTAGCTTTCAGAAGTTTGCTTAGACTAGGGGCTATGCCAATGAAGCCAGGGCTTGAGAAAGCCGCATTTAAAGAATCAGTTAGACCACAAGACGACCTATTTCGCCATGTAAATGGCAAATGGTTGGACGAGACCGAGATACCGGAAGACAAAGCCATCCACGGCAGTTTCTACATGCTCGCGGACGACTCAGAGCTCGCTGTCAAGGAAATACTTGAGGAGGCAAGCAAGAATCCCGCTGCTGGGGTAAGTCAACAGATCGGCGATCTTTACGCATGCTTCATGGACGAGGAGCACATTGAGTCAATGGGCGCCAAACCTCTTGAGCCAGAGCTAGCTCGTGTGGACGCAGTCGCAACTATCGCGGATTTGTTCCGCCTCATCGGAGAGCTTGAGAGCGAGGGGGTCGGAGGTTTTTGGGGCTCCTACGTCGACAATGACCCAGGTAACCCTGATCGCTATCTGCTGCACTTCTATCAAGGTGGCCTTGGGCTTCCCGATCGCGACTACTACTTTGACGAGAAGTACGAGGACATCCGCAAGGACTACCTGCCGCATTTAGAGAAGATGCTGTCGTTGGCTAACGTTACCGATGCCGCAGCCAGAGCGAAGAGCATTTACGAGCTGGAGACAAAGATTGCCCAGCTGCACTGGAACCGTGTTGACTCGCGTGACGCGGAGAAAACTTACAATCTCCATTCCTTGCAGGATTTGAAGGCTCTGGCATCTGGTATTCCATGGGACGAATACATCGCGGCCCTTGGAAAGGGAGAATCATTACTGGAATGGAATGTAGTGATGATGCCCTCCTTCTTCGAAGGTTTTGCGAAGCTCGCCTCGGAGGAAAACCTTGAGGCCATGAAGGATGCGCTGCGCATGGATCTCATTCGCGGCTATGCGCCCTACCTATCCAAGGACTTGGTCGCCGAGCGGTTCGAGTTCTATGGCAAGAAGCTGACCGGTGCTCCTATGAATCGTCCGCGTTGGAAGCGAGCAGTCTCTTTGGTCGAGGGCAGCCTGGGAGAGGCAATCGGGCAAATCTATGTCGAGAAGCATTTCCCTCCTGAGGCGAAGCAGCAAATGGATGCACTCGTTGACTACTTGATTCAGGCCTATGAGCAGAGCATTAGGGCATTGGACTGGATGACCGACGAGACCAAGGAAAAGGCGCTTACGAAGCTATCCAAGTTCACTCCAAAGATCGGATACCCGGTTAAGTGGAAGGACTACAGCTCCATCAAGATCTCCAGAGATCAATTGATTGAAAACGTCAAGGCAGTCTCTCGGTGGGAGTTTGACTATCACGCCGGCAAGATCGGCTCGCCAATTGATCGTGACGAGTGGCACATGACACCGCAGACGGTCAACGCTTATTACAACCCGGGCCTCAACGAGATTGTCTTCCCGGCTGCCATTCTCCAGCCACCGTTCTTCTCACCAGATGCAGACGCGGCCGAGAATTTCGGAGGAATTGGAGCAGTCATTGGCCATGAGATCGGCCACGGATTCGATGACCAGGGTTCGAAGTATGACGGTGATGGACGTCTGGTTTCATGGTGGACTGAGGATGACCGGAAGGCATTTGAGGCTAGGACCAAGTCGCTCATTGATCAGTTCTCCGCCCTAACCCCGGCGCAGCTAGATGAGAAGTACAAGGTCAATGGCGAGCTAACCATCGGAGAGAACATTGGTGATCTCGGTGGTCTAGGCATCGCCTGGAAGGCCTACCTAATCTCACTCGATGGCCAGGAGCCGCCGGTGATTGATGGACTGACCGCAGCACAGAGGTTCCTGATGAGCTGGGCGCAGTGCTGGCGCAATAAGGGTCGTGACGAGATTACGATTCAGCGCCTCGCTGTTGACCCTCACTCTCCACCAGAGTTCAGGGCAAACCAGGTGGTTAAGAATCTTGACATCTATCACGAGGCCTTTGAGGTTTCAGAGGAAGATGAGATGTGGCTAGCTAAGGATGACCGAGTGGTGATCTGGTGAAGCTCTGGTTTCGAATTCTGCATGTCTGGCTCACCTGGCGCAGCAGGCCAAAGCTCACCATTGATGAGGTCTCGCGGATAACCCTTAGGGTTTGGCCAACCGACCTTGATGTCTATAACCACATGAACAATGGCGTCTTCCTGACACTCATGGACATTGGTCGTTATGACCAGGGCCTCAGAACTGGAATTTGGCAGGAGTGGAACAGGCGGGGATGGTTCCCGATTGTGGTGAATTCGACTATTAGCTATCGCAAGGCTCTTTTGCCTTGGCAGAAGTTCACCATCGAGACCAAGGTTCTGGGCTGGGATGAAATCGCGTATTACATCGAGCAGCGGTTTGTTCGCGATGGCGAAATCTACGCTCGTGCAATTATGCGCGGAAGGTTCCTAAAGCGATCATGGGGAACCCTCACCCCACAGGAGGTCATGGAGGGTTCTGGCGGCTGGCCAGGCAAGCAGCCTGAGGTTCCTAAGTGGGTGAAAGACTGGGCTGCTTCGGTTCAGCTCCCCAAGGGCAAGGAACCGGCCCCAAGCACCTGGGACTAGTCCTTTTTATACCAGCGGCAAGCTGCAATGGCGTCCTCGATGGGGTTTAGCAGCAAGTCCTGAGTTTCCGGGTGCTTCTCCATATACCTAACGGTGTAGGAGCAGACCGGGACTACCTTGTGAGTGCCCTTGGTCCGAATGTCGGCAAGAGACTCCCTGAGCAAAATTGCGGCCAGATTCTTACCCTGGTGGGCGGGGTCTACTTCGGTGTGGACCAGGTGTATCTCTCCGGGGGCAAGGCTGTAGTCCATGAGGCCAACGCGATCCTCGCCTAGGAAGATCTCGTAGCGCTTATTTTCCTCCGCGTGAACGACTTTTGGCTCCATGCTGTTAACCTCTTTGCGTGAGTGGTAATCAGGTCTATCTATCAGACAACCTACCCGTTCTGCGCAGCCTTCCCGAAGCCTCTGTCCAGCTGATCTACATTGATCCGCCATTTAATACCGGACGCGAGCAAGAGCGAACGACTCGAACCTCAAGGCAGTCACTAAGTGGCTCCGTTGGCTTCGCCGGAAAGAGATATGAGCAGATAGCACAGAGTGCCCTGAGTTACGACGACAGCTTTGCTGACTACTGGGAGTTTCTTGAGCCAAGGCTCGTGGAGGCAAAGCGGCTGTTGACCCCAAGCGGGACTCTTTACCTGCATCTGGACTATCGCGAGGCCCACTACGCGAAGGTGTTACTGGACGGGCTGTTTGGCAGGGACTGCTTCCTAAATGAAATCATCTGGGCCTATGACTATGGGGGTAAATCAAAGTCTCGCTGGCCATCAAAGCACGACACGATTTTGGTCTATGTCAAAGACCCAAAGAACTACTACTTTGACTCAAAGACGGTGGACCGGGAGCCATATATGGCCCCTGGGCTTGTGACAAAGGAAAAAGCGGAGCTTGGCAAGCTACCCACCGATGTTTGGTGGCACACAATCGTCTCCCCAACCGGCAAGGAGAAGACCGGCTACCCAACTCAAAAGCCCGAGGGGATTCTCCGGAGAATCATCCAGGCGAGCTCCAAGGAGGGAGACCGAGTCTTAGATTTCTTTGCCGGCAGCGGCACCACCGGAGCCGTCGCTGGAGAGCTGGGGCGAAGGTTTACCCTCATCGATAGCTCAAAGGATTCTCTGAGCACAATTACAAAAAGACTTAGCGCTCGCGGTCTGGAGTTTGAGACTCTCGAGAAATAAGCAGCACGACTACTAGCGCCAATAAGACAAAGAGCATCGCCGCAGTCATCGCCATTCCTAGGTTCTCTTCTCCAGGTCTTGAGGCCAACCTAAAAATAACCAGGGGCAGGGTGGCCTCAGACCCGGTTGCCAAGAAACTTGCCGCACCGAATTCACCAAGCGATGCGAGAGAGACGAAAGCAGCAGCTGCTGCAAGGGGCCTTGCCAAAATAGGGCCCTCGATGCTGCCAAACACTCGCAGCTTCGTAGCACCGTCCATTTCAGCTGCCTCCAAGATCTCGCGGCTCATACCAAGCCGGGCTGGCCTAATAATCTGATAAGCAAGCGGAAACAGGAAGATCGACTGCACCAGTGGTACTAGCCACCAGCCACTTAAGTCTCTGGGTAGATAGCCGCTGAGAATTAGAAACCCCAGCCCAAGCACTACCGGTGATACGCCAATTGGCAGTACATACAGGAGCGAGGACCTTGCTCTACCGGCTGCAATCCATGCCAGCGGCAAGACAATAAGAGCTGCTACGACCATGTTTCTCAGGGAGTTCACACCTGCTTCCAAAACTGTCAGGTTGAGTATCTCCCTTGCACCCTTGGTGCCTAGGCTTGCAAGGTTCTCAAACAGTCCGCCGTTTAGGTTCAGCGCCCGACCGGCAATGTTCCAGATAATCAAGCCAACTGCGACTACGAACAGCGAGGCCAGCACAGCTCCCAATCTGCTGGGCAGGCTGGACTGCACCTCACCAAATACAGGGGTTGGTTTTGCACCTGCTCGTTGAGCAAAGAGGAACAGAGTCAGCGTGAGTAAGGTCTGGAGCAGCGCCAAAATAAAGGAACGGGTCAGGTCCAAATCCCGCAGCGAAGAGATTGCTATCTCGGTCTCGAGGGTGGCAACTACTCCCTGGCCAAGCGATATCACTAGGCCGTAACTGGTAGCGCTATAGAGCGCGATCAGCAAGCCAGCAGCTGCTAGAGAAGACCTTTGCTGAGGTAAAGAGACGCGAAGCCGAATTAGAAAATTGCTCGCACCATCTAGGCGTGCGGCTTCCAGCTGCTCGAGCGGCAACTGAGATGAGGCGACGATTCGAGCAACGAAGCCCACATTCATGATCACATGGGCGCAGACAATAAGAAGTATTCCCAAATTGGAATCTAAGTCGTCACCCCTCAGAGGCAAGAGAGTTATTCCTATAAGAAATGGTGGCAACAGGAAAGGAAGAACCAAGAGGGCTCCTAGGAACCCTCTTGATTTAGCTCCCAGCGTCGCTAAGAAATTACCTACTGGATAGCCAAGGATCAAAGAGATCGCAGAGCTCACAACCGCAATGAATGCGGTTGTGGCCAGCAGCTCGAGGCTAGTTGTCAAATACGTCTGACCAATCCTTTAGCCAACGCTCGCGGTTGGCGGCAAAGTCTAAGCCCTCACCTAGGACACTTGTTGCCGGTTGGGCATGCTCTGCCCAGGCCTCAGGCACCGCAACACCTGCAACAGCGGGGTAGACGTACATCGACTCGGCAACAGATGCCTGGAAGGCCTCCGATGTCAAGAAGTCGACAAACTGCCTAGCTCCCTCAGGGTTGGGAGAGTTTGTGAGTACAGCCGCATACTCCGTCTGACGGAAGCATTCGATTCGCAATGCTGCAGTTTGCGCCTGACCTTCAACCACCTCTGCGGCAGGTGAGCTGGCGTAACTGAGGACAATAGGCCGGTTGCCGCCGTAGCGGGTGAAGTCGACGAAGTAGGCATCTTCCCAGCTACCTGCAATCTTTACCTTGTTGTCCCTAAGACCACGCCAGTATTCGAAGACCTCAGCATTGGTTTCAAAGCCCGCGAAGGTGGTGGCTAAAAAGGCGAGGCCTGGCGAGGAGAGTCGTGGGTTCGTGACCACGATGAGGGACTCATACTCCGGCTTTGTCAGTTCGCGCCAACTCGCAGGCGGGGCAATCCCCGCCTCTTCGAAGAAAGCGATGTCGTAGTTGAAGCAGACGTCTGAGTAGTCAATTGCCACCCATTCCCCCTGAGCAATGCCGTTCTCGATGGCAAGTGATTGGAAAGTGTTGTCAATTCCGAAGACGACGTCCGCGATAGGGGCATTCTTGGTTAGTGAGAGCTGGTTCGTGAGCGATCCGGTGTCGCCGAGCCGGATTATCTCCAGCTCAAAGCCACTTTGTTCTTCAAAGCTTTGGATGAGCTCATCGGAGATTGCGAATGAGTCGTGGGCTGCGAGCCTTACTGTGTCTGGGGTTTGGGCGCAGCCCGTGAGTGCTAATACTGCTGTCGCTAGCAGTGCGATTTTCTTTTTCATGTCGTGCCTTTCGTTTGTAGGCACGGGATTGAGGTCTCCCTGCGCTGGCATTACCCAGATCAGGTTTGACGGTCGAAGACTTGCAGTCTTCCTCTCAGCCCGGTGCAACCGGACTCCCGTGATTTATTTGATTATAGGGATTCCGCTTGTCTCTTTAGAGCGGCATCGTCCGCCGCTTCCTCAGATGCACTTTTGTTCCTAAGTGGAATCTCCTTGATAAACCAACTAATTACAAATCCAATTCCGATGATGATGCCTGCGGTTAGGAAGACATTGAGTGATGACTCGACAAAACCGATGCGGAACGGGAGAGTAAGTCTTTCGTCAGCGCCGATCAGGAAGCTCGAGTCGTTGGTGACATCGGCAGCGGCGGAGCCGCCACTCTGAAGGATTCCTAGGATTTCCGAGTTCACGGGATTAGCCGCAACGGAGGCATCGCCTAGCGCCTCTGAGATGCCACTCGCCACCTCAGGACGGCGGAAGGCATCGACAATCTTCTCGGTGACCTGAGAGAACAACATGGACATGAAAATGGCGACTCCTAGCGTCCCGCCCATTTGCCTGAAGAAGGTTGCGGTTGATGTTGCGACACCGATGTTCCTTGCCTCCACTGCGTTCTGGGAGGCGACCATTGTGGTTTGCATCAATTGGCCAAGGCCAAGACCGACCATGATCATTCCGATTGCTACCACCCACAGTGGGGTGTCGGCCTTGAGCATGAGCACCATATAGAGGTAGCCAAAGAACAAGGTGGCGGTTCCGGTGTTGAAGAAGAAGCGGTACTTGCCCGTCTTGGCCGTGACTCTTCCAGCGGTGATAGTGGCGGTCATCATTCCCAGCACCATCGGAAGCATCATGAGACCCGTGAGCGTTGGGCTAACTCCGTAAACCACCTGAATGATTAGCGGGATGATGATCATCCCGCCAAACATGCCCATGCCGATTATGAACCCCAAGACCTGGGTCCTGGCAAAGGTCTTGTTTTTGAAGATATGCAGTGGGATAAGCGCAGATTCCCCCATTTTCCTCTCGATGAGGATGAAGGAGATGATGCCCGTAACTCCTGCCACGTACATCGCAATTGCCAGTGGTGAGTCCCAGCCCCACTCCCTGCCTTGTTCCGCTACCAGCAGCAGTGGGACTGTGGCAAGGATGATTGCTGCCGCACCCCACCAGTCAATCTTCTGTTTCCTTGGAGTGTGTGGGACGTGAAGGAAGGTAATGACCATGAACAGGGATGCCGCACCAATCGGAAGGTTCATCAAGAAGATCCAACGCCAGCCTTCTACGAACAGAAATTCATCGATACCAGCAAGGGTTCCTCCGATTACCGGCCCCAACAGGGACGATGATCCGAAGACCGCTAGGAACATGCCCTGATAGCGAGCGCGCTCCCTCGGTGGCACGATGTCGGCAACGATTGTCAGGGCTAGAGAGAAAAGTCCACCAGCCCCAATTCCCTGCAACGCTCGATATCCCGCAAGCTCAACCATCGTGTTGGCAAAGCCAGTTGTGAAGGAACCCAGGATGAAAATTGCGATGGCGACCATAAAGACTGGCCTGCGGCCAAAGATGTCACCGAGCTTTCCGTAGATGGGGGTGGAGACAGTTGAGGTGATCAGATAGGCGGTGGTTGCCCAGGCTTGGAGGGACAAACCGCCAAGGTCATCGGCAATCGTTCTCATAGCCGCGGAGACAACCGATTGGTCAAGCGCGGCCAGGAACATTCCGGACATTAGGCCAATCAGCACCAGCACGATCTGGCGGTGATTCATCTGTCCGGACTGTGCTGCCAGTTTCGCGGCTTCCCGTCGGGATTTGGCAGTCAAAAGAACTCCAAGAAATAGGGTTTAGGTGTGCCCAATCCTACTCCCGTGCGTCGCAGGGCCAGCTTTGTCTTTCTGCCACCTGTCGTTGCCGCAACGGCAGGAATATCCCTGTTGGTCCAGGGGGCCTTTGGGCAGCCTAACTTTGAACTTCTAGAAGAGCGGGCAGAGCAGCGGGAGCTTGCCGGCTGGGTTGTGCCAACCCTTGAACTAACTGACTACCTCTACCCAAGGCTTGCCACCGGTTTTGCCGGAAGCGAGTGGGTTGTGGTGAACAAACTGCGCCCACTCTCACCCCTGGACTTTGAGCCACAGGTTCGAAAGATAAGTTCCTCAGAATCACTTGATAACTCAAGGGGGCTGGAGCTTCGCGATGTTGCCGCCACCGCACTTGAGGCGATGGCCAAGGAGATGCTATTTCAGGGCGCAGGCCAAATGTTTGTGAACTCGGCCTACAGGTCATATGACTATCAGCTCGAATTGTTTGTCGACAAGGTCGAACAATACGGGGAGGCCGAGGCTCTGGTTCGAAGTGCGAAGGCTGGCCATTCTGAACACCAGACCGGGCTTGCGGTAGATGTCTCAGTTCCGGCTCAAGGCTGTGCGATCATGCAGTGCTTTGGAGACACCGAGGCCGGCAAGTGGATCGCCGAAAACTCTTGGAAGTTTGGCTACATCGTCAGGTACGAACGCGATACGACATCTATCACTGGCTATACCTATGAACCCTGGCACCTGAGATATGTGGGAATGGAGATTGCAAGAATGTATGCCAATAATGGAATACATACTCTCGAGGACTTCTGGGGTTTTCCCGCAGCAGAGAACTACCCAGAGATTGCTGAGTCGACAATCGACTGAGCCTGCTCAAGAACCTGCTCCAGGTGCTCGGAGCCTTTGAAGGACTCGGCATAAATTTTGTAGACGTTCTCTGTTCCAGAGGGCCTTGCTGCAAACCAGGACTTCTCGGTCGAAACCTTGACTCCACCCAGTGCACCACCTGAGCTTGCCTTGGTCTCGATGTTTGTGATGGCGTCACCGGCAAGCTCAGAAGCTGCAACATCTTTCTCCGAAAGCTTCGCTAGTTTTGCCTTTTTCTCAAGATCTGCTGGGGCGTCCACGCGCTTGTAGTGGGGTTCGCCGTGGCGCTTGGTGAGTTCTGCGTAGCGCTCTGAAGGGCTAAGTCCAGTGACGGCTTCCATCTCAGCTGCGAGCAGACACATGATCAACCCGTCTTTGTCCGTGGACCAGGGTTGGCCATCTTTTCTGAGGAAGGAGGCTCCGGCACTCTCCTCGCCTCCGAAGGCAACTTCGCCCGAGACAAGTCCTGGAACAAACCACTTGAAGCCAACTGGAACTTCGATCAGCTTTCGTCCAAGGTCCTCTGCTACCAGATTGATCATTGAGGAGGACACCATCGTCTTGCCGATGCCAGAGTGCTCGTCCCAGCCATCTCTGCGGTGAAAGAGGTATTCGATGGAGACGCTTAGGAAGTGGTTAGGGTTCATCAGCCCAGAGTCGGCGGTGACAATGCCGTGCCTATCGGCGTCCGCGTCGTTGCCTGTGGATATGTCGTAGTCGTGCCTCGATTCAATCAGGGAGGACATTGCATACTCGGAGGAGCAGTCCATTCGGATTTTGCCGTCCCAGTCAAGGCTCATAAAACCAAATTGAGGGTCCACCTTGTCGTTCACGACTACTAGGTCAAGGCCGAAGTGATCCGCGATTTCTCCCCAGTACTCTGCCGATGCTCCACCCATTGGGTCGGCACCGATTCGAACTGAAGCCTCGCGAATCGGGTCAAGGTTCAATACCTGTTCCAGCTGTCCTATGTAGTTGGCTCGGTAGTCAAAGCCTGTGGCGTTTGGTTTTGATCTCTTGACCCCCTTAAGACCTGCGGCGATTAGCTCATTTGCTCTGGTTGCGATCCAAGAGGTTGCGTCTGTGTCGCTGGGTCCGCCGTGGGGCGGGTTGTATTTGATTCCGCCGTCTTGCGGAGGGTTGTGGCTGGGGGTAATGATGATGCCGTCTGCTTGAGCGTTACTGCTCCTTGGCAGCTGCATGTTGTGATCGATGATTGCGACGGAGACCGCAGGTGTTGGGGTGAAATTGCCGGTGGCAATGAATGCGGGAACCTTGTTGCCCGCTAATACCTCGAGCACCGACTGCTCGGCGGGAGCGCTCAACGCATGGGAGTCCTTACCCACATAGATAGGGCCCCGAATGTCTTGGGTTACGCGGTAGTCGACGATGGCTTGAGTGATAGCGAGGATGTGCCATTCATTGAATGAGGCGCTTAGGGCGCTGCCGCGGTGGCCACTGGTTCCAAAGGCAACTCTCTGCTCGGCTGCTGCGAGATCTGGGATCAGCTCAAAATAGCTCTGCTCCAGCTTGGCTAGGTCTACTAGGTCCTCGGCGCTCGCAAGCTGACCTGCTCTTTGGTGAACCACTAGGCCTCCGGATTACGCTGCAGCAGAAAAACTGTGTAGGCGGCAGAGAATCCAAACCCAACAAGCGCGTAGAGAATCACAAACCAGTTCACTCCGGTGGGGACAAGCAGGGTCAGCACCCCAAGTCCAAAGGCGCTGAGCTGCATGACCCTGGCTGCCCAAAGCACACCATTGTCACTGCCTGCAATCGACACTACGAACATGTTTCCGGTCAGCGCTACCAACGTGATGCCAATCATCTGCATTGACCAGTCGAGTTCTCCGCTTCCTGAAAGCCCCAAAAGGTCCGTGAAGATTCTGGGCACAGCGAATAGTGCTGCGGCACTTAGTGCGAAGACCAGAGCGCCAAGCCTGAGGACCCCGCGAAGCCTTACGACATTGCCTCTTTTATGCATGAAAGCATCGTATTGCCATCTTTGAATTAGTGCCTGCCCTAATCTTGTTCCATGGCTCCGCTCAAGATCGCATACCTTGGCCCTGCCGGCACTTTCACCGAGATGGCTGCCGGTCAGGTGGCAAGCGGTGCCGAGCTATTGCCAGTCGCCTCTGTAACGGCAGCCATTGATGCCGTTTTGGAGGGCAGAGCAGACCGCGCGGTCGTGCCGATTGAGAACTCGATAGAGGGCGGCGTCTCGGCAACTTCCGATGCGCTAGCGGTGATTGGCGGCGTGCAGATTTATGGCGAGTACTTGGTGCCGGTTCGCTTTGACCTCATGGCAAAACCGGGTACCACTTTGGAGTCAATCTCTGCGGTTCTCACCCATCCGGTTGCCTATGCGCAAAGCAGAAAGTGGCTTGAGGCCAAGCTGTCTGCCCACACCCACATCCCCGCAGCCTCAACGGCAGCGGCTGCGAAGGCGATGGCGGATGGAGCAGACTGCGATGCAGTGATTGCCGCAACCGGTGCTGCCGAGATCTATGGCCTCGAGATTCTGGCCAGCGACATTGGTGAGAACAAAGAGGCTCAGACAAGGTTCATCGAGATTGGGCGCAGTGGCAAGCCTCAGCCAAAAACGGGTCACGACAAGACCAGCGTGATTGTCGAGCTTCCAGATGACAGGCCTGGTGGGCTTTTGGAGATGCTTGAGCAGTTCGCCGCTCGAGGGGTCAACCTAAGCCGCATTGAGTCCAGACCGATAGGTGATCGCTTTGGTCGTTATCGGTTTAACATCGACGCCGAGGGGCACCTCGATGACGAGGCGATCGCTGAGGCTTTGATGGGCCTACACAGGTTCTCGCCAAAGCTAATCTTCCTTGGCTCTTACCCCAGGGCTGACAAGACCGAATCAAACCATCAGGGCAACAACGCAGATGGCGCCTATCAGTCTGCTAAGAAGTGGCTGGACGATCTTCGTAGCTAGATCAGCACAGTTAGTGCTTTGTTTTTGAGTGAGAAGTCAACCTCAATAACCTCTCCAACAGGGTCTCCATCGAGCTGCATTGCCGCTGGAGAATGAGGCTTGATTCGAATTCTTGGGCTTGAGAGGTTCTCGAGGGTTTTTACATTTGCCTTTTCGTCCATCCAGCGTCTACCTAGAGCGAGCGGGCGGACCACGAGGTTTTGCCAGGTGATTCTCGAGAAGAAGTCCACCCAGTTCCAGATCTTCCTCGGCCCAATTGCTGCGATGTCGAGTTTGCCATCGTCCATCTGGGCATCGGGCATCATCGATATCAGCCCTGGGAGCCAGCCCACGTTTCCGACCAGCAGCGAGTAGCTCTTCAGAGTTCTTACCTGGTTGTCAATTTGCACATCGAAGCGCTCAAACTTCAGCGGTAGTGACCGGATGCCGCCTTCGATATACGCAATCCAACCAACCCTGCGCTTGAGCTTGGGCTGGGTGTTTTCCATAAGCTTTGCGTCCATGCCAACGCCGGCTATGCCCGTGAAGATGAATTCTCTCAACGAGCCATCTGCGAAGACGGCCCTGGCAACACCGAGGTCGATTTCGTAGGCGTGACCCTTTAGCGCCTTCTTGATTGCGGCGTCGAGGTTGCCAATTGGAATCTTTAGGTTTCTGGCCAGGATGTTTCCAGTTCCAAGCGGCAGGATTCCAATTGCGACTTTTTCGCCGGCCGTTCCCTGCACCACGTTGCGCAGGGTGCCATCACCACCGGCAACAAGGATTGTGCTTAGCCCTAGGGCTAGAGCCTGGCGGGCTTGACCTGCGCCGTTGGAGCTTGAGTCTGTTGCAAGGAAAGTAGGAGTCGCACCGGGGTGCTTGGCAAAGGCCTTTTCGAGCCGGCTAAGCGCAACCTTTTCCGGGTTATAGATGACCGCAAGCTCACTCACCACACAAGCCTAACTGGCGGTAGCGGATAGGCTTAGGGGGTGATTGACCTGTCCCTGCTTCGCGAAAACCCCGATGCAATTCGCCTTTCGCAGCGCGCTCGAGGAGCCGATGAATCACTTGTGGACCAGGCCATCGAGCTGGACAAGACCAACAAGGCCGCACTGCAGCTTTTTGAGAAGCTGAGGTCAGAGCAGAATGCCCACGGCAAGCTAGTCGCCGCAGCTCCGAAAGAGGAAAAAGCTTCTTTGGTTGCTCAGGCCCAGTCGATGGCTCAGCAGGTCAAAGAGGCCGAGGCCAAGGCGAATCAGGCCGGCGAGGCACTCAATGCTGTCCTCTACAAGATTGACAATGTAGTCCTCGAGGGCGTTCCCTCAGGTGGCGAAGAGGACTTCGTGGTCCTTCGCGAAGAGGGCACAAAACCCAAGTTTGACTTCAAGCCTCTAGACCACGCTGAGCTTGGCGAGAAGCTAGATGTTATTGACATCGAGCGCGGGGTAAAGATCTCCGGTTCGAGGTTCTATTTCTTGAAGGGCTGGGGTGCAAGGCTAGAGCTTGCGATGATGCAGCTGGCTTTGGACCAGGCACACGCAGCGGGTTTCATCCCGCTGATCACTCCAACACTGGTAAGGCCCGAGGTGATGCAGGGCACCGGGTTTTTGGGAGAGCACTCCTCGGAGATTTACTACCTTGAGGCTGATGATCTCTACCTCACCGGCACCAGCGAGGTTGCCCTTGCCGGCTATCACTCGGGTGAGATTCTCGACGACTTTTCGGAGCCGCTTCGCTATGCGGGCTGGTCAACCTGCTATCGCAGAGAGGCGGGAAGCCACGGCAAGGACATCAAAGGCATCCTGAGGGTCCACCAATTCAACAAACTGGAGATGTTCTCCTACTGCAAGCCAGAGGATGCCGAAGCAGAGCACGAGCGAATGCTTTCGTGGCAAGAGGAGATGCTCAAAAAGTGTGAGCTTCCCTACCGTGTGATTGATGTTGCTGCCGGAGATCTGGGCTCATCGGCTGCCAAGAAGTATGACGTCGAGGCATGGGTTCCCTCCCAAGAGAAGTATCGGGAGCTGACCTCGACCTCTAACTGCACCACCTTCCAGGCCAGGAGACTCAACACTCGTTACCGAGATGAAAACGGCAAGACCCAGATGCTTGCAACCTTGAACGGAACCCTCGCCACAACCCGTTGGCTGGTTGCCATCTTGGAAAACCACCAGCAATCTGATGGATCGGTACTGGTTCCAGCTGCACTGCGTCCTTACCTCGGCGGTCTAGAGAAGATAAGCCCCAAAGCCTAGGGATGAAAGAAGACGGCTGGCTTATTGCCCTTGATATTGACGGCACCCTGGTTCACGACGATGGCTACCTCTCGCCACGGGTGAAGGAGCAGGTTAATCGGGTAAGAGCCCTAGGGCATCACGTATTTGTCTCTACCGGTCGAGCTGCAGCAAACGCCTTTCCGGTAATTCGGGAGTTAGGGATTCAATCAGGTCACGCCGTTTGCTCAAATGGGGCGGTTACGATTCGGCTCGATCAGGAGCACCCGAAGGGTTTTGAGACCCACAGCGTTGAGACTTTTGATCCGGCTGAGGTGCTGACGCAGCTAATAGACAAGCTGCCAAATGCCCATTTTGCCGTCGAAGACGTTGATGGCAGCTACCGCTTCCACAAGCCATTTCCTACCTATGCGCTGGGGGAACAGAACTTTGAGACCCCGCTGGATGAGCTCTTGCACCACCCGGTAAGCCGGGTGGTGGTGCTCTCGCCCGATCACGATGTTGATCAGTTCATTCAGCTGATGGACAACGTCGGTCTGCAATCAGTTTCATACGCGATTGGCTACACCGCTTGGCTAGACATCGCCCCCAGGGGCATTGACAAGGGCCACGGCCTTGCAAAGCTCCGCGAGGAGTATGGCCATGCCTCGAGTCGAGTGTTGGTTATGGGCGATGGCAGAAACGACATTGAAATGTTTCAGTGGGCAAAGTCCCTAGGTGGTTATGCGTTTGCCATGGGTCAGGCACCAGATGAGGTGAAGCTTGCTGCTACCGCAACCACCGGAGCCGTTGACGATGACGGTGTTGCGCAGGTTCTGGCTTCGCTCGAGGGACTTGAGTTTTTGAGCTAGGCACTAAACTCCTATGCGGAGGTCTGTCCGAGCGGCCGAAGGAGCTGGTCTTGAAAACCAGTGGGCAGAAATGTCTCGTGGGTTCGAATCCCACGGCCTCCGCCATCATTCTCAGCTAATTGTAAAAACTGTAAGTCCATTACAGCGATCATCTATACCCAATTGTTATTCGAATGTAACCGCTTACAGTTTCTTTACAGTTGGGATGTTATTTATCCTTGGTTCACGCCTTACTTCGTGAGGTGCGGGCTTTATTGCCTAAATCATCGAAAGGACACAAATGTCAACACTACGTCGTCGTTTGGTTGCAGTAGGTGCAACCGCGATCGCGTCAACTCTCGTGATTGCTGGTTGTGCAGCAACCGAGGAGGAGACTACAAGTGGCTCAACCGGAGGAGACTCTGGCAGCACTGAGCAGACCATGGAAGGCTGCGACTTCTACGCAGACTACATGGGCAACGAGGGCACTGAGGTGGAGATCTACACCACCATCATTGACCCAGAGGCCTCCCTCTTCATCGACTCATTCGGTGAGTTCGAGGAGTGCACTGGAATTACTATCAACTGGAACGGTTCTCAGGACTTTGAGACCCAGATTCAGGTTCGTGCCGAGGGTGGCACCGCTCCTGAGCTAGCCATCTTCCCTCAGCCAGGTCTTCTTGCTGACATGGCAAGGACTGGCTTCATGGTTCCTGCTCCTCAGCAGGTTTCTGACTCAGTGGACGCTAACTACACCGCTGACTGGAAGGTCTATGGAACCGTGGACGGCGTCTTCTACGCTGCACCACTTGGTGCAAACGTGAAGTCCTTCGTCTGGTACTCACCAAAGACTTTTGCTGACAACGGCTGGGAGATCCCAACCACTTGGGACGAGCTACTAGCTCTCTCCGACACCATCGCAGCATCTGGCGCTAGCCAGCCATGGTGTGTAGGTGTTGAGTCTGGTGTTGCAACCGGTTGGGCAGCTACCGACTGGATGGAAGACCTCATGCTCCGCTTCCAGGACGCTGAGACCTACGACCGCTGGGTATCAAACGACCTAGCCTTCAACTCACCTGAGGTTCTTGAGGTAATCAACGAGGCAGACAAGATTCTGCGTAACCCAGACTACGTTGGAAACGTTCAGGCGATTGCCGCAACTTCCTTCGCAACCGCTGGTGGCGGCCTAGTTGACGGTAGCTGTGCAATGCACCGTCAGGCATCGTTCATCGGTGGAATCTTGGCCGCTGACTTCGGCGCTCAGATTGTTACCCCAGAGGACACCGACGTCGAGGGTGGAATTACCACCTTCTACTTCCCAGGTGTTTCCGCTGACAACCGCCCTGCCCTCGGTGGTGGCGAGTTTGTTGGTGCCTTCTCTGACCGCCCAGAGGTTCAGGCAGTACAGCACTACCTGACCACCGCTGAGTGGAACAACAAGAAGGCCGCCGATGGCGGTAGCTGGTTCTCCGCTCACCTAGGCCTAAAGCAGGAGAGCGTTGCTGACCCAGTAAACAAGGTCGCAGTTGACATCCTTCAGAACGCCTCAACCTTCCGCTTCGACGCATCTGACCTGATGCCAGGAGCTGTTGGTGCAGGTACCTTCTGGACCGAGATGACCGCTTGGTTCGCAGAGGGCAAGGACAGTCAGGCAGTGCTAGACGCTATTCAGGCGTCCTGGCCAGCCGACTAGTCTGTTCTAGTAGACAGAGCAACTCGAGGGGCTCGGCAACGGGCCCCTCGAGTTCTTCCTAAGTTAAGAATGGGATGGGCATCGTGACTCCAGGCGTTTTCACAGCTAGAGAGACTGGCTGGGACGTAATTGCTCCTAATCTCACAATCACAATTTTTGGCCTACTTACTTTTGCGGCGGTAATTTTCTTACTCTTCGTCATTGGAGAGCGCTCGAGCGTGAAAGCGCAGGAGTGGGTCAAGTACCTGGTATTTCTGGTACCAGCTCTATTTCTCCTCACAATCGGCCTGATCTACCCGGCCATTAGAACCCTGTTTCTGTCCTTCATGGATGCCAGGGGCGAGACCTTCATAGGTTTTGATAATTACATCTGGGCCTTTACTAAGCCCGAGATATTGGTAGTACTTAGAAACACAATTATTTGGACTCTTGCGGTCCCCATCTTTTCCACAACCATCGGCCTTGGAATCGCCTACTTCACCGACCGTATGAAACGCGGGGCCTGGGTTAAGTCGCTGATTTTTATGCCCATGGCAATTTCATTCGTTGGGGCCTCGGTTATTTGGCGGTTTGTTTATCAGTACGAGCCCAACCTAAACAAACCTGACATTGGTCTTATGAGCGCATTAGCGAAGGCCATTGGTATCGCGGATCCACCAATTTGGCTTATCGAAGCTCCAATGAACACGTTCCTGCTCATTGCAGTAATGGTCTGGATTCAGACTGGTTTTGCGATGGTTGTGCTCGGGGCGGCAATGAAGAACATTCCCGACGAGATAGTCGAGGCATCGATGTTGGATGGTGCTAGCCAATGGCGAAGGTTCAGCCAAATAACTGTCCCAATGATTCGTTCGACGATTGTCGTGGTTGTTACCACCGTCCTAATTGGAACGCTGAAGGTCTTCGACATAGTTCGAACGATGACCGGAGGTAACTTCGAGACGAACGTAATCGCCAATGAGATGTTCAACCAGGCCTTCCAGCAAAGAAACTATGGAACAGGTAGCGCCTTGGCCATTCTCCTATTCCTCGGAGTGATACCAATCGTTGCCTACAACATCAGACAACTTCGCCGCGAAAGGACGGAACGCTAATGACTCAATTGGCACCCAAACCAAGCGGTTTGAAGCTAACCAGGGGCCGCCGCAAGGTAAAAGACGCCTTCAGCTCGCCATGGGCTTCGTTCTTCGCGATTGTCATCGCTCTGCTGTGGACCATTCCGACCTTTGGTCTACTGGTTACTTCATTCAGACCCAAAGTTGACATCGTCACCACGGGCTGGTGGACATTCTTCAGTAATCCAAATGTGACTCTCGAGAACTACCAGAGTGTTTTCCTCCAGGGAAACAACGTGACTCCACCGCTGAGCCAATACATTTTCAACAGCTTCGCAATCACGATTCCAGCGGCTGTCTTCCCTCTTACAATCGCCGTCTTTGCCGCCTATGCCCTGGCCTGGTTTGAATTCAAAGGTCGGGACTTCATTTTCTTCTCGATCTTCGCGCTTCAGGTCATTCCGCTCCAGCTAACACTGATCCCGCTGCTTCAGCTGTTTGCACGAGGCCAAATCGCTGGCGTTCAGGTCCTGCCCGACATGGAGATTACTGGCAGCTACATACCGATTTGGATAGCTCACACAATTTTCGGCCTGCCATTGGCAATCTTCTTGCTGCACAACTTCTTGCGGCAGATACCCAGGGAGCTCGTGGAGGCCGCGAGAGTTGATGGTGCCGGCTGGTTCATGCTTTTCAGGAAGATCATCTTCCCGCTGTCTATCCCCGCTATCGCATCGTTTGCGATTTTCCAGTTCCTCTGGGTTTGGAATGACCTCCTGGTCGGTCTGACATTTGGAGGCGGCGTCCGAGAGATTGCTCCGCTTACGGTGAGGCTTGCGGAGATGGTCGGCACCAGAGGTTCTGGCTGGGAAGTGCTCACGGCAGGAGCATTTATCTCGATGATTGTTCCGCTGATTGTGTTCTTTACGCTCCAGCGCTACTTCATCCGAGGTTTGCTGGCTGGTTCCGTGAAGGGCTAGCCCCTAGCTTCAACCATCGCCTTGATCAGCTTTGCGCTGTCCTTTGGCGTCCTCACTTGAGTCACGTGGTCCACGTAGATGATTCCAAAGCGCTTGGCCAGCCCCTCGGCCCACTCAATATTGTCAAGAAGCGACCAGGCGAAGTAGCCCCTCAGGTCGACACCCTGGTCCTTGGCATCCAAAGCTGCTGAGATGTGGCTTAGGAAGTAGCTCACTCTGCCTTCGTCATGAACCTCGCCGTCTTCAAGCTTGTCATCGAAGGCACCACCGTTTTCGGTTATGTATAGCGGGACACCCGGCAGGCGGTCAGCAGTTTGCTTCAGTGTGCTGGTAATTGAGGGGGAGTGAATCTCCCAACCCATCTCCGTCCTTGGCTCCAGGGGGTTCATTGCCGCCCCAGCTGGTGTTCCGGGGAAAAGCGAGAAGTCCTGGCCAACGGCCTTCTTGGACTGTTCGCTGGCTGCAATCAATCGGGACGGGGTGTAGTAGTTGATTCCAAGCCAATCTATTGGCGCGGCAATCTTCTTTAGCTGCTCCTGCTCCACAAATGCCCAGTCGGTGATGTCTTTGGTCCGCTCTATGAGCTGGCCATCAATAGGGCGTCCGGCAAGTAGGTCTAGCCAGAAGCGATTTTGGAGGAGGTCAACGTAGTCAGCTACCGGTTCAACCTCGGCATCATCGGCGATGACGGTAGTGAGGTTTAGAACGGTTCCGAGGTTACTAAGTCCATGTGAGCGGAGAACTTCAAGGCCGGAGGCGTGTGCCGTCATGAGTCGGTAGGCGGCCTCAAGCCCTTTGGCGGGATCTCCGTGCCCTGGGGCGTGAATCTTTGTGGCGTAGCCCAAGAAGGCTGAAACCCAGGGCTCATTGAGAGTCGCCCACATCGCAACGCGGTCACCAAGACGCTTTGCTACTAGGTCCGTATAGTCGGCAAAGTGCTTATGTATGTCCTCGTTGTTCCATCCACCAATGGCTTCTAGTTCGCTTGGAAGGTCCCAGTGATAAAGGGTTAAGACTGGCTTGATGTTTCTCTTGATGAGACCGTCAACCAGTCGATCATAAAAACTGAGGCCGGCTTCGCTTGCGGCTTTTGCCTGGGGCATTACTCTCGGCCAGGAAACAGAGAACCTGTAGGCATCGACGCCTAGCCAGGCTAGGTGGTCGAGGTCTTCTTCCAACCTATTTACGTGGTCACACGCAGGGTCTGCGACCGTGCCATCGGCAATGTTTCCGGGAACGGCAGCAAAGTCGTCCCAGATGCTGCGACCTCGCCCCGCGCTATCGCCTTCCACCTGCCAAGAGGCGGTAGCAGCGCCAACAATGAAATCGCTGGGAATTCTTTGGGAAAGGTTGCTTATTGCCGTAGTGTCTAACATAACCAAAGTCTAGTTTTCATAGGCAGACGATTGAGCCAATCAGAGTTCCAATTTATTGAACCAGAGCGCCCCAAGCGGAGGCGCTGGATTCGCTATTTGCTCCTTGCCATAGCGGCAATTGTGACCGTAGCGATGGTGACTCTTGGCGGTGGCGTGGTTTATGTCTCCACACAACTCAGAGCGGCCGGTATTGAGGTTTTTTCAACGGACGGCGAGACCTTTGACCTTCCGACTGCCGAGGAGATAAACGGCCCAATCAACCTTCTACTTATAGGTTCAGATACACGCGAGGGCCAGGGTTCAACTGCTTATGGCCCGGTTGGTGCAGAGCTTGCAGACGTGATCATCCTCCTTCACATCAACGAGGAGCGCTCCAACGCGGTTGCGATGAGCTTCCCCAGAGACTTGATGATCGCAGTTCCTGAATGCCCAAACCCCGAGGGCGGTGCTCCATACCCGGCCAAAGAATTTGCTCAAATCAATGCGACTATGAACTATGGCGGCCCTGCCTGCACGCTGCTAGCCGTGCAGTCGCTCACCGGCATCGAGATTCCCTACTTGGCAATGATCGACTTCAAAGGCGTAATTGCGATGAGCGAGGCGGTCGGCGGTGTTGATGTCTGTGTCGCTGAGCCAATCGATGATGACTACACGCAGCTTTATCTCGATGCTGGAGAACACACATTAATCGGTGAGGAGGCACTTGCTTTCTTGCGAACTCGCCATGGTGTCGGCGATGGCTCTGACCTCTCCCGAATTTCCAACCAGCAGGTCTTCCTGACTTCTCTGGTGAGAAAGCTCAAGGATGAGGGTGCTCTGACTAACCCATTCACCATGTTCCGCCTCGGCACAGCAGCTCTCAACAACATGACGCTATCTAGAAGCCTTACCGACCTGGGCGTTATTTATGGCATGGCAAGAGAGGTTAACGACGTTGATCTCGACAAAATTACATTCCTAAAACTTCCGGTCTATGACCTTGAGGGAGACTTTGCTGGTCGAGTTGGGGTCTCTACCGAGCGGGCAACTCTCCTGTTTGACAAGCTCGCAAACGATGAGCCATTAGTTCTGGCGGAGCCAAACATCGGCCCCGGTGCGGTGGTGGCCGAAGACAGTGTCCCGGTTGAAGATGCTGCCGAGGCAGATGTTGACGTCGAGCAATCGACAGAGGCAGCCAGTGAATCTGAGGATGTGCTACCCGACTGGGTTCAGGGCACCAACGCCTCGGTCAAGAGCTGCTCAAGCTAGTTTCTAAAGCAAAGCGTTTTCTTATAGGCTTTCAGGGCACTGGAGACGTCGCATAGCCTGGTCGAGTGCGCCCGCCTGCTAAGTGGGTAGGGGCCCAAAAGCCCCTCGAGGGTTCAAATCCCTCCGTCTCCGCCGAGATTCTCTCCTGTAATCCGGGCTCTTAGGCCTCTGGTTTAGGGGGTTATCTTCGCCGGCTGAGTCCGTTAGACTCGGCTTCTGCACCAGGCGCCTGTAGCTCAATGGATAGAGCATCTGACTACGGATCAGAAGGTTGGGGGTTCGAGTCCCTCCAGGCGTGCTGAAACCCATCAAGAATTTCACGACTTGATGGGTTTCTTTTTATTTGACTTGCTTTAGATACCTGGCCAGATAACCAGAGAGAATGAGTGCCCCTGCCGGATACATAAATGCGATCGGCAGAGTCGTTAGCTCAGAGATAAAGCCGGTAATGGTTGGGCCAATAAAGTAGCCGGCAATTGAGATGACTCCAATTCGAGCTATCCCCAGTGACGGTGGAACGCCAGGAATCTCGGCGCTCGCCAGGATGTAGGCGGGGAAGATTGGGCCGATGCCAAGTCCCGCAGCAAAGAAGCCGGCATTGATCAAGATCATCGCAGCAATCGGATTAGTTGCAGACAGGGGCACAGCGGTGAGGATGCTGATTGCCCAAAAGCCGCCGCCGAAGATACCGGCGAATAACACGGTCTTGTAGCTACCGTGTATCTCCATTATTCGGTCCGAGGTAAAGCGAGAGATGATCATCGCAAGAGAGAAGGTTGCAAACACCGAGGCTGTGAAGCCGGGCGCCACTCCCATGTGCTCTGCAAGAAGTATGCCGCCCCAGTCCATCGATGCACCCTCTGCAACAAAGCTGCCCAGCGACCCAATTGCGAAGGCCCAGAGCAAGATGTATTTGCCCCCAAACCATGGCATCTTTGAGCTTGTGCCCTCCGCTCCCTTGTGATCGTCAAGATCACTCGCAAGCATTTGCTCTGTGAGGGGTATAAAAATGAAGACCGCTGCAATGCCAAGCACCAAAAGGTTTTGACCTGGTGTTAGGACCCCAACTACTGCTCCGCCAAAAATCGCGGTGAAAAAGGTGCCTATCGACCAGGCTCCGTGAAGAGAGGCCAGGAATCTCTTCTTGGTTAGCTTCTCAACAATCACTGCTTGAGAGTTAGCGGCAATATCCATCGCTGAGTAGCCCAGGCCCATGACAAACAAGCCCGCCATGATTCCCGGCACCGTCATCGTGAGGCCCATGGTGATGACACCAAGAGGCATCACGAATTGCGAAATTCTTAGGGTGTTTTTTGACCCCAAGCGATGGACCAACCTACCTGAGTATTGAGCACCCAGCACCGCCCCTACGCTGCTAGCAGCAAGCATTAGTCCAAACTGGGCATCATTGAGCCCAAGGTCACTCTTGATTTCAGGGATTCTTGGCACCCACGCCATAGAGCTGACGCCCATGACCAAAAACAGCAGAGCCAATGACCAGCGAGCCCTGGTGGCCTGAATCATGTTTTGCACTTGCACGCTCCTCGGGCAATCTTATGTTTCAAGGGGCTATGAAAATCTTGTTTTAGCGACTTCAACTAGGCTTTTCGGCGTATGAAAAAGCTTCTGGCCCTCGCGGTTATAGTGCCGCTGCTGACTGGCTGTGCTTCCGAGGAAGCTCTCCCGGAAGCTGAATCTCTGCCTGCGGTCAAGAACTTCATTGCAACTGCTGCACCTGAGGCTCCTGATGAGGTGGTTACCTATGCAGATGTCATTCGGGATAGCTACCAGCTGTTTCTCGAAAACGGTATGACAGAGGAAGTGACCTCTGCCGGTGATCGCTACATCCTCACCTACGAACCAGGCGAGGAGTTCTTAGCTGCTCTTTACAACCTCGAGTTTGATGATGTGGTTGGAGTCGAGCAGAAGGAGCTCTTTACTGTCTACTCAGCTTGGGCAATGCTAAGCGAAGAGGCAACGGTGATCGAGGAGACTGAGCAAGGGTATTCGCTCTCACATCCGGACTACGGAAGCTTCTTAGTTTTTATAGAAGACGGGCTTATTGTCGGCGGTGAGGGTATTGATGCTGGCTGGACAGGCGAGTTTCGTTATGAGCCCGATCCCGAAGTCTTGGGGAGACTAGACTCGCAAACCGAGGGCGAATAACTCTCAATCCCCAAGGAGCTGAAGCAAATTAGACGGATAATCAGGCGATTGTTTTCGGGTAACCGAACGCATGAGTCGGCACCCGACGTTAACTTCGCGGCTTCTGATGAGGGTGAGTTCCAGGAGCAAATCAGCTCTTGGAAGGGTTCCCTCAGTCAGGCTGGGGAAAGAGACTTCAATCCCGAGTCCTCCAAGTACTTTTCATCAAGTGCCCTATCGGAGTCACGCCGCGTAAGGCTTGATAGGAAGAGGGCTGAGCGAGAATCCAGCGCCAAGTCGCCAAAGCGCAGCCGCAAGACTAGTAAATAGCCCCAGATTGGGTTAGCCTTTTCAGCTATGAGCGAGCCAACTAAGAAGGTATTCGGCACGGCCGTTGGTGGTTATAACCGTAGTGAGGTTGACCAATACGTTGCATGGCTCCAGAAGACTCTTTCAGACTTAGAGAGCTACAACTCTCTTGCCGTTCGAGAGCAGCAAAATCTGCGCGAGAGACTCGTTGAGGTCGAAGAGCAGCTCAAAGCCGCAAAGTCTCCCGGCTACGCCCAGCTTGGCGCGAAATTTGAAGAAACCCTGCGACTTGCAGAGAGTGAAGCTGCAAAGCTGATCAACGATGCCGGCAAAGATGCCCTGAAGACTCGCGAAACGGCGAAGGCTGAAGCCGAAAGAATTCGCTTCGAGGCAGAGGACGAGGTAGCAAAGCTGAGGGCCAAGTCCCAGCGTGAGGCTAAGTCGTTACTTTCACAGGCCCGAGCCGACGCGGGACAAATTAAGGAAGAGGCTGAGGACGAGCTGCAGCGGGTTCAGGCAGAGCGAGCTCAACTCGACAAGGAAGCTGCTGTTGTTCGTTCCGATGCTGACAACTACGTCGCAAGAGTTAAGGCGGAGCTCCAATCAGAGGTCGAGAAGATTCAGACGGAGAACGCTCGCCTTCTCAAGCGCAACGCGGAAATTGAGTCAGAGATTCGCGAGAAGATCGACCAGGGCGAGAAGCAGGCTCTGGAGATTTTCCGCAGGGTTCAGAAGGAAGCCGAAGACATGCGCAATGAGGCGGAGCGAGAGCTTCGTGCCGCCACCGCAGAGGCAAGTTCCCTAATCGAAAATGCCGAGCAAACCTTGGAGAATGCGAGAACGGAAGCTGACAGGCTAGCTGCCGAGTCCGAGTCAATGGCTCTCAACATTATTGCTGATGCTAGATCTCGAGCCGAGAAGCTATCGATGCGTTCCCTCGAGATAACTCAGGCAGCCATTCAGGACGCCGAGGCCCGTCTCAGCAGGCTCCCCTCACAGCAGAATGCGATTGAAGAGTTCATTGCCGAAACAAAGTCATTGCTAACTCCTGAGCAAGAGATGGCTATCAGCCGCCGCAAGACAATTGAGGAAAGCCGCAAGCCGTTGGAGCCTGAAGTGGTTGCCGAGGATGTAGACGAGGTAGTTGTCGAAGCGGAAGCAGAAGACAAGAACTAGATCAAGCTCGAAATCGAGTTCATAGCCCCACCCATCACCGCCGGAATTCCTCCACCCGGGTGAACCGATGCCCCAACCCGATACAGCCATGGCTTAGTCAGGCTTCGGTAACTTGGGTTGTGAAATGGTCCGGATTGCCAAAGCGGATTCTTAGCTCCATAGAGAGCACCACCAAGCGCACCAAACCCCTCAAAGTAATTTGCGTTTAGCACTTTGTAGTCTTCAAACATTTCGTCAATTGGGCGATCTAAGCCGATCAAATTTGAGACCCTGTCGAGCTCGTCCCTAACCCAGGGAGTCTCGAGGTCATAGTCAGCGCTGTCGGCAGGGGCAGTTAGCAATACGGCAACTGTTGCCTTCTTGTTCGAGTAGATGTGTCCCGGCTCGTAGTAGTTGACAAAGCTCATTGTCTGGTTGGGAGCAGTGTTTGACTTCAGCGCCCTATAGAGGTCTGCTGGATCGTCTGGCATCACAACCGAGTGAGTGACGGTGCCAGCGGGAAGAGGTTTTTTCAAGGCGGCATAAATCGCAACACCAGAGCAGGAGCGGTTCGGTGCCATCTTGGCCGTCTTGCCGGAGATCAGGGCATCGGTCAGTGAGGCGTCTAGCGATGACACCACAACATCAGCGCTGTAGTTGCGCTCTTGGGTCTTGACCGCATGTTTGGAAATGGACATCACTCGCTGGCCGAGCAATATTTCCGCTCCCGATTCCTCCGCCAGCTTTGCAAGAAGCTGGGGGACCTCGTTCATTCCGCCCCTTGGAACAGAGATACCCTGCTCGCTCATGATGGCGGTCATTGAGGCATAGATCGGCAGGGTCTGGTCTGGCGAGACTCCTGCATTGAGCGTGTGGATGGCAATCAGGTCTTTCAGACCCTCAGGCATCCAGCTCAACGAATTGAGGTAGTTGTTCGTTGAGAGCCTGGTTCCGTAGACATTGAGAAGTTTGCCAAGAGCAGGAAGAGCTTTTAGGTCCATTGGGGCGGAGGTAAGCAGAGTGGTGATGGGCCCCTCAAGGGCTTTGTGCTCAGCGACAAACTTTTGCCAGGGCTTGTGCCACTGATGGCTCTCAGGCACAGGGATATCAATCTGGTCTCCTCGGAAGAAGTACCTTCCAACTTCCGCAAGCCGAATGAACTCTAGATCTTTGGGCAGCTTGCCACCTAGCTCTTGATACTTTGCCAGGAAGGTTTCCCACACCCCTGGAAAGGTAAAGAGCGACGGGCCTGTGTCAATTACCTGACCGGCGACCTCGATCCTTCGGCTCTTGCCACCAATCCAGTCCCCCTGTTCCAGAACCGTCACCTTGTGACCCTTCTGGGCGAGTAGGGCGGCCGAGGTGAGGCCTCCTAAGCCAGCTCCGATGACAACTATGTTTTTAGGCATTTATGGATAGACCCCGAAGGTGATTCCAACCACAAGCTGAATCCCTGCCACGGCGCCGGCAACATAGGGAAAGGCGATTGAGTACTTATAGACATCGTGAGCTTTTTCGGGAGTCGGCTTTTGCCAGACCGAGAGCACAAGGTAGCCGGCGATAAGAAGGTTGGCTATGGCCAGCGGAATATTCACAAGGCCAAAGAAGACGGTCGAGACCAACCACCAGATACCCGACCAAATAAGAGTCCCCCTCACGCCAAGGTGAACTGCCGTGGTGGTGATTCCGGTGTCGCTGTCTTGCGGAATATCTTGAATGGCATCGTAGGCGTGCTTGGCAATCGACCATGCCATTAGTCCAATCACTCCTAGCCAGAGCGGTTCGTGACCAAGAGCCAGCGGGACAAAAGCCAAGGGGAAGGCGTAGTCGGTATTTGAGAAGCTATCTAGATATGGCCTCGCCTTAAACCTCAGCGGGGGAGCTGAGTAGAAGGTAAAGAACAGGCTGTAGGCAAGCATCCAGGCAACTGCCTGCCATGGCAGAGTCAAGGCAAAGTAAATAAGAAATGGGACATTGGTGACTATGACGCCAATCCAGATTGGCTTTACCTCGTTGGGGTAGATATGGGCACCCTCATAGGAGCCCTTACGAGCGTTAATGTTGTCTGTCTCTTGGTCAAAGATGTCGTTGATTCCATAGATCAAGAGGTTGAAGGGGAAGGTCACCCAGATAAGGATTGGCAGGATCTCCCAGTTCCAGATGTAACCGGCGAGCCACATGCCCATGACGGTTGTACCAATGGTGTTGACCCAGAGAACGGGCCTAGAAATTTGAATTAGTCGCCAGAGCACCCATTCAGCCTAAGCCCTCGCAACCAAATGCACTTTTTGCACGAATGTGCAAGTGACGCGGCCCGCTCTTACAAGTTAGGAGGCGAAGAACAGACCAATGAACCGGCTTGTAGTTCTGTCTAGACCCCCTAGACTATTTGCATGACTGAAATTCACTTTGGACTAGATACCTTCGGCGACATTTCACTAGACGACACCGGACAGCTAAAGAGTGCGGGTCAGGTGATCAGGGACGTGGTCGCCGAGGCCGTCCACGCTGAGCAGCTTGGCTTTGACAGCTTCAACGTGGGTGAGCATCACAGGGATGATTACGCAGTCAGCGCCCCTGACACAGTGCTAGCCGGAATCGCAACCGTCACCAATCGCATCAAGATAGGCACGGGCGTCACAGTTTTGTCCTCCGAGGATCCAGTAAGGGTCTACCAGCGCTTCGCCACCATCGATGCCCTATCAAACGGCCGTGCTGAGATCACGGCCGGTCGAGGATCGTTCACCGAATCTTTTCCTCTCTTTGGCTTCAACCTAAGCGAATACCACGTGCTGTTCGAAGAGAAGCTGGAGCTTCTGGTTGAGCTGCTCAAAGAGAATGCCGTTACTTGGCAGGGGACAAAGAGAGCTGGACTTTCAAACCAGGAGGTCTACCCAAAGACTGAGCGTGGCGCTATTCCGCTGAGGGTTGGTGTTGGTGGATCGCCTGAGTCGGTGTTGAGGGCTGCGAGGCTCGGAATACCAATGGCCCTCGCAATCATTGGCGGGGATCCAGCAAGATTTGCTCCTTTTGCGAATCTATACAGAGAGTCTTTGGCAAAGCTGGGCAAGGAGCAGCTACCTATTTCAATTCACTCGCCCGGCCACATCGCAGAGACCGATGAGCAGGCCATCGAAGAGCAGTGGCCACACTACGAGACAGCTTTTGGGCGAATTGGCAGAGAGCGAGGCTGGGGACCAACGACGAAGATGCACTTTATCTCCGAGGTCAACGGCGGTTCGCTCTACGTTGGATCACCCGAGACGGTGGCCAGAAAAATTGCTTATGCGGTGACCGCATTGGGGGCGACGAGGTTTGATTTCAAGTATGCCAATGGTCCAATGCCACACAGCAAACTCATGAAGTCTCTGGAGCTATATGCAACCCAAGTAATTCCTCGCGTTAGGGAGCTTGTAGCCCAGGAGAAAGCGGCCGTTTAGGTCCTAGATTTTTTGACTGGAACTTTTTCGAAATGTTCGGGCTTGTTCTTTATTGTTCGTTTGTGATTATTTTGTTATGAAATCAGCGACCTGACCCCTAATTGGGGGATTAGTCTTTTCCCAAGAGTCCAATTAGGAGGTTCAATGCTGAACAAAATCTCGAACCACGAAGTTGACCGTCGCCTAGTTCTTAAGGGTGCGGCAGCTGGTGGTCTCGGTATCGCTGGTGCCACAATGCTTGCCGGATGTGCAAGTGATGTTGGCCCTCTTTCCTTCGGTGTTCGCACCGTTGACGAATCACCCGTCCGTCAGGCCGAGGCGCTAGTAGCCGCTTACGTCGCAAAGACCGGCAATGAGGTGACACCTAACTTCACTGAGTCGAACGCTTTCCAGAACAACCTTTCGCAGTACCTGCAGGGAACTCCGGACGACGCCTTCCAGTGGATGGCTGGCTACCGTATGCAGTTCTTTGCGCAGCAAGGCCTGCTTGTTGACATCTCAGATGTTTGGGACGAGATTGGTGACCAGTACTCGGAGAGCTACAAGATCGCCTCAACCGGTCTTGACGGCAACCAGTACTTCATTCCACAGAGCTGGTACCCATGGGGTCTTCACTTCCGCAAGTCCATGATGGCCGAGATCGGCCTCAACCCCGAGGACATCTACAACTGGGACGACATGATGGGTGCTCTTGAGGAGCTCAAGGGTCAGGGCCTCATTGGTCTAGCCTCCGCCGACAAGGGTGGCTGGGAAGCAATGGGTACCTTCGACATCCTGAACGCCCGTATCAACGGATACCAGTTCCACGTTGACCTTCTAGGTGGACGCGAGAAGTGGACCGACGACAGAGTCAAGGAAGTTTTCCGTCACTGGGAGATGCTGCTTCCTTACATGAACACCAACGTTCTTGACCTCGAGTGGGATGGCGCAATGCAGCTTCTGTTGCAGCGTCAGGCCGGGTTCTTCATGAACGGTTCATGGTTCGGCGCTAACTTCCTCGAGCAGAGCCAGGAAGACTACGACGACCTATGGATCGTTCCATTCCCTGAAATCAACCCAGACCACGGACGCGACACCATTGACGCTCCTATCGATGGCCTCTGTGTTGCAGCTAACGGCTCAAACCCTGATGGTGGTAAGGACTTCCTGAAGTTCGCCGCAGACATCGAGGGCGTCCAGGCAATCATTGACGTAGGTATTCCTTACACCAGCGCCAACAGCCTGCAGGACACCAGTGCTTACGACGCATTCCAGCAGCAGCAGCTTGCTGTCATGGGAGAGGCTAAGTACATCACTCAGTTCCTAGACCGCGACACCCGCCCTGACTTCGCTGGCCCAGTTGTTGGACCTTCGTTCCAGGAGTGGTTCCGCGACCCATCAAGCGTTGACTCAATTCTTGAGTCCATGCAGTCACAGTGGGACGCACTACCTCCGCTATAAGCAGAGGATAGCTAGCAACAGAGAGTATGTCAGTAGAGACGGCGGCGCCGAGCGGGAAACAAGTTGCTCGGCGCCGCCGCTTCTTTACGCGGCAGGACAAAATAACACTCGGGTTCTTCATCGGAATCCCGACCTTTCTTCACATCGCGCTGGTGTGGTTCCCGGCGATCGCAACCATCGGACTCTCTTTTACCTATTGGACGGGTATCAGATTCGAGGACATCCAGTGGGCGGGAACAGCAAACTACGAGAACATCTTCTTCAACACCCCTATTTTTTGGGATGCGGTTCGCAACAACACAATCTGGATTCTTTGGTTTTTCTTCATAGCAACTCCGCTGGGCGTATTGCTCGCTTATCAAATTGACAGAGAGATTCGAGGCCACAAGCTTTATCAATCGGCTTACTTTCTGCCAGTTGTTTTGTCGTTGGCAGTAACCGGAATTATCTGGAACTTCTTGCTTCGTCCAGACGGATTCGTAAATGGTCTTCTAGGCCTCCCAATCTCAGAGGCAATCTCCTTCTTTGGCGATGAACGTTACAACATCTGGGTAATCATGATCATGGCCTCATGGCGCCACATTGGCTACATCATGCTGCTCTATTTGGCAGGCTTGAAGGCGGTCGACGGAGCCCTTCGTGAGGCCGCAACAATCGATGGCGCTACGGAGTGGCAGACCTTCCGCAAGGTCGTTTTCCCGGCAATGAAGCCAGTGAACATCATCGTCATCGTGATCACAATTATCGAATCCCTCAGGGCCTTCGATATGGTTTACATCATTTACGGTTCCTCCGGAGGACTTCCGATCCTTGGTGTTTTGGTATTCAACAACATCGCTGGTGAGGGAGCATCCATGAAGGGTGCGGCCTATGCCGTCATTCTCTTCTTGCTCTCGATCGTGCCGATTATCACCTATCTGCAGCAGCAGTTTAAGGATGATGTCCGATGACGACCACTGTTAAGGTTCCTGAGCTACCTAAGCGTAAGAAGAAGCTCTACGCCCAGGACATTAAAGACCGCTTTATTTCCATTTTCATCGGCATCTTTGCTGTTGTATGGGTTTTCCCAATCGTGTGGACACTTTGGTCTAGCCTTCGTCCCTACGCAGAAATACGTGCGGGAGGCGTGTTTTCTCCGCCACAGGAATTAGGTGTATTCAATTACACCGAAGCCATTGATCGGATGCAGCTGCCGACGTACTTCACCAACACGGTGTTGATCACTTTGCCCGCCGTATTCCTGATTCTCCTGCTGGGATCTCTGATTGCCTTCGTCGTTACGAGGTACTCATTCAAGTTCAATGTGGCAATGCTGCTGCTCTTTACGGCGGGTAACTTGCTACCACCCCAGCTAGTTTTCATCCCGGTATTCAAGCTCTACCTCCTGCTAGGGGATCTGGTTGGGGACAGGCGCTTTCTCTACGACAATCACTGGGGAGTGATCCTTATTCACGTCGCTTTCCAGATGGGGTTTGCGACGTTCGTGCTCTCTTCCTACATGAAGACCATCCCCAAGGAAATCTCCGAGTCTGCAATGGTTGATGGCGCGAGCGTCTTCACTCACTATTTCAGGGTTATGCTGCCCCTCCTTAGGCCTCCGCTAGCAAGCCTTGGTGTGCTCATGATTACCTGGATTTACAACGACTTCTTCTGGGCGCTGGTTCTCATGTCCACAGACAACAAGAGACCAATTACCTCCGCACTCGGAAGGCTTACCGGTGAATTCGTGACGGACTATAACCTCCTTGCCGCCGGAGCGATGATTGCTGCCTTGCCAACGCTGATCGTATTCTTCGTGCTGCGAAAGCAATTCGTTGGTGGTCTAACCCTTGGCTCTACAAAGGGCTAGTCGGGACATCTGTCTTAGAAATCGAATTTCCTCGCTTATGGTTGGGTAGGTAAGCAACCGAGGAGGCAGATTATGGACTTTCAAACAGCGCTCAGGACCTTTTGGAAGCGCTATCGAGACTTTAGGGGTCGCTCTAGGCGATCAGAGTATTGGTTCATCCAGCTGTTCTTGGTTGTCACTAACATTGCCGTCGCAATTATTGACCTGGCACTGATGGGTTGGGATGTCGACCGCTTCATAGCTAACGGTGGTGGCGGGATCGTTGGACTTGTCTGGATTCTTGTGACAATCGTGCCAGCCCTTGCTGTGTTGGTGAGAAGGCTGCACGATACCGGCAAAAGCGGCTGGTGGGCTCTAGTTGGCTTACTGCCACTGGTTGGCGCTATCGTGCTGCTCGTATTTACTGTGACTGACTCGTCGCCAGGGGAGAATAAGTTCGGCATTTCTCCCAAGGAAAGCTCAGCTGCTTAGCCTGCGGCCACCGGCACGTTTTCATAGCCGCGGAGCACGAAGGTTGGTCTACGACTAGGTTCGGCTGTTAGTCGAAGGCTAGGGAACGTCTCGAGAAGCATGGGCAGCGAAGTTGTCATCTCCATGCGCGCTAGAGGTGCACCAATGCAAAAGTGAATGCCCGCTCCGAAGCCAATGTGGGGGTTTGGGGAGCGGCTTAGATTTAGTTCGTCAGCGTGCTCAAAAACGGTTTCGTCTCGATTTGCACTTCCCAAGAGTGCAGCTATCTTCGCACCTTCAGGAACTATCACTCCGCCCACCTCGGTGTCCTCAGTGGCGGTTCGCTCAAAAAGATGAAGCGGAGCGTCAAACCTTAGGAACTCATCAACCGCAGTTTCGGCCATGGCCCTGGGATTAGCTACTAAGTCTTGCCACTGGCTAGGTGCCTTCATGGCTGCCACCATGCCATTGCCAAACCCGTTGACGCTTGCCTCGTGACCTGCATTTAGAAGCAGTACGCAGGTGGCAATTAGCTCTCGTGCAGAGAGCTTCTCGCCTTCCTCTTCGACAAGTGCAAGCTCAGAAATCAGATCGCTACCCGGGCTCTTCTTTCTTTCGACCATTAGGCCATGCACATAAGCGGCAAACTCATCGCTGGCCTTTCTGGCCTCTGCCTTCTCCTGGTCGCTTGGGGATGGCTCATACATCTTTACAATCGCCTGTGACCAGGGCCTTAGCAGGTGCTCATCGCTCTCGGGAAAGCCCAGCAGTTCTGCTATCACCATCACAGGAAGGGGCTCTGCGAAGTCCGCGATTAGGTCAAACTGACCTGTGTCACCAAGGTTTTCTTGAATGCGATCGAGGAGTCTTTTTGTGATGCGCTCGACATCTGGTCTTAGCTCCTCAATCCGCTTTGGGTTGAATGCCTTCATAACCAGTGAGCGAAGTCTGGTGTGTTTTGGGGGTTCCGAGTCAAGAATCGAGTCTGCGTGGAGATAGTTGAAGGTCTCCCAGTCACTCTCTGGTTCTTTGGGAGTAAAGATGCGACCGAGGGTTCTGGTTCGCAGTACTTTGCTGGCGTCCTTGTATTTTGCGGCTAGAAATAGCTGGCTTTCCTCGTGCCAGACAGGGCCCTCTTGCTTGCGCAGCTCCGCTAGCTGCGGATAGGGATTCGCTACAAATTCGGGGTCGGTGAAACTAAACATCTTTGAGCTTGATGTCCTGAATTGGCAGCCGCTCTGCCTCGAAAGAGTTCACCTTGTGATCTGACGGGTAGCCAATGGCTATGCCGCAGAGGAGTTTGTAGCCCTTGGGAATCTGAAACTGCTTTCTGATTGGGTCCGCCCAAAGGGCAACCGCTCCCTGCGCACAGGTTCCGAGCCCCCTGGCGTGGGCACCAAGCATTAGGTTTTGCATAAACAACCCGGCATCAGAGACGGAATACTCACCGAGGCCTTTGTGGGTGAAGATGAACAGTTCAACCGGAGCACCAAAGAACTCATAGTTTCTTGCCCATTGGGCTTGCCTAGCGACGTGGTCATCACGCTTGATTCCAAGTAACCCGTAGAGCTCTGAGCCAACTCGCTGTTGTCTTGGGACAAGCTCTTTCGGGTAGGGACGAAAGACGCGGTAGTCGCTTTTGGGGAGCCCGAAGCGAGTGAAAAAAAGTTTGATTTTGCCCCAGGTTCCACCTCTTAGGGCCCTAGCTGCTGCCTCCCACCTGGCAAGAAGGTCTTTGCTGATCTGGTCCCGCTTTTCTCCTGTGGCGATGCCGACTAGGTAGGGACGAGTGTTTGACCAAGAGGGGGCGGTCATTGCATCCTCAAGTAGCTCATCGATGAGCTCGCTTGGGACAGGTGTTTCTAGGAAATCTCTTGTGGTTCTGCGAGATGCGACAAACTGGGCCCAGTCGTCTCTAGATACAGCCACAGAGGAAGACTAGCGATAGTTTGCTAGGAAACTGGGGAATGCGGCTCCGATGATAAGCATCACTGGAACGGTGAGCGTTAGAGCAAGAATCTGAATCAGATCCCAATCAATCTTTTTTCTCAATTTGTCTCCTTTGGTAAAGAAAAGGGGCGCAGGTTGCCCCGCGCCCCTCTCCCTTGTGAATTAGTCGCGGAACTCAGCCTTAGCGAATTCCTTGTCTTCCTCACCACTCTTGATACGAGCGATGGTGAAGATCATCAGACCGAATAGACACTTCGCCAGAATGTCGGCGATGGTGTAACCGGTCTCACGAAGCACGAAGCTGGTCTCGTCGAAACCAGTTGCGTTCATGTTTGCGATGAAGGCGATTGGGTAAACACCCCAGGTTGCGAGAAGAAGAAGACGTAGCTCCTTGATCTTGCGCTGTACAGCCTCGCTCTGACGCTCGAGGCTCTTACCGAGCTCAACGAACAGTACGTAGAGGATGTATAGGAATGGGATGGTTGAAAGCAGACCCCAAACCGAAGGCGCTAGGCCCATGGTCATGCCGGAGTCTCCTGGGTAACCCAGAGCGATCATCAGGGCTGCTGCTGGTACTAGGCGGACGAGCAGTGAGCTCTGTGCCTGGCGAGCTAGCGCGAGAACTGCAACGGTCTCAACCAGTAGCAGTGGAACAGTTAGGAACCAGTCAACGTAACGGTAGCCAACGTTGTAGGAGGCTCCTGCTACTGCGTCTGGACCGAATGCGTGGACAAAGCTGTCGAACATTCTGAAGTAGTGGTAAGCGGCGATCGCCGTAACCGTTGCCGAGACCATGACAGCCATGCGGTAACGGGGGAGAACACGCTCACGTGCTACGAGAAGAAAGGTGGTAGTAAACAGCATGCTCGCAATTCCAAGCGAGAGCATGTTGAAGACTACGTTATAACCTTCTGCACTCATTTATATTTTTCCTTTCGGCCTTTAGGTGTAGGCCGACTCGGAAGCGAATCGAGGTCTTCGACCAGCTTCTTCGCTGACCTACACATAATTCAAACTACACCTATTCTGAGAAAATCCTGATAAATGTAACGTTTTGGTAACTGCTAATAACCCAGAATTAATTTTCCTGCGGCCAGCTCCTCCCTGGAGCCCGTGAAGAAAAACTCGATGTATTGGGGACCCTTGGAAGTAAGCGTCAAAAGTCCCCGCATGGATTCAACTCTTGAGCCAGCTTCGCTCCTGAGCTCGAACCAAAACTCCCTCGTGCCCAGTGCCAAACCGTGATTGATTACCCGGAGCCGGGCGTTGACTCCAAACTCGTTCTCTTCAAGAACTAGCTCGTCGGTTACTTCGAGACCGCCTGCGATTCCCAAGTTCCCACAGCTAGCAATTTCGCAGTAGGTAACGCTTTGAGGATCGAGCTGCTTGAGGGCTGCCCGCTGAGCGTCTACCTCCAGTTGGCTGCTAAGGGGAACCAGCGCCAACAGGGCAACAATTACACCAACCCACATCGTGATCTGCTGACCCCTTGGGGTAGTTAGCCATGGTCTTTTCAAAGGAACCTCTTCGAACAAACAATAGTGATTTACGAACTAGGAGAGGGATTTAGACTCGGCTAGCCTTGTGGGGTGCAAGATGCTGGAATCAAAATACATCCCGAGGTAGCGGCAGCAATCTCCGAGGGGGCAGCCGTTGTTGCCCTGGAGTCGACCATCATCTCCCACGGCCTTCCCCGCCCTCAGAATCTTCTTGCCGCAAGGGCCTTCGAGGAGCTCTTGCGAGCTCAAAACGTTGTGCCCGCAACCATTGCCGTTATTGGCGGCACCCCAACCGTTGGTTTGGCAGAGGATGAGCTCGAGCTAATTGCTAACGAGGACATACCCAAGGCATCGGTCAGAGACCTGCCAATTCTTCGGGCCAAGGGCCTAAGTGGCGCAACCACGGTTGCTGCCACCGCCTATCTGGCAGCCAAGGCGGGCGTGAAGGTCTTTGCAACAGGCGGCCTAGGCGGTGTTCATCGCGGAGCGAGTGAGACCTTTGATGAGTCGGCAGACCTCACCACCTTGGCCAGCGCACCGGTTGTTGTTGTGAGTGCGGGCGTCAAAAGTGTTCTGGACATCGGTGCAACGCTTGAGCGCTTGGAAAGCCTGAGCATCCCCGTGGTTGGCTATCGGACGGACATCTTTCCCGCCTTTTGGCTGCCAACCTCTGAGTTTTCTCTTGACTGGAGGGTGGATGGTCCTGGGGAAGCGGCGGAAGTATTTAGGGCGTTGCAGGCCCAGGGTTCAAAGTCAGCACTCGTAGTTGCAAACCCCGTGCCCAATGCGGAGGCATGGGACAAGGCAGAGCACGACGCCGTTTTGGAGAAGGCCTTTGCGGCAGCCGATGCCCAGGGGGTTAGGGGCAAGGAGGTCACTCCGTTCCTTTTGCAGTTCATCGTTGAGGCTTCGGGCGGCAGGTCACTGGAAGTGAATCTCAGTCTGGCTAGGAACAATGTCAGCGTTGCAGGCGAAATCGCCAGATCGCTCGCGAACTAATGAAGCGGGTTGTGGTTCTGGGTGATGTCATCGAAGACATCATCGTCATCTCCGACTCAGCCCGACAGCTGAATACTGATAACCCCTCAGAAATATCCTCCAAACCAGGTGGTTCGGGAGCAAACTTTGCCGTTTGGTTGGCGTCGTTGGGAGTGGAGGTCGAGCTAGTTGCCAGGGTCGGCGCTGCCGATCGAGCTCGGCTTACAAATTATTTTGAGACAAAGTTTGTGATCGCAAAATTGGAGCCCGATGAAAAACTCCATACCGGCAAGATTGTGGTTTTAGTAGAGGGAAACAATCGCACCTTCTTCACCGACCGGGGTGCAAACGAGGGCCTAACCGCAAAGTCGGCCGATCTTTCAAAGACCGATGTGCTCTATCTTTCCGGCTATGCAGTGATGTCAATGGGCATCCAGCGCACCCAGGAGTTGATTGAAAAGGCCGGCTCGGTTGGAGTCTTGGTTGCGGTGGATCCGGGAAGCAGGAGTTTCATTAGTCAATTTGGTGCCCCAGAGTTCTTAGAGGCAATCTCAGGTTCTGACTTCATCTTTCCTAACGCTGATGAGTATGAGCTGCTCTCTAGGCATGCAAACCTGCAGGAGCTATTCCCCGAGGTAATCGTGACATCGGGTGATGAGGGCGCAGAGGTTTTGGGTATAGCGAAGTCGCCAGCTTTTGAGGTTGAGGTAATTGATTCGACCGGTGCTGGAGACGCCTTCGCCGCGAAGTACCTCGCTCAACGGTTAGCTGGTCTCGAGGTTGTCGACGCCCTTAGAGATGCCAATGCCTTCGCAGCGCAGGCCGTTACCAAGCCCGGCGGTCAGCCATAGCGGCTAATGCCCCTTTGGGTGCCAAACGGTCTTGACCTCCATTAGGTCCAGGATGTGCTGGAGGTTTCCCTTTGAGCCCTCTCTGAGGTAGGTGCCGGGTCGAATGACTCGCTTCACGGTATTTGCCGCGCTGATCTCTAGTTCGGTTGGGTTCGAGGTTCCCTCAAGGTCCACCGCGTTGACGTCCATGTGGCCCACTAACCAGCTGGCTAGCTCAGACTCCTTGCCGCTGAGGATGTTTACCACCCCACCTGGAAGGTCGCTGGTCGCCAGCACCTCGCCAAGGGTTAGTGCCGGTAGAGAGAGGTTCTCGCTGGTGACAACTACCACGGTGTTACCCGAAACAATTGCCGGGGCGATGGTGTTCACAAAGCCCACTAGGGCCGAGCCCTGAGGTGCAAATGCTCCTACCACGCCAGTTGGCTGGTTGGTCGAAATGTTGAAATACGGTCCTGCAACCGGGTTCATGCTTCCCGCAACTGAGTCAATCTTGTCTGTCCAACCGGCATGCCAAACCCAGGAGTCGATTGCTGCGCTGACCTCGGCATCGGCCTGTTTCTGGGTCTTGCCCGTGAGCGAAGAGATCTCAGTTATGAACTGCTCCCTTCTACCCTCAAGCATCTCTGCGATTCGGTAGAGGACCTGACCGCGGTTGTATGCCGAGGCTCCGGCCCAACCTGGTTGCGCAGCTCTAGCCGCCTGCACGGCATCCCGGACATCTTTGCGGCTGGCGAGTGCGACGTTGGCGACATGGTTGGCTTTTGAGTCCTTGACTTGGTAGCTGCGCCCGGACTCGCTCCTTGGGAACTTGCCAGCGATAAAGAGCTTGTAGGTCTTCTTCACATCGAGTCTCATTTACTTACCTGCCTTCAGGTAGCTAAGGAGGCCCTGGCGGCCACCCTCACGGCCATAGCCTGATTCTTTGAAGCCACCAAATGGGCTGGTGGGGTCAAACTGGTTGAAGGTATTGCTCCAGATCACGCCCGCATTGAGCTGGTCGGCTAGCTTGAGCATCTTCGAACCCTTCTCCGTCCAAATCCCAGCGGAGAGGCCGTATTCGGTGTTGTTGGCCTTGGTCACGGCCTCCGCAGGTGTGCGGAAGGTTATGACGCTGAGAACAGGCCCAAAGATTTCCTCTCTGGCAACCGTGTTTGCCGGGCTTACGTTGTCGACAATCGCAGGGGCAAACCAGAAGCCGTTTCTGGGTATCTTGCACTCGGGCTGCCAGAGCTCGCCACCCTCGCTTACGCCCTTCTTAACGAGCTTCTTGATCTTGGCGAGCTGGTCGGCAGAGTTGATTGCACCAACGTCTGTGTTCTTGTCCATCGGGTCGCCGAGTCGGAGAGTGCTCATCCTGCGCTTCAGCTTCTTGATGAACTCGTCGTGGACGGACTCCTGAATCAGCAGCCTTGATCCTGCGCAGCAGACATGTCCCTGGTTAAAGAAGATGCCATTAATGACGCCCTCGATTGCCTGATCGATAGGCGCATCGTCGAAGACGATGTTGGCTGCCTTGCCACCTAGTTCGAGCGTGACCTTCTTGTTGCTGCCGGCAACCTGCTTGGCAATGATCTTGCCCACCTCGGTTGAGCCAGTGAAGGCAACTTTATTCACGTCTTTGTGGCCAACCAGGGCAGCCCCGGTGTCGCCGAAACCGGTGACGATGTTAACTACACCCTCGGGAAGTTCTGCCTGCTGGCAGATCTCGGCAAAGAGCAGTGCGGAAAGTGGTGTGGTCTCCGAGGGCTTGAGGACAATCGTGTTGCCGGCCGCGAGTGCTGGGGCAATCTTCCACGCGAGCATCATAAGCGGGAAGTTCCAGGGCACTACCTGTGCCGCAACGCCTAAGGCTTGGGGATTTGGGCCTAGTCCTGCGTGGTCAAGCTTGTCGGCCCATCCTGCGTAGTAGAAGAACCATGACACTGCGGTTGGAACATCGAAGTCGCGGGTTTCCTTGATTGGCTTTCCGTTGTTCAGAGTCTCTGCAACAGCCAGCTCCCTGGCTCGCTCCTGCATGATTCTTGCGATTCTGTATAGATACTTTCCTCGCTCTGCTCCTGAGAGCTTGCTCCAGACCTTTTCGTATGCGGCTCTTGCCGACTTAACCGCTAGATCAACATCCTTTGCCGTTCCGTGAGAGATCTCCGCAAGCACCTCTTCGGTTGCAGGGTTGATTGTTGGGTAGAGGTTTGCTGGCTTGGTGAACTTGCCATTAATGAAGTGGCCATAGCTTTTTTCAAAGCTGGCCAGCTTCGCCTCTGGTGCGGGTGCGTAGTCGAACATTTTCTCTCCTAGTCCACGCTTACGTAGTCAGGACCCAAGTAGGTCTTTGTCAAAAGCTTCTTTCGCTGCATCAGGACATCGTTGAGGAGGCTGGAGGCACCAAAGCGGAACAGCTCGGGCGTGAGCCAGCGCTCTCCTGCGGTTTCTTTCACAACTACCAGGTACCTAAGGGCATCCTTGGCGGTCCTGATGCCGCCGGCCGGCTTCACACCAATCAGGTCTCCAGTTTGGTCAAACCAGTCTCTTACCGCCTCCAGCATCAAAAGTGTTGTTGGCAGTGTTGCATTCACCGAGACCTTGCCGGTGGAGGTCTTAATGAAATCTGCTCCTGCCAGCATGGCTAGGTAGCTTGCGCGCCTGATGTTGTCATAGGTCTGAAGCTCACCAGTCTCCAAGATCACCTTGAGGTGAGCAGGCTTGCCTTTGGGCCTCTGGCAAGCAATTTTGATGGCCTGAATCTGCTTGAAGACCTCCAGGTAGTTACCGCTCAAGAAGGCACCGCGGTCAATAACCATGTCAATCTCATCGGCACCATATGCGACAGCATCTTTGGTGTCCTGAAGCTTCACCTTCATACTGGCCCGACCCGAGGGGAAGGCGGTGGCCACAGCGGCAACATAAATCTTGCTCTTTCCGAGTGCTGCCTTCGCATGAGGGACCATGTCTCCATAGACGCAGATTGCGGCTGGAGTTGGGCACTCTGGGTCGTCCATGTCAGGTGTCATTGCCTTTTGGCAAAGGCTTCTCACTCGCTGGGGAGTGTCCATGCCCTCGAGGGTTGTTAGGTCCATCATCTTGATGGCCATATCCAAACCCCAGGCCTTAGATGTGGTCTTGATTGACCTTGTCGCCAGGGAAGCTGCCCGAGCCTCAAGTCCCACCTTGTCCACACCGGGAAGCGAGTGCAGCCAACGACTCAAACTCTGGTTCGTGAGTCTCGAACCAACTATTTCTTCAGCTTGCACAGATACTCCTAGGACTGAAAAAGCCTACCCCTAGGGCAGAAACTTGACACCGGTGAGCTCTTCACTTATTTCCCAGAGCCGCTTCATCAGCTCAAGGTCGTTGGAGCGCTTTGACCCTTTGATTAGGGCTGGGCTGCCCCAGGCTTCCCATTTGGGACCAACGAACTCCCCGCCTTCAAAGCTCGCATCGGTCGCGGCCTTGATCTGGCTGCGCGCTCCGGTTTGAGCGCTCTGGGCCAGAAAGTCGAAGCGGTTTGGGTAGTTAATCTGCAATCCGGTCAGTGCCCAGCCGGGGTGGGCAGCTATTGACTTCACCTTTGAACCAAGCTGCTTGGCCCTGAGGTCTAGCTCCCTAGCGAACAGCAGACAAGCAAGCTTGGTATCGGCATAGCGCTGCCACCTGTCATAGGAATCTCTCTTGGACCCGCGAATCTCCTCCAGGGAGTCGGCCTTGATTCTTCCTCTGCGGTGAACTACTGAGCTGAGAGATATCACTCTTGGTGCAGCCGACTCCTCGAGCCGCTCCCACAGAAGTGAGGTGAGCAGAAAGTGACCGATGTGGTTAGTTGCCATCTGGGACTCAATACCCTCGATTGAGAGTGCGAAGTCGGGACCCATGAGCCCTGCATTGTTCATCAGGACATCCACGGGATGGTCAATCTCTTTGGCAAACTCTCTGACCTGGTCAAGGTTTGAGACATCCAACACTCGCTCTTCGATTCTGGCGTCGGGGTATTTCATTCGGAGCTGCTCGGCAGCCTCCAAGAGGCGCTTCTCGCCTCTGGCTAAGAGCGTGATGTTGTGACCTGACTCGGCAAAGGCTTCGGCGCTCGCCAGTCCAAGGCCGGAGCTTCCGCCGGTGATGATTATGTTCAAATTCGAAGGAGCCTCTCGGTGTCCCCGAATACTTCCATGGCCCCCGAGGTTGCTTTCGCTTCAAGCACTACCTTGCCCTTGATGCTGTGTCGAACCTCAAACACCGCGTCCATGGTCTCCTCGACCCTTTGGTGCATAGCCTCTCTGAGGGGGGCATGCAGTAGGCCACCGCGCTTTCGCTCTGCCTTTATCTCTAGCAGCCCGTCAGGGCCTTCCACCCGCCAAGTCACGTGGCTGTCATCTAGTGCGAGCTCTAATTCCTTGGAGCGGTTGTAGGTGGTCCAGCTATGAAGTTTGTCCGAGTGGTGCAGCCCCATTATGAATCCGCGGAAGGGTTTTGAGAGCCAGGGGATTATTGCGGCCGATGCCACAAGCGAAGCATCCTTGTCGCTATCGAGATGGTTGGAGTGCAGCCAGATGTAGCCGCTTGGGAAGTTCTTACCCCAGTCTTTTTCGATGTAGCCCTTGGAGCCAGCAAAGCTTTGCTTCTGACCCTCGACCTCTAGTTGGCCCTCGATGCTGTGGCCAAAGGAGACGATTCCATGGAAGCACTCCATGAAAGGGACCAATCCATACCAGCCCATGATGCCTGGGCTCGCCAGGGTCACCGGCCAGGGCTTGAGCTCGCTGGTTATTTCTAACCTGCCCTTGAGCTGCGGTAGATCCAGCGTCGCGCCCTTGGCGCTGAAATGATTTGGCCCAACGTGGACATCAAAGCTGTCGGCGCTCGCCCTGAACTCTTCAACCGGGTAGACGTGATACCAGCTTCGGCCTGTGGCGCCATCGAGCACCTGAACAAAAGCCTCGTCGCGACTTTCGCCACCAAGGCCTCTGAAGATTCCAGGAATTACCGCCCAGCGTTGAGACTGGTCTTGCGAGACGAACTTGAAGTACCAACCCTCGAAGAAGTTCTTGGTTCTTCCCTCGCCGTGAAACCCCTCTGGGTGTTTCACACCGGTGATGTAGCTACTCAAAGAGCGCATGGCTGACAGGCTAATACGGCGAGTAAACTAAAGCCAGTTTCGATCCGAGGTGATAAGTGCAACCAGGCACTCGCCTCACCATACGCCTCGGCATCGCCCAGATAATTGGCTGGGGCTCATCGTTTTATCTTCCCGCCATTCTTGCGGTTCCAATAGCCCAGTCTTTGGGCATTACAACCGAGCTCTTCTTCTGGGCTTTCACCATCTCACTCCTGGTCTCTGGACTACTGGGGCCAAGGGTAGGTAAGGCCATTGATCGTTTGGGGGGTAGAAAGGTACTCCCGCTTGGGTCACTGGCGTTTGTGCTTGGTCTGGGTTTGCTTGCCACCGCCACCGAGCCTGTGCAGCTCTTTATTGCGTGGATCTTCATTGGAGTTGGCGGCTCGATGGGAAACTACGACGCAGCCTTTGCCACGGCTGTCAACTTCTTTGGCAATAAGTCGAACCGGGTCATTGCCGGAATCACCGTCTTCGCGGGCTTTTCCTCATCAATTTCTTGGCCGCTAACCACCTTGCTGCTAAACGAGTTTGGTTGGCAGTGGGCAGTTTGGTTTTGGGTAGCAACGCATCTACTGATAGGCCTTCCTCTGAACCTCACCATTCCTCGCTCTGAGCGCAGGGAGATTCCTGACATGACCGGGCCGATCCGCAAGATGGTGAAAAACAAGTTCCGCTTTGATTCGCTTCTTGTGGTCTTTGCAATCATGTTTGCCCTAGAGGGCTTCATCGTTAGCTCGGTCAACACCACGCTTCCTTTCATGCTTGGGGAGCTTGGCGCATCGATTGAACTCGCCTTGGTGGCCTCGATAGTGCTCGGGCCTTCACAGGTCATGGCGAGGGTCCTATTGCTGGCGCTTGGAAAGTGGGCAACGCCGATAAGGGTGGCGGCAATCTCGATAGCGGCTCACCCGCTTGGGGTGCTGGCTATCTGGCTCTTTGGAACCAACGGCCTTATGGCCTTCGTGATTCTCCACGGCATCGGTGTCGGTTTGAATCCGTTTATTCGGGGCTCACTGCCGCTTTTGTTCTTTGGGTCTGACCGCTTTGGTCAGCGCCAGGGCTACATCATGATGCTGAGCAAGGTTGTCTCTGCGCTTTCCCCGACGCTTCTAACCCTCATGCTGCTTGCAAATCCGCAACTCGCAATTGCCGCCACCTTCACCATGGGCGTTGTGGCGACAGGGCTTCTAGTTTGGGTTGCTTTGCTATTCAAAGCGAGAAATCCGAAGCATCCCGAGACCGGTGAAATAAGAGAGATCAGCTAGCGCTCTAAGAGGTCCCCTGGGTCTCCAGATTCAATCCAGCTAATGAGCCCTGGCCACCGGCCCCAGCCATCATCTAGAGAGAAATGGCCGGCGCCCGGAAGAATGAGCGGCTCTGTCTCAAGGGCTGGTTCGTAAATGCCCACACCTCTTGGAAGCCAGCGATCGTTATCTCCCGCTATGACTGTCAGCGACTTTGCCCACTTTTTTGCCTGAGGGGCAAGCATGGGGTTGCTAAGGTCCATTGGCTCGCCCTCGATACCCTCGGCTTCTGATGTCATCTGGGGATCTGGCGGTGCCACGAGTAATACTCGGTCAAAGGGTTCCGTAAAGATGTCTCCCAAGGCTCCGTAGAGCCAGTTGGTGGTTCCGAGTGAGTGAGCGATGCAGATCTTTTCCTCGCCTGGCACCTCGTCCATCATGTTGCTTTCTTGCCGCAGAAGGTCCTGCCACTCAAGTGGTTTTGGAGTATCTGGGTCGGGAAACTGCGGGTACCAAACGTGGTGCCCCTGAGTTCGGAGAACGGCGGCACTGAGCCTCATCCAGTGGCCTTCGGGGCGGCGGTTGGTCCAGCCGTGAAGAAAAAGGATTTTATGCATAGTTATCTAAACAACTAATCCCGGAGCTTCATCCTCAGCGCGTTTGCCACAACAGACACAGAGCTGAAAGCCATGGCAACACCAGCGAGCATTGGGTTTAGCAACCCTGCTGCGGCAACTGGAATCAATAGGACGTTGT
>JBMUBK010000002.1:0-40319 GCA_049457355.1 Aquiluna sp.
ATAGGAGAAGCTGTCCTCCAAAAGCTTCATCACAGGGATGATGCCTGAAGACTGGCCCTCGATCTTCTTGATTGGAGCGCCATACTCGCGAATGTTGGAAAGGCTAAGTGCAACACCACCACCGCGCTTGGAAAGCTGCAGGGCGGAGTTGATGCCGCGAGAGATTGACTCCATGTTGTCTTCGATGCGGAGCAGGAAGCAGGAGACAAACTCACCGCGCTGCTTCTTACCGCAGTTTAGGAAGGTTGGGGTTGCTGGCTGGAAGCGACCGGAGATGATCTCCTCGACCAGGCTAATGGCGGTCTCCTCTACACCCTCCGCGAGAGTGAGGGCGACCATGACCACGCGGTCCTCGAAGCGCTCTAGGTAGCGCTGACCGTCGAAGGTCTTGAGGGCATAGCCGGTGTAGAACTTGAAGGCACCCATAAAGGCCTCGAAGCGGAACTTCTTGGAGTATGCAAGGTCGTTGAGCTTGGTGATGAACTCGAAGGAGTACTTATCCAGGATTTCCTTCTCGTAGTACTCGTTCTCCACTAGATAGTCGAGGCGTTCTTTGAGGCTGTGGAAGAAGACTGTGTTTTGGTTGACGTGCTCGAGGAAGTACTTTCTGACAGCTAGCTTGTCCTTCTCTAGCTGCAGCTTCTGATCATTACCCCACAGGTTGATCATGGCGTTTAGGTCTTGATAGCTAAGCGCGCTCTCTACTCCCTTGGTGCTAACGACGTTTCCGTTGTCGTCTGCAACCTCTACGACTGAATTTGCCAAAACTGTGCCAGCCTTTCCTTGACCTCTAGTACGTCCTCTGGTGTGCCAGTTATTTCAAAGCGGTATAGCACTGGCACTCCCAGCTTGTCGGCGACTATGTCGCCGGCCTTGCCGAAGTGAGAACCAAAATTGGTGTTCCCTCCGGCAATTACCGCTTTGATGTGTTTCCGGTTTTCAGGATTGTTCAAAAACTTGATTACCTGTTTTGGGACAGTCGAGTTGTCGTTTCCGCCACCGTAGGTGGGGAGGACAAGGACGCTGTCCCGATCGTGCACAAACTCTGCAGCCTCCTCGGTTCGAATCGGGATTCTTACCGACTGGGCCTCGAGCTTGTCTACGAAGCGCTTTGTGTTTTCCGAGACGCTCGAGAAGTAAACCACGTCGAACATCTCATACCTCAGCTAGGCCGAAAGAGCCTGGATCTTGTCCATGCGGAAGCCTGACCAGTGCTCTTCGTCTGCGACGACTACCGGTGCGGCTGTATACCCCATGGTCTTTACCATCTCGAGAGCAACCGGGTCCTGACTCATGTCTACCTCGTTGTAATCGACCTGGTTGCGCTGCAGCATGCGCTTGGTGCTGTCGCACTGAACGCAGGCTGGCAATGTGTAAACGGTCACCGCCATTGGTTCCCTCCCCATTTCTATGGCTCTTTCGAGCTCATTTTCGGCAAATTCTTGTGAAATTTCTCGCAAATTTCAGACTCCAAACAATAGCACCAAACCACTACATCTAGTAGTGAAATGCGAAAAAGTTCACTTATTTAGTTATTTTCTCGAACATTAACCCACAACTTGAACTTTAAGGCGGTAATAACTCCCGCGTGTCGGGACTTGTTTACCCGATTTCCTAAATTCTTTGTTCTACATCTTGTAGAATTAGTGTTCGAGGCTCAGAAAGTATGCGCCTCTAGACCGACATCTATGGAAAGAAATGCGGAAGATCTCCTTACTTTTTCTCACAATTCCTCTACTTCTAACTGGATGCGCCTCGCCGGGAGGGGTTGTAGCCGAGAATCTCTGGGTCAAATCCTCAGAAATGAGCATGCAGGGCGGCATGACTGCCGTTTATGGAACCCTCACCAATAACACCCAGCAGGATGTCGTTTTGGTGGGTGGCGAAACCGAAATAGCGGGTGTGGTTGAGGTTCATGAAATGACCATGATCGGCGGAGAAATGAAGATGCAAGAGATTGACGGCGGGCTAACTATCCCAGCGGGCATGTCAATCGTGCTTGAGCCAGGCGGAAATCACCTGATGCTCATGATGCTCACAGACGATTTAGAGGCTGGGGAAGAAATCTCGGTAACTTTTGATTTTGATGGTGCGGAAGACATAACCGTTGACGGGATTGTCGCAAAGCCCGCAGAGGGCGGCGATGAGGATTACCACAGCGGCGAAATGGAGATGGACAACTAGTTGGTTTCACGCAGGGGATTTCTCGCAGGCGGCGCAGCCGCGGCAGCATCGGGAGCGGTAGGTATTGCCGCAGGTGCTGCTGGTGCCTCCCTGGCTGCTGAGGCTGACCTAGAAACCTTTGCTGCTTCGCGTCAGGCTGAGTTCTACGGACCCCACCAGAGCGGTATTGAGCTAGACATTCAAGCCGTTACCAACATGGTGGCCTTTGATATCAAGGAGAGCGTCACCAAGGCTGACATGCTGCGATGGATGCGGCTGCTCACCGACGACATAGCCAGGTTGACCGCAGGTGAGCCGGTGCTTGCCGACCCGGCACCAGAGCTCGCAATTGGTGCGGCCAGGTTTACCGCCTACGTTGGCTTCGGCCCGAGCTTGTTTTCAAAGCTGGGGCTTGAGGCGCAGATGCCCGAGGGGTTTGCTGAATTGCCGGCTTTTGGTGTGGATCAGCTTCAGGAGCGTTATTCGGGTGGAGATGTGCTTATTCACATCGCCGCTGATGATCCTGTGGTCCTCGCGCACGGCACCAGAGGCCTGGTTCGGGACTCAATGCCCTTTGCCTCGGTTCGATGGGTGCAACCGGGTTTTGCCCATTCTCCTGGCATGATTCCGGCGGGCCTCACGCACCGAAACCTGATGGGACAGGTTGACGGCACCGCCAATCCGGAGCTTGGTTCGAGCGATTTTGATTCGGTGGTCTGGATTAACGACGGACCTGAGTGGATCAAGGGCGGAACGCTGTTGGTTTTTCGAAGGATTGCGATGCAGCTTGATACCTGGGATCAGCTCGGGTCCCCCTCCAAGGAAGAGGTCATTGGACGCAAGCTCTCAAACGGGGCACCACTTACCGGGGAACGAGAGACCGATGTTCCAGACCTGGGTGCCAGGCACCCCAATGGGCTACTGGTTATCCCCGAGTTTGCACACATCAGAAGAGCCGCTCCTCAAGAAAGCGGCGAGCGGATATTCCGCAGGCCCTTCAGCTACGACAATGGCATGAACGAACGCGGCAGCATGGATGTTGGGCTGTTATGGACGGCTTATCAGAGAGATATTTCTAAGCAGTACTTGCCTATTCAAAGGCGCCTCGAGCAGCTTGACCTGCTTAATCAGTGGACTGTTCCGATCGGGTCTGCTGTCTTTGCAATTCCTGGTGGGGTTCAGGGGTCTGAGCTACTCGCCGAAGCACTATTCTCTTAGGGTGCCCCTACCCAAATTACCTCTGGTCAAGGGCAGGGTCATAGATTCTGGAGACCAACTCAGCAAGAAGATGCTGATGGTCTACATCTTCATCCTGGCGCTCGCCATGAGCCTGATTCCCTTCACAATTGACCCCTACCTCCCAGCATTTCCCGCAATAGGGCAGTTCTTTGGGGTTGCCAATGGTGTGGTGCAGGCATCCTTCACGGGTGTAACCGTGGGTATCGCTGCCGGACAGCTACTAATTGGTCCGCTCTCCGACGCCTTCGGGCGCAGGCCACTGCTTCTAATGACAATGACCGGTTATTTGCTGGCCACGATATTTGCCTTTTTCGCTCCCAACATCGAAGTCTTCATACTGCTGAGATTCTTTATGGGCTTCTTCGCAGCTGGCGGAGATGTTGTTGCTAGGGCCGTGATTCGAGATCTGTTCCGGGGTCAGCCCATGCGCCAGATGCTCGCAAGGGTCTTCCTGGTCCAGTCGCTAGCTCCAATACTTGGCCCAATCCTGGGCTCGCAGCTCACCGAGCTGATTGCCTGGCAGGGGGTTTTCCTTTTCTTTGCAATCGTCACACTGGTGCTGTTGCTTTTTGCAAACGTGTTTTTGATTGAGACCTTGCCGGTTTCGGCCAGAAGAAGCAGTTCGCCGCTTGGGCTTGCCCGGGGCTACGTAAACGTACTTAGAGACCGAGTCTTCATAGGACTGATGTTTTATGCCGCGCTGCAGCTCAGTGCCCTATTTACATATCTAAACTTTGTGCCGTTTGTCTTCCAAGAGGGCTTTGGAGTGAGTGCCACCGATACGGGAGTTTGGATGGCCGTGAATGGTGCTGCCTCTTATATCGGGGTTCAACTTGGCGCCTACCTAGCGAGGTTTATCCAAGGACACTGGCTATTGGCCGCCTACGCACTAATTGGGACTGGTGTGGGCCTTGGGCTGTTCTTAACCTCAGGAACCAGCTTTTTTTGGGCCGAGACCTTATTCCTGATTGAGCTCATGATCTTTGGAGCGGGCCTAACCGTGATTCCAACGATTGCTCTCTACAACCACGGCTCCGAGGCCGGCACCGCATCTTCGCTGCTCGGGGTATTCAACTTCACCCTGGCCAGTCTTATATCGGGTATCTACTTTTTGCTCGACACCGATTCGACAGGAGACCTCGGCATCCTCATCGGCCTGCTGTTCGGTGGCTCATTCCTGGCGTTGATTTTTATCACTCGACCCTGGCTGCTTCCCGACATGAGAAAAGCAGATGTTTAGGCCCTGGCGGGAAGATGACCTGGAGCAGCTCATTGCGCTCTGCAACGCCCACGACAGCGCCATAGATCCGGAGTTTGAGGACTCTAGTGCTGAGGAGATAAGGGAAGAGCTCAATGGCTTCTATGACGAGGTCATGGCCCAGGTCTATGAGGAAGAGGGTGTCATCACAGATCTTGTGACGGCACAGGTGGACAAAAAACGCGAGCGCGTCGAAATAGACGTCTTTGGTCTTCCAGAGAAACACGACTACGCCAGGTCTTTTGATCTTGCTATGAGCTGGGCCAATGAGCACTATGCCAGGTTTGAAAAGCGGGCGATGTGTAATTCGAGAGACACAGAGCTACGCAGCGCAATTGAGGCACTTGGGTTTCAGCTCGTCAGAAGATACTGGACCATGCGCAATCACGAACCAAATAGGTCATTTCCCAAACTGCCAAAGGGCGTTGAGATTAGACAGGCCGATTTTGATAAGGAGCGAGCAACCTGGCACCGGCTTCTCATGGACTCTTTTTCTGGTCACTACGGCTTCAAGCAAAGAGACTTCGAAGAGTGGGATAAGAAGCAGCGCGAGCAGGTCTTGCAGGATCCAGAGGGTGTGTTTTTCCTTGAGGAGGAAGGCGTTGCCGTCGGCTTGCTGGTCTGCACAAACCACAGAGCCGAAAACTCCGGCGGCTTTATCGACAAGCTTGGCGTCCTAGAGTCTCACCGGGGCAAGGGTTATGGAGAGCTGCTCTTGCGCTGGGGGTGCGCATATTCTGTCGCCAGAGGGTTTAGCGATGTTGCCCTAGGGGTTGACACCGGAAATGCCACTGGTGCGGTGGCGCTCTATGAAAAGGCAGGCTTTCGGCCAATGAATGTCTGGCTAGCGTTCTCGGACTCGGAAGAGCTTGAAGCCTCTTCCCTGAGTTAGGTATGCACCTGTAATAACCAAAATTGCCCCTACGGGTTCGTACCAATGAAGAGTCTCACCTAGCAGGAGAACCCCCCAGAAGGTTGCAATCACGGGGTTGGTGTAGGTGACGGTTGCTGCCACCGCACTTCCAGCCTGAGCCACTATCTGGTGAAAGAGCCAGTAGGCGACGCCGCTACCAAATACCCCCAGCAGCAAAAGAGCCCCAACCGTTTCCACCTTGGGCTCGGCAACAAATAGCGGTCCGGTGAGAACGTAAAAAGGCAGCAGCGTGATGGCGCTGGTCAACACCTGGACTGCGGCGGTAGAGGTGGGCGGCAATGCCATGGGGGTGATGTGCCGCCTGATGTATGGAGTTCCGATTCCGTAGGAGATGCTAGCCATAACTAGAGCCAGAATTGCCAGCTGGTCATTTTCACCAAAGCCCTGCCAGACACCCAGCGTTATGCCAACCCCAACCAGGCCGACCAGAAGACCAATGATTGCGGTTGAGGATTGCCTCTGGCCCCTAAAGAGCGTGAGTATCGCAAGCAGCGTGAATATGGGGGTAGTGGCATTGAGAATCGCGGCCAGGATGCTTGTGGTGAATTGCTGGGCAAATGCATACATCGTGAAGGGAAATGCGGACATCAAAAACCCAGCCACCCACAAGTGACCCCACTGCTTCAGCTTCGAAGGCAGTGAAATCTTCAGGGCGAACCCGATTGCCAGCATTGCGGCAGCGCCTAGCGCGGTTCTCCAAAAGGCAACGCCAAGGGCAGTTGTGAGCTCGAGCGAGAGCTCGATGAAGAAAAAGCTCGAGCCCCATATCAGGGCCATCGGGATGAACTTGAATACCCAGTGGCTCAGCAAGTTAGTCGGTCTTTATCTCAGAACGGTCCCCGGACCAAAGGGTGTGGTAGCTGCCCTCAGCGTCGACGCGCTTGTAGGTGTGAGCACCGAAGAAGTCTCTTTGGCCCTGCACCAGAGCAGCCGGTAGGCGTTTTGCGCGCAGGCCGTCGTAGTAGCTCAAAGACGATGCAAATGCGGGGGAGGGCACACCTGTCAGTGCAGCCATCGCCACGATCTCGCGCCAGGAGGCTATGGTTCCGGCAATGGCGGCAACAAAGTAATCATCGAAAAGCAGGGAAAGTAGTTTTTCGTCCTTGCGATAGGCATCGGTGATTCGGTTCAAGAACTGGGCACGGATGATGCAACCGCCACGCCAAATCTTGGCAACCTCGCCGAGATTAATCTCCCAGTTGAATTCCTTTGCGCCCGCCCTGATGGCATCGAAGCCCTGGGCGTAGGCAATGATCTTGGAGGCATAGAGAGCTCTGCGGACAGCCTCAACAAAAGCCGGCTTGTCTTCGACCGCCCAAACCTGGTTAGCGGCTGGAAGCTCTGGCTTACCTGCGCGCTGGGCGTGCTGAGCGGAGAGTGAGCGAGCGAACACAGCCTCAGCAATACCGGAGACCGGGGCTCCCAGGTCAAGTGCAGTTTGAACTGTCCAGACCCCTGTGCCCTTGCTGCCCGCGGCATCAAGGATGACATCCACAAGCGGCTCACCGGTCTTTGCATCTTTTTGCCTCAAAACCTCTGCGGTGATTTCGATTAGGTAGCTTTCAAGTTCGCCCTTGTTCCACTCGCTGAAGATGTCAGCGATTTCATCTGGACTGAAGCCTCCGGCCTGGCGCAGCATGTCGTAGGCCTCGGCGATTAGCTGCATGTCTGCATACTCGATGCCGTTGTGAATCATCTTCACAAAGTGCCCAGCTCCATCGGAGCCGATGTGAGTTACGCAAGGCTCGCCCTCAGCGACAGCTGCGATGGTCTCCAAAATTGGGCCGAGGGTCGCATATGCCTCTTTTGTGCCACCGGGCATGATCGAAGGGCCTTTGAGAGCACCCTCCTCACCACCTGAGATCCCGGCACCAACGAAGTGGATGCCCTTCGCGGAAACTTCTTTTTCCCTGCGGATTGTGTCGGTGTAGAGGGCGTTACCACCATCAACGATGATGTCGCCCTTTTCAAAGCGCTCGGTCAGTTGGGTAATGACGGCGTCGGTGCCGGCACCCGCCTGGACCATGATGATTGCCGTTCTTGGCTTTGAGAGCGAAGCAACGAAGTCGTCGATGCTTTCGCTGGCGATGAAGTTTGCTTCCGGGTGATCAGCGGTCAGCTGGTTAGTCTTCTCAACACTGCGGTTGTAGATAGCGACACGGTTGCCCTCACGCGAGGCTAGGTTGCGAGCCAGGTTAGAACCCATTACCGCGAGCCCGACGACACCGATATTTGCCTTTTCAGTCATTGGCTTGTTCCTTAGGTAAAGATGTGACGCGCGCTTCGCCGGGCGTTGGAGTAGTTACTAGGTTAGCCCACCTAAGCTCCGCTTGACTTTGAAACAAGGCAGACTTAGACCTCTCCGCGAGCTCTGCCGACCTAATCGCTTTTGCTCCTCTAGCCTTATCCAATGGCTACATGGGACATCGGTGCTCCGGTAGCGGCTTTCACCTGGAAGTCGGCTAGCCCGAGAGCACAACTTCTTTTGATGCACGGTCTTAGCGAATACTCCGAGCGTTATCTCACCTACTACAGCGAACTAATCCCCAAGCTCAACCAACAGGGCATAGATGTCTACGCCTTTGATCTTCCAGGGCACGGCAGGACTGCCGGTGAGCGCGGACTCGTTGACGTCAATCAGGGCGTTGCCCTGCACCTGCAAGCGCGTTCTAGGCTTCCGGTTGGGCTACCAACGGTTCTTTATGGACACTCTCTAGGCGGCTTGATAACCGCAGCCAGCATTGTCAGGGAGCGCGGGAACATCTCCGCTGCAATTATCGACGCGGTGGCAATGCAAACACCATCGAAACGTTGGGAACGCATGTTGGCAAAGGTATCCACAGCGATATCCCCGGCAGGTCCCATGCCTCTTCCTCGGCCAGGTATCGAGGCACTATCGCGAGACAAGGCCTTTTTGGCAGCGGTGCAGAAAGACGAGCTTTTCTATCAAGGCAAGGCAAAGAACCTAGTTGCGAAGACTGTCCTTGAGGTTTCGGATCAGGTCTGGGCAGCCGCTGCGAACTGGAAGGCGCCAACTCTTATCATTCACGGCAACAAAGACACCTCGACCTCACATCTAAACTCCATGGGTTTGCACCAAGAAATAGCTAGTCCCGACAAAGAGCTAAAGATCTACCCAGGGGGACACCACGAACTTCTAAATGACCTCTGCAAGAGCGAGGTAGAGGAAGACATCTTTGAGTGGCTTCTGGCCCGGGTTTAGCGAGAACGTAACAAAGCGTAAGAATTTGACACATGGAGCACTCTTGCCCCATGCTTTATCCCAATGAGTAGTCGATCAGTCGAGGTGCGCGCCACTGGCGCTGCTTTCTCCTGCTCGATGGCAATGTGCATGTGCATGCGCATGTGCCGCTAATCAACCTTGCTTACTGATTAGCAATTAGGCACCAGCACCCCAACAAACGCACGTGATTCGTGCACCCAATTTCATGCACTCACAAAGGACTCATAAAAATGACAACAGCAATAAAGAAGCAGACCGAGGCCAAGGGCTTCGCACTATATGTAGGTATTACTGAGCAGCAGGCCCAGGAAGCTGGCCTCACTCTGGCCGAAGTCGCAACGGCACTAAAAACAAAGCTAGCTGAGCTGATCCCAAACGCGGCGAGCGAAACCTATGCGGCGCTCGCAATTGCCCCTGAGGAATCAGCCGGTAGGCCCCTGGACATCACTCGGCTAGCGCTGGGGGAGCCCAGAGCGGTTCGTGCTGCCAAGCCGGAGGCCGAAGAGGTAGAGGCTGCAAAGGGAGTGGTTGTTGACCTAAGCCGCAAGAAGGTATTCGTCGATGGCACCCAAGCACAACTTACGTGCAAGGAATATGAACTTCTCGCGTTTCTAATCGAGCGTGAGGGTCAAACAGTATCCCGGGCAACAATTGCCTCAATTTCTGAGCGTTGCGGAGAGGCAACACCGAACTTCAGGACCATAGATGTCCATGTCAGAAGGCTGCGCTCAAAGCTAGGTCTTTATGAGGACATAATCAGAACTGCTCGAGGACAGGGCTACCGCTTTGATGCCCACCCTGATGTCTTGATCGAGAAGCTCTAGCGTCTACTTGCCACCAAGGTTGCACCCACAAGAGCGAGCAGCACTCCTGCGAGGGTGTACCCAGTGACTTCTCTTGATGAGATTGGTGCGACTAGGTCCAAGAGCAGTGAGCTAATTAGCTGACCCACCAGGAGAGACACTCCCATGGCCAGGGTGCCGATCTTTGGCACCAGGACGACCTGAACAAAGATAAACACCACCCCCACAAGTCCACCGATGTAGAGAACCGGCTCGGTGGGAAACTCTCCAGAGAATTGGAAGCCACCGTTGGTTACCAGGAGCGCGATTGCAATCAGGGAAGTACCTAAGACGAAGTTGATTAGCGTTGCCACCACCGCTGATTCGGTCTGCCTGCCGAGGCTGCCATTTAATGCCTGCTGGAAGCCAATACCGATACCGGCCAAAAAGGGCAGCAGAGAGATTGTTTGAAAGCTGTAGTTGGCAAAGTCCCCGGTGACAATCAGCCCGGCGATTGCCAGCGCCGTCCCAAGAATCCTTAGGAGACCAAGGGGACGCCTTGTCATTCCAAGAAGACCCCGACCGTCAATTGTGAGAGCGGCAAGCGCCTGGCCTGTGACTACTGATACGGCGAAGAGCGAGATGCCTATGACCCCGGCGACGGTGCCCTGGGTGATGACAAACAGACCACCAAGCAGTCCACCCGCCAGCCCCCAAAGCGGAAAGTCCCTGCCGATACGGCGAGAGAAAGCCCGGAGCTTGGCTCGGTCACGTTTTGAAAAAGCGACGATCACCCCAATGATCACTAGCCCTGAAGAAAACGAAATTAGAGCCGCAAGAATGCCATTTTCGAGCGCGACTCCAAGACCCGAATTGACCCTGGCCTGAACGGCCATGAAACCGCCAGCAATGACCGAGATTGCGATAGCAATTGCCTTGCTTGAAGCGTTACTCACATCAAGGAGCCTAGGCCAGTGACTTAGGCTTGGGTTGATAGGAGAGACTTTGAATACCAGCCCAAAATCTATTTATAAATTCTTTGCTACCGGTGAGGCAATTACTTGGGGACTTTTGATATCGGCTTTGGTTTCAAGGGCGCTCGGTGACCTAATCCCTCACGCAGTCACGATTGCCGGCGGCATTCACGGAGCCATGTTCCTCAGCTACTGCGTTGTTGCGGTGTTGGTGGGGCTCAACCAGCGTTGGGCCATAGGCAGAATCGCCGGTGCAGTCGCCCTTGCAATAGTTCCCTTCGCAACCGTCCCCTTTGATCGCAGGCTAGGAAAGCAAAACGCCCTCGAGGGAAGCTGGAGAACTGAGGCCAGCGATGACCCAAGAGATCAGGGCTTTATTGACCGGCTTTTTAGGTGGTTTATCGCCCGGCCGGTGGTGCTAGTTTTGGTCATCGCCCTTGCATTGCCAGCTATCTTTGCGTTCCTGCTTTTCCTTGGACCTCCGACCGAGTGGTTTGACTAAAAACCATTGATTTCGAAGAAAAGCCGTAGTTTTGCAACTGATTTAGTCTAAATAAGCTTCTAAGTTCGCTATAAAGCTCCGCTTAGGTGACAATGGCAGGACAAAGGAGTACAAAGTGAAAACAGAGATTAATCTGCAACATGATCCTGCGGGCTGGAGAAATGTCCCAGCGTCCTCAAAGCCAATCGACAGAGCCAAGGTAGAGAAATTACTGGCCAGCGAATGGGAAAGATTCGAAAGCACAACTTCTGGTTCGGGCAGTCACAACGCACAGGCAAAGAAGGTGCTGCCACTTGGTGTGACATCAAGCTTCCAGCACTGGGACCCGTATCCCATCTCCATCGTCTCCGCTAAGGGCGCTTATGTGAAAGATGTCGATGGCAGGAAGCTCCTAGATCTCTCCATGGGTTTTGGGGCGATGCTCGTAGGTCACCTACACCCCAAGGTAATTCGTGCTGCCAAGAAAGCCATGAAGAGCGTTGGAACTCTGTTTGTAACTCCTGCCCCTATTGCGACCGAGGCTGCAGAGAGGTTCAAGAAGCGCTTTGGCCTAGACATGATCAGGTTTACTAACTCCGGTACCGAATCGACGATGTATGCAATCAGGACTGCCAGGGCAGTTACCGGCAAAAAGGCAATCGTTAAGGTCGAGGGCGGCTACCACGGTGGTTACGACCCGCTGCAGGTTTCTGTAAAGCCGGCTCTCGATGAGATTGGCGATGCCCATGCTCCGACACCGCAGGTGCCGTTTGATGTTGAGCCTGGCGAAGTCTTTACGGTGCCCTACAACAACCTCGAGAGACTGCAGGAGATCTTCATTGAGCACGGCGACCGCATTGCCTGCTTCGTGGTTGAGCCTGTGGTCGAGAACCTTTCGATCATCATGCCCGATGCCGGTTATCTCAAGGGTGTTCGCGAGCTTTGCGACAAGTACGGCATTGCTCTGATTTTTGATGAGGTTAAGACCGGCTTGACCGCAGGTGTTGCTGGAGCTGCTAAGAAGCTCGGTGTTGAGCCAGACATTATTTGTCTTGCCAAGAGCATTGGTGGCGGCTTCCCGCTGGCGGCGTTTGGTGGCAAGCAGAAATACATGGACGCCGTCGTTGATGGCCGCATGGCACACTTCGGCACCTACAACGGAAACCCACTTGTGATGGCAGCGGCCATCGCAGTTGATGAGGTTGCCAGCGAGGCTGCTGTTTCAAAGGCAGAGGCGATAAACATCGAGACTCTAAAGAAGCTCGATGCCGTTATTGCCAAATATGAGCTCCCCGCCCACACCATCGGCTTTGGAGTCAAAGGTGCAGTGATTTGGTCAGAGACTCCGGTTCGCAACTACCGAGACTTCAAGGCAACAGACTTTGAGGTTGCGGAGCTTTCTTGGCTGTGGGGTGTGAACCGCGGTGTGCTGACCCCTCCGGGACTTGACGAGCAGTGGCTAGTGTCGCTCGCTCACAAGCAGAGCGACATGGACAAGCTTGTCGATTCGTTTACTGAGCTTGCAAAGGCGCTGCGCAGCTAACTATCTCGCCCGCTTGGCGATGGAAACAAGGTCGCCAAGCGCGGCATCAAAGTCGGCTTCGCTCATGAGCTCTAGGTCCAACACCGCCTGCCTCACGGAGCAGTTTTGCTTGCGAGCATACTTGGCAACCTTGGTTGCGTTCTCGTAGCCAAGCTGTGGGCTGAGAACGGTAACTAGGCCAATCGAGTTTTCAACGGTTTGCTGGAGTATTTCGGTGTTGGCGGTTATCCCATCAACGCAGTTTTTTGTGAAGGTGGCGAATCCGTTCCTGAGGTAGGTGATGCTCATCAGGATTGACCTGGCCATGATCGGCTCAAAGGCGTTTAGCTGAAGCTGACCGCTCTCTGCTGCCATGGTGACGGTGAGATCGTTGCCGATCACTGTGAAGGCGATTTGGTTAATCACCTCGGGAATAACTGGGTTTACCTTGCCTGGCATGATCGAGGATCCTGCTTGCTTTTCCGGCAGGTTGATCTCATTGAAACCAGCCCTAGGGCCTGAGCTTAGAAGCCTAAGGTCGCTCGCAATCTTGGACTGCTTTACAGCAATGCGCTTTAGCACGGAGCTGAAGGTGACAAGCACCCCGGAGGCCTGGGTTGCTTCCACCAAATCCTTTGCCGAGGTGAGCTTCACCCCGGACAGCTTGGTGAGTTCAGCCACTACCTTCTTGGTGTAGCCCTTGGGTGTATTGAGCTCGGTCCCAACTGCAGTGCCACCAAGATTTATCTCAGACAACAAAGGAATTAGCTCATGCAGTCGGTCAATGTCCTTAGAGGTTGACACTGCGAACGCCTGAAACTCTTGACCAAGGGTGATTGGGACAGCATCCTGCAACTGAGTGCGGGCCATTTTCAGAATGTCGGCAAACTCCCTGGCTTTGGCTTCGTAGGAGTTTTTGAGATCCGTAAGTGATTGATCCAGGAGGCCTATCTCAAAGATGAGGGCCAGCCTGAGAGCGGTTGGGTAAACGTCGTTGGTGGACTGTGAGCGATTTACATCGTTTAGAGGGTGGATTACGTCGTAATCGCCGGGCGACTTGCCCATGAGCTCAAGAGCCCTGTTGGCGATTACCTCATTGGCATTCATATTTGTGCTGGTACCGGCACCGCCTTGAATGGCATCCACAACAAAGTGCTCATCCAACTTGCCTTCGGCAACCTCGAGACAGGCTAGTTCGATGTAGCGAGCCTTCTCGGCCTCAAGGCCTCCGATAGCAGCATTTACTCTTGCCGCAGCGGCCTTGGTGAGACCAAGTGCGCGAATTAGGTTTCGGTAGTGGCCAATGGAGACGCCTGAGATGGGAAAGTTGTCAACTGCTCTGGCAGTGTGAACGCCCCAGAGCGAGGATGCGGGAAGTTCGTAGTCACCAATAAGGTCATGTTCGATTCGGATGGCAATCACCTCCAGCGAGCCTCTCTCAGGTTAGACCTCAACGGCCACTAAGGGGTAAATATTCGGCTAATTCGCAGGGCCGGTCGGACCTTCCTAAACGTAGTCAGTTAGGTGTTTACCACTGAGCTCACTGAGCTTTCGAACACCAAGGAGCTTCATCGTCCGCGTCATTTGTTGAGTGAGGATATTGAAGGTTGCATCAACGCCCTGGCGTCCTCCCGCCATAAGTCCGTAAAGGTAAGCACGTCCAACCATTGTGAACCTCGCTCCGCTTGCAATAGCGGCAACAACGTCGGCTCCGTGCATGATGCCGCTGTCCATGAAGACCTCGACATCCTTGCCGACTTTCTTTGCTACCTCCGGCACTAACTTGAAGGGCACGGGCGCTTTGTCAAGCTGACGACCGCCGTGGTTAGAGAGGATGATGGCGTCGGCTCCAGCCCTGGCGGCCAAGAGTGCGTCTTGCGTGTTCTGGACACCTTTCACGATTAGCTTCCCACCCCACTGTTTCCGAATCCATTTGAGGTCGTCGAAGGTAACTGTTGGGTCGAACATGCTGTCCAATAGCTCTGCAACGGTGCCGTTCCAGGAGTCGAGCGATGCGAACTTCAGGGGGTCTGTGGTGAGGAAGTTCCACCACCAGCCAACTCTCGGAGCTGCATTCGTCAGGGTTTTCAGGCTCAGGGCTGGAGGGATGGTAAGCCCGTTGTACTTGTCTCTGAGTCGGTCTCCCGCAACTGGCACATCCACTGTCATAACAAGCGCTTCAAAGCCCGCCTTCGCAGCTCTGTCGACGAGCGCCATGGAACGATCGCGCTCTTTCCACATGTAAAGCTGAAACCAGTTGCGGCCGTTGGGAGCAGCCTCGGCAACCTCCTCAATGGAGCGGGTGCCCATTGTTGACAGAGTGAAGGGGATGCCAAATGCCTCTGCCGCCATTGCGCCAGCAATTTCCCCCTCCGAGTGCATCATTCTGGTGAAGCCCGTGGGTGATATCCCCACGGGAATCTTGGCCTCCCTCCCAAGGATTATTTGTGTCAGGTCGACTTCACTTACATCCCTAAGGATTGATGGAACAAACTGAACCGATTCAAAGGACTGCCGAGCTCTGAGCATGCTCAGCTCCTTATCAGCTCCACCGTCGGTGTAGTCGAAGGGGCCCTTAGGCGTTCTCTTTTTCGCAATAGTCCTGAGGTCTTCAATTGTGAACGCTCGAGAGAGAAGCCGGTCTGTTCGACGAAGGTGTATTTTTCGAAATCGCATAAGTTGCGCAAGGTCTCTAGGGCTCGGAAACCTTCGCTTCAGTCCAGGCTTGCGCATGTTCTACTCTTCGGCCATGAAGTAGCCGTAGGCCTCCAAAGTGGTGCCGTCCAACCCCTGCGAGGGCCCGACCTTCCAACCTCGGTACTTGCTGGGAATCTCAACCTCTTTGCTGGACGGGTTTACGATGCTCACCACGGATTTGCCGTTGGCTGAGCGTGACACAACAATCAGGGAGCCCGTCGAATCGCACTCGGTATCAAAGGTGCCCCTCACCGACCACTGAGCCGCATGCTCATTTCGGAAATTTAGGAGCTCCGCAAGCTCCTCTTCAATTCCCTCTTCTCCACCGGTAAACATCATGTACGGGCCATCAAGTGCCAGGAAAGTTGCTGCGAGAGAGCACACAGCCTCTAGTGAGTACTGCTCACGGCGCCACTTCTTGCCCCACTGTGGCCACCAGAAAGTGTCATGAGAATCAATGTGGTGAGCCGTTTGGGAGCCCACTGGAAGAAAGTCGTCACGGTCTTGGATCCACAGCATGAAGTCCCGGCCGTTCCTTACGGAACGCTCGGCGTGATTGCCCTTCATAAGCGCAGAGACGAGCCACTGCTCGTCATAGTTGTAGTTCACGTCCATAGACCTGCGGAGCAGGTGACCAGAGGGTTCGGTGTAGAGAAGGGAATCGGGCTTTGCTTCCCTCATGTCGTGTCTCATGTCAACAAAAAGCGGTATGCAGCCAAGCGGTGACATGAATGCGCGTGCCCTTGCCCACGGCGCCCAGTTTGCAAAGAGGTTGTAGGTGGGAGCGTCGAACCGGAAGCCGTCAATGTCGTAGCCGTTGATGAGATTCATCATCGACTCGCGGAAGTAGCGCTGCCAGGAAGGGTTTCTTGCGTCGAAGGCCTTTGTGTATACCCCGGAGACCTTGCCTTCGGAGTCTGTGGCAAACCATTCCGGGTGAGTTTCTTGAAGTTCGGTTCGCATTGGCGAGCCTCCCTTCCAGTACTCGGAGAAGTCGAGAATGTGGCGGGACCACGCAATCCAGTAGTCATCGTCATCGGTTAGATCACCCGATAGGGTTTGGCTCACCTCGTCGTCAAGGTGGGCGTAGAGGGGTCCGTCAATGATTCCCTGAATGGCTGAATCCATTGACTCGTTGTCCAAGACTCCGTGGAGTAGAACGTCCAGGATTACCCGCATCCCACGTCCGTGGCAGTCCCTAACGAGCTCACGGAGTTCCTCCTCATTTCCGTACGAGGTTGTTACGTCTGCGTAGTCATGAACGTTATATGAGGGGTACGGCTGCTTTGGCATGAGCTGAATAACGCTGAAGCCCATCCGCTGAACACGATCAAGATCTGCGATTAGATCGCGAATCTCTTCATAACGACAGTAGGCGTTGTTCTTCCAGAAATATGAGGTGCCTATCTGCACTTCGTAGATTGCAGATCCATGCATCCATCCCGGGGGATCATTTGGACTTGTAAGGCCGTATCTCGAAGCCCAAGCAGGCCAGTGCTGGCGAACCAGTTCAAAGTCTCCGCGCTCAAGATTCAGCGTAACCAGGAGCACCTCCGCGGAGGAGGTAGGGGAGATATCCGCGGCAAAGTTCACAAGGGTCTTTACTCTGAGCTTCGAATCCTTTTGCGAGAGCTCAACATCGGGAATCTCAGTCGGTTGATTTGGCCAGATCACCAAAGTTGATTCATCGTCAGAGGCGCCAATAATGCCACTTGAGCCCCTCAGCCCTCCAAGGGTTGCAATTCCGGTTGGTAGCGAGCCGATTTTCTCAATCGGCAGGTTTCTTCTAAGTAGGTTGCCTGGAGTATTGATTTGGGCCTTGGGCATTGCAGCGGTCTCGACCTCTACAACTATGTTGCGAATCAAAACGCTCTTCGTGGCTGCAAAGGTTGCTGAGAGTTCGAAATAGGGAGCAGTTGGATAAAGGCGATAGTGGAGCGTGAGCTCTAATTCACCCAGTTTTGCTGCCTGCTGGTACTCGTCGTAAACACCTTTGTGAATTCGCTTCACGGAGCCAGATGCGATCACTCCCGAGAGAAAGTCAGTGTTTTCATAAAGAAGGCCTCCAGTTGGGTGCCGCTTTTCCTGACCGCCGGTTTCGACCGTCACAGAGATCGAGATTGGCCTAGTTATTTTCCCCTTGCCGTCCTCAACGGTGAGGCTGTTTGGCAGACCTGTTTTTTCGTCTAGGGAAATTGCAAAGGGCGAATCACTACTCGCTATGTGCTTCAACTGGGGGTCCTTCTGGCTAGTTGGTGTTTGTATCTCTCGAGCTGAGCATGGATGCGAATCTCAATCCGCGAGACTCAACTACTTCGCTGAGGGGCTTATCCAAGTCATTGCCGTAGAGGGTTAGAGCCAGTTCGAGGTGCTCCCGCATTAGTTCGCGCGCGAGTTTGCCATCACTACGGTGAACAGCCTCCACGATTCGCTCGTGGTAAGGCTCCCCCTTGTCACGGACACTCGGATCAGAGTGGCTGCGAAGCATGAGGGCATGCACTTGGTTTCGGATGGCGCCAAACATCAAAACAAGCAGTGGGTTTCCTGATGCTGCGACTACTGACTCGTGGAAGGCTAAGTCAGTATCTGCCATTGATTGCAGCGACGAGGCTTCGGAGTGTTCCCTTAATGCCTTGTCTAAGTTTGCCTTGAGGGACGAGTCTTGGTTGGCGGCCAATTCAGCCGCAGTGCACTCAAGTCCCAGGCGAGCGGCAACCAGCTCGCGTGCCGTGATTTTGGCAAGCGTTGCAGCACGGTTTAGCGAATTGGATAGGTCATCCACCATTACCCCGCGCACAAATGAACCCCTGCCCGGATGAATCTCAATAAAACCCTGCTCAACCAGCCCAGACAGAGCCTCCCTGATTACGGGCCTTGATACTCCATACTCCAGGGCGAGTTCCCGCTCTGATGGCAATTGCGATCCCGGACTCCACTCTCCTCCTAACACCCTGTTTTGCATGTGCTGGATGATGTCCGCTTTTCGAGCTGGCATCGAGATTGTCACGTTTGTCATCTCACTTCACTTTCCTAGCTAACCCTTGACTGCACCCTGAAGAATTCCAGAGATGATGCGTCTGTTCAGTACTACATAAAGAAGTATTGTCGGAAGCGCGATTATTAGCGCCGCGGCACTCAGGGCTGGGATTTCACTGGTCCACTGACCGGTGAAGATTCCAAGGCCCGATGGAGCTGTTCTAGTCTCTCGATCGAGCACCACCAGCGACAAAATGAATTCGTTCCAACTCCAAATAAACATCAGGGTCGCTAACGTCAGAACAGGCGGCCAAGCGATTGGTAAAAGCACCGACCGAAGAATTCTCAGCGAACCTGCTCCGTCTATTCTTGCCGCTTCAACCAGTGCAGGAGGTGCTGCCATGAAGAACTGGCGCATCCAGAAAATACCAAATGCGCAGAACAAGGCCACCTCTGGCAGGATCACTCCCCATGGGTTATTGATGAGCCCCATATCTCTCAACTGGTAGTAGAGCGGAACGATAGTTGCCTCGAAGGGCATAACCAGCCCAATCATGAAGACGTAGAAGAGTACGTTCGACCCGGGGAACTTCATTGTCCCAAAGGCATAGCCTGCGAGCACAGAGATGGTGACCCCAAGCGGCACCACCATTGATGCAACGAACAGCGAGTTAACCATCAAAACCGGCAGCGGAAAGTCTCCCTTTGTCCAGGCGGTTTCAAAGTTGCTCCAGGTTGGGTCCGTTGGCCAGCTAAGGCCCGTCTGGGTTGACTCTGGTGGCTGCAGTGCCACCGACAGCAAGCTCAGTAAGGGGATGAGCACAACGCTGGCGGACATTGTGAGAAATGCGTAGAGGAGAACCCGGAAAACGAAATCTTTTGCGCTGAACGGCTTCTTCCTTCGGGGGGCCACTACCTGGGACTTTGTGGTTTGAGTGCTCATCTTGAAATTCCGTCCCGATCCCTTAGTACCCACTGGAATGTCCTCACTAAGGTGAAGACCAATACTGCGAGCAGCACTGCCATCGTTGCGGCCTCGCCAACCTCACCCTCTCGAAAGGCAAGGCGGTAGATTTCCGTTCCGGGGACAATGGTCTCCTTGCCTGGACCTCCCCTGGTGGTTACGAATACAAGATCAAAAGTTCTCAAAGCCGCAATTATTGTGATTGTCGTAGCAACGGTGAACTCCGGTCTTAGCCCAGGAAGGGTAACCGAGAAAAATTCTCTAAAAGCGCCTCCGCCGTCGACCTTGACTGAGTCGTAAAGGTCTGAATCAATTCTTCCCACCCCAGACAGGAATAGCACCATGCAAAGGCCTGTCATGACCCAGCTTCCGATCAGTCCTACTGCCGGCAAAGCCCAGTCAAAATCTCCAAGCCAACCACGCTGGCTGTCTATGCCAATTAGTCCAAGAAATTGGTTTAAGCTTCCGCGGTCTTGATATACCCAGCGCCAGGTGACTCCGATAACCACGCTGGCGATTACCTGTGGCAAAAAGACTACGGTTCTAAAAAAGACGAGCCCAGTTATTTTTTGTCGTGTGAACAAAGCGGCAAAGGTGACACCGAGGGTCACCGGGATAACGCAGAAGGTCATCAGAAATACTGCCGAGTGACTCAAGGCACTTAGGGTGTCCGGATTGGTTAGCACCTCCTCGTAGTTTTCAAGACCTACGAACTCAGCAGGTGCTCCCTGTATGCCGCTCCAATCCCACAGGGAAAGATTGAAAGTTTGAATTAATGGCAGGAGCATGAAGGTGACGAAGAATAATCCAGCTGGCAGAAGGTAGAAATAGCCAACGTATTCTGGCCTCCACCGCAGTCTTTTCCGCGGATTACCCTTGGTCTTTGTCAACGCCATTGTCTCCATCTTTGCTTACGTTTCTGTTCTGAAAGTGAGCCCAGTCTCGCGAGGCAAGACTGGGCTCACTTCAGCTCAGGGTTCGGGACTAGCTTCGTCCAGACTCCCATTCTGCTTGGATCCGCTCGTTTAGCTCAGCGGCTCCAACCTGGTCAGCAATGAGCTCCTGGATTCCAGGGAACATCACTGCACCCATTCCAACAGTCGACCAGTCAAGGAAGAGGGTTAGACCGTCGTCCGCGATAACTGCCTGCCATTGCGCGTTGTACTCGTTAATCAGCTGAGTAGAGTCCGCAATCTCAACATCGGTAAGCAGCGGAGCGTAGCCTCCGTTGGCACGGAGCTCATAGGTCTCCGGTCCAGTCATGAAGTCAATGAAGTTAGCCGCAACATCTGGCCACTCCGTGTTTGCTCCAATGCCGAATGGTGAGGTGGTAGCACCTGTTGCCCTTGCGGGTCCCCCAGGGTTTGCTGGTGGGAATCCGGTGAAGCCAACATTGTCACCCATCTTGTCTGCCATGGTTGGCAGCGCCCAGTTTCCGGTTACGAAGAATGCGCTGTTACCCTCTGCGAAGCGGTTAATACCGTCATCGAAGCTGAGGCTGTTTGCGTTGGGGTCGATCAGACCACTGTCTGCCCAATCCTCCATGATTTGGGATGCCTCCAGGAAGCAAGGTGCGGTGAAGTCCGAACCGTCATTTCCATAGATCCAGCCCAACATCTCCGAGTTGTCACAGGTCTGCGACATCAGAACTGAAAGCGTGTGGTTTGCTGGCCACTGGTCAGCATTTCCAAGGGCCATAGCGGTGTAGCCGGCAGCATCGGCAGCATCCAAAGCCGACTGGAAGTCAGCCAGGCTTGCAAATGGTGCGGAGATACCCAGCTCGTCAAGGATCGCGCGGTTGTAGAAAATACCAACCATGTTTCCACCCTTGGCAAGGCCGTATAGGTTTCCGGTTCCGAACTTGGATCCGTCTGGCTCAAAACGAGCCTGGTCAAGTAGTCCTGGGCCGAATCGGTCTGCCCAGCCATAAAGTTCTGCGTAGTCATCGAGAGGACGCATGAGGCCCGCCTCGACCAGGGGTCCCATCATGGTGAATGCCTGACCCGCCTGAACAATGTCAGGAGCGTCATCGCCAGACATCTGCAGCTTGATGTTCTGTCCGTAGTCGTTAAACGACGAAGTCGCAATCTCGATAGTTACGTTTGGATACTTTGCCTCGTAAGCGTCAACAATTGACTGAATTGAGTCAAAGAGGCCACCAACTTCCCACGTTGCGAGGGTAAGAGTGATGTCGACGTCAGTCGGAACCTCTTTGCTGATCCCCGAAGTCTCCGAGGTCTCAGAAGAGTTGTTCTGACTAGCGGTAGGTGCTGCTGTTTCAGTTGTGGTCCCGCCTGGAGCACAGCCGGCCGCTACGAGAGCGGTGATGGCCGACATAGCTGTCAAGCCCGCTAAGCGCCAAGTGCGACGTAACTTCTTTGTTTCTTTCACGTTTGGCAATCAGTCCTCTCCTTGTTTCTGCGGGCCTCTTTCAAAGCACCGCGCACTGTTGTAAATTGCCGTGTTTACGACAATCGCCAATACTGGTTTGACCAGTTGTACCAAAGCGTACACAAATCTTCAACTCAAGTGGTGCATGTGACCAATTTGTTATTGAGCTCTGGTACTGGTTCTCAGTAATCAGGCGGAAATCAGACCAACTGCCCTTTGGTAAGTCTTTGTGTCTTTACCTGCATACCAAGAAACCCATTTTGCGGCGGAAATTAGAAAGTTCCATCTATCAGGATTACTTGAGGCCCTGAACTCTCCAAGGCATGAGTGAAGGTGCTTAACGTTATGCATCAACGTGCCATCATCCGTGCAGGCTACTCTCACCAAGAGTGTGATGAGTTCCTCTGGATCACCGCCTGCAAGCTCGAACGCCTTGACCGCTGCTGTGGCTAGGCCAACATCGTGCGCGAAGAGCGATCTTTCTAGCTCCTCCAGTAGCTCGTTGTTGCCCTTGGATTTTGCTGTTTCAACATGCTCAGTTCGCGGATAGGCGGGTCCTGGCACAAAGGGGATGAACTCAAAGTTCTCATTGAGGATGCTTGGACCCCTTTCCAACAAACAACCGCCCATAACAACTGCTCTGGCCGCGGTGCCTCGGAACATTCGGCGCAAGGAAGCTCGAAGAATGTTTAGCGTTGTTCCGATGTGGATGGGGGCAACCTCTCGACTCACTGCGTCATAGTCCTCGTGCGGGACCGGCTCGACCTGAAGATACATATCGCAGGCAGCCAGCGATAGCGCAGACATCATGGTCTCGGCACTAATTCCAGTCGCGAGCGAAGAAGCCACCAGCCGAGGTCGGTCAGCGGGTTTGGCTTCAAGAATTGCAACCCTTAGGTGCTGGGCCTTAGTGGGGTCCTCGGTACCCTGAACCAGATTTTCGGCAAGTTCAAATTCTTCTACCAGGCCGCTAGCGAGATCGTAGGGGCCGAAGTTTCTCGGGAAGGTGCAGGAGTAGCGAATGGTTCCGCGCAGCATTGCGAAGCCGTCCTCCCAACCCGTTAGCTCCATCATGTCCAGAGACAGTGCTGGGGTGATCAGAGTGTGGTCATCAGTGACGATGCCTTCTAGGCCAATGTCCAGAATCAAATCAACTAGCTCGGCCCTTGGAATTTTTCTCTCGAGCCCTACCAGCCGGTGGTCGGCCCTGAGCCACTCTCCAAATCTGACATCTGACCTGAGCTGGGCAATGGATTCTTTGACGCTGGATTCCTCGATTCCCCAAACATCGCTTAGTTCGTATGGCGCGAAACAGGGGTCTTGAAGGTCCATGACAACCTGAGAGAGAGCTTGAATAAGCATCAGCCTTTGGATGTCTTCGGGCTGCTGATCGGCAGCAGCTCTGGCGTCCTCACAGCCAATCATCGCGTGGGAAACAAAGCCAAGGAGATTACGGGCTTGGTTGCTCACATACCTCGCAGCCGTGAGGGCTCCAACTGCCCAGAGTTCATCCGTGGAGATGCCCTCCTCAAGCTTCTGTGCAATTTCAGTTACCACTGTTTCGGGTTTCGAATTACGAAGCCACTGAATCAGCTCCTCGCGATCTTTAGTCATCTTTTGTCTCCTAGCTCCTCGCTGATAAAAGTTGTAGCTGTGATGTCGCCTGGGAAATCAAATTTGCATCAATCTTGAGTCTCGCAATATGTGGAGTCAAGCCCCTAGCCCCATGATTCTTTGCCGGCACCATCCAAACACCACCTGCACCGCGCGCTTTTAAGTCCACATGCACCAGAGTCTCAGTGGCCGATGTGATCCAGAGGTTGTTGTCACTGTCAAAGGCGCAAGATGTTGGATTTGGGGTAGGAATGTCGATTTCGAAATCTATTTCGCCACTTGGATTCAACCTGATGACCTTTCCCCCTCCCCAAAGAGCTATCCAGCAGCCCCCCTCAGAATCCACGGCAAGACCATCCGGCACTCCCAGTTTGGGATCGATTTCTCCATAAATAGTCTTGTTAGTTAGCGGTCTCGCCTCAGAGCTTTCAATTTCGAATCGGAAAACAGTCTGTGAAGCTGAGTCGACGAACAATGCAGCGCGATCACCTGGCAACACCCCCAGGCCATTTGGTATTTTCAGTCCGCTCTCGATCACACAGGGTTTCCAGTCGGGGCTGAGGCTCATTAGCGAGCCGCTGGATTCGGCTAGTTGCCGATCGATGGTTCCAAATACTACGGATCCATCAGGTAAAACTGTCGCATCGGAGCAACGCAGGTTACTCTCTCGGCTATTCACTTGGAACGAGATCATTTCCTCAGCATTTAGGTCGTACCCCACAACCTGTTCCCTCCCGAAGACCAAGAAACCTCGATCCCATGGGAGCACCTTTGCGACCTCACCGCTCCCCTTGAGGACGAGCTCGCTCCTGCCATCTCGAATTCTGTGAACTCTGCCGGCAGGAATGTCCACCCACCACAACGACCCGTCTGGAAATAACTGCAAACCCTCTCCAAGTCGCGCCCGAGAGTCAATCATCAGTTCCGCGATTAGCCCAGGCATGAGTCCAACGCTCTCTGGTAATTGGGCATGGCGCGGTCTACTTCTGCTATCCGACCTTCTCTATTTGCGCGGTCTTGCGACAAAGCCTGCAAAACCCTTCCTTTGGCAGCCTGATATCTTTCTGAGTCTTTGAGCCTGCCGTCAGACACCAGCTCTTCGTCGTTGATCCAGACTTGCAGAGGACTAGTCAGCTCTTCATCCGCCCACTTCACGGTGTCTCGATGAGTTGCAAGATCCGTGCATGCTTGGCCACCAGAGGTCAGTGCAGTTAGCGCATCGCCTCTGTCCATAGCCAGCTGCGCAATTTCAAACGGCTTGATTTCTTCTGCCGAGCTATCTAGACCAAACCCGAGCTCCACACCTGATTGCTTCCAAGCTTCAAGGTTTGCTGTTCCAGCTCCAAGGATCCTGTTCGATCCCGGGCACGTGACGGGCTGTGCTCCTTTTTCTGCCATGGTTTTTAGCTCTCGGTCGTTGCACCAAACGCAGTGCGCTAGGGATGTTTTGGGACCTAATAGTCCAAATCTGTCAAGGCGCTCTAGCGGATTCTCGCGTCCCCAGTGCCTCTGCCGCGGACTCTCCAATAGATGGCTATGAATCCGCATCCCCTCCTGCGCAAGCTCACCAAGTTCTTCCATGAGGCCATCTGAGCACCATTGAGGCCCAACGGGACCAATTCCAAACTCGAGCCCTGGGTAGCGAACTTTCGCCCATCGATAGATCTCTCCGAGTTCTGCCCCACTGAGCCCACGGGCGGGCTCGGTCCATTGAGGAAGGGGGCTTTGCCCAGAGAAACTAGTCGGCAAATACTCGGCCTCGTCTGTCACACCAAGAATTGCCAGCGCCCTGATGCCTGAATCGGAAACGCCGCGCAAGACCTCTTCCAGCTGGCTCTGATATCGCTCTCTGTCTCCAAACACATGAAACATGAATTGAACTCCGGTCACCCCACCAAGGATGAGTTCGCTGCATGCGACCAAGGCTTCGTCGTAAGGTTCGACGACGGTCATGGCCGAAAAGCGAACCAGCGCTTCTTCGAGGTTTTCACACTGACCAATTCCCTGACTCGAAAGCGAACTGGCGCGCAAGTGAGAGTGGGCGTCTATGAAGCCGGAAGTTTCAAAGACAGCCAACGGCTCTATCCAATCCCGAGAAGTCTCGCGAGATTCTTTCCCTCGACCAGCTCCCTATCACCTGCAGAGGGGATGGCCCTGGCAATCTTGGCCCGCTCAAGATCAAAGTCATTACCTGGCCAATCGGTACCCATGACAAGTTGGCCTGCGCCAACTGCGCGATAAGCCAGCTTGACGTCAATCAACTGCGAGCCTGAGGTCTCGAGGTAGATATTGGGGTTTCGTTGTGCCACCAAGATGGCTTCGTTTAGATTCCAGACTGTGCCCATGTGTGCAATCAGAACAGGAGTGTTCGGGAAGTTTCGCGAAATCTCTTCGATAGATAGCGGCGCACAGAAGGGGTCATCGAGTGCGTTGACAAGAACCACCAGACCGTGGTCGTCGGCGGCCTGAAAGATTGGGTCCAGGAGGCCGTGATCCGCAAAGTGGTAGCCGTGCATAGTTGGGTGCAGCTTGAGCCCTTTCAGCCCAAGGTCCTCGGCGCATTCACGTATCTTCTCGGTTGCATCGGGAAAACGCGGGTTGACCTGACCAAACCCGATTATGCGATCGGGATACTTCTTCATAGTCTCAGCTATGAAGGTGTTGTCTACCATTTGACCCAGAGAGCAGCCGACAGCCATGTCCACTCCGGCCTGATCCATGACGCGCATCATGTCCTCAGGGGTATAGGACTCCGCAGTCAGGTAGTCCGACGTACCACCCGCCTGCCAAACGTTGTTGTAGGCATCAATGATCATTGCGTCCCCTTTGGTTTGATAGGTATTACCAGTTGTCTGCCATGTGCCAGATTACCTTCGAAACCAATTCCAGGTCGGCTATCGGTACAAATTCATCAGCGGTATGTGCCCTGTCGGTTGATCCTGGACCAAAAACAGTGCAAGATTTGCTTCCGGTTAGAGCTGCAACCATTGACGAATCGGTATAGGCCTCATGGCCGTCATCGCCCCCAAAGGGCATTTTCTTGCCGGTTTGATTCTCATATGACGCTCTGAGCCCTGAGACAATCTTGGACTCGTCGGAGGCACGAACCGGAGGCCTGGGAGCTCCAAGGGGACTCACCTCGAACGTCGCCCCAGGGAACTCAGAGACAATACCCTCTGCCACGCCGCTCACCATCGGGATAACGTCATCTATTTTCATCGGCGGCACGATTCGCATGTCGAAATATGCTTCGGCACTTGGTGGAACGACATTGGTTGCGACTCCAGCGTGGAAAGTTCCGCACGTGAACCTGGGTCGACCTAAAATCTCATCCTCGTGGTCGAGCTGCGCGACTTCATTTTTTAGCCGATCGACAATCCTTGACATCACGTGGGCGGAATCAATTCCCAGGTGAGCTCTTCCTGCGTGTGCCATTCGGCCGGTGACATTCACTCTTAGCCACCTGAGCCCCATTTGCGCAATCCGCAGCTTTGTGCCGGTGGGTTCTAGCGCCAACACCTGATCATCAGGACGTATGAACCCCTCAGCGACGAGTTTCTGGGCGCCAAGCATGTCTGGAGCCTCCTCATCCACGGTTCCAACAAACACGACGTCACCAGCGATCCCCGCTTTTCTCGTCTGGAGAGCCTCCATCAACCCAAGCGATATCGCCACACCACCTTTCATGTCGCAAGAGCCTCGGCCAAAGATAAGTCCGTCTTTGATTTCTCCGCCCAGCGGATCCTCGGTCCAGCCGCCTCCAATCGGGACAGTGTCCAGGTGAGCAAGCAGCACGAGTCTTGGAACAGTGGGGTCTCCAGGGATTTCAGCGATTACGTTCTCCCGACCCGGCTCAACATTTTGGAGTTTGGGGGCAAGGCCCATTTCGCTGAGGCGGTTCCCCACCCACTCAGTTGCCAAGGCCTCTTGAACTCCTGGGTTTTGGCTGTCAATACGAATCAGCTGCTGAGTGTCTTTGATGACCCTGTCTAAATTGATCATTTTTCTCCTACCTAGATTGGGCGTAAGCACTGCGTCTGGGATCTGCACCGCTTAGCAAGAAGCGCTCACCTTGAAGGTTTGTCCCAGAAACTATGGTTTGAACCGAACCGGCGTCGAATTCGAAATCTGGCCAGAGCTCAACGTTGTGTCCCTGGGACGCAAGTTTTTGAATATCGGCCTCTGCAATTCGCCCTTCTGCATATACGAGTCGATCCGCTGTCGGGTGGGGGTAAAAGGCACTCGGTGCATTGAAGGCAGCGATGCGCGGTGCCTCAACTGCCTCCTGGGGACTGAGTCCAGCATTCATGTTGATGGCCACCTGCGCAATTGCCTGCACGATAACGTCCCCACCTGGGCAGGCAAGCGCCCAGGAATCTGAACCATTGACTCCAATCAGCGCCGCGGGAGTCACCATTGGCCTACCCCAGGGTCGCATTCGATTTGGGTGGCTTTCGTCAAGCCTGGTTTGGACTCCTCGCGGTGAGCAGATGATGCCAAGCTCTTGAATAATTGGACCACCGTCGAGGGTGTCCGAAGGTGAGGTGGCAAAGGTGCAGCCGGAGGCATCCATCGTTACAACAGAGGTGGTGCTTCCCAGGTTGGATCCATTCTCTGAGCCCACACCCGCGCCCCTGCCAGCTACGGCGTTATCTGTGATTGAGGAGGCTAGCGCGCTTAGATAGTCATCCGATAAGAACTCGGCAATATCCCTCTCCATGCAGTCTGGTGAACTGAAAAAGTCCTCACGGTCGTTGAAAGCAAGACTGATTGATTCCACGAGATCGTGCAGAGTGCGCCCGGATCTCTCAAAGAGCCCCAAAATCTCAAGCGCAACAGGACCCTGGGACCACGATGGTGTTGCAAACATTTGCCATGCGCCAAAGCGAATCTGGGGGGCGGTGGAAACCTCCGCCTCAAACTCCGCTAGGTCTTCTACGGTCATGAACCCGCCGCGGTCTGTAACCGTATCCGCGATACATCTCGCGATCTCGCCTGAGTAGAAAGCAAGGTGAGCGGCCTGGAGTCCATCAATCCTTGATCCGCCCCGAGCCATCTCTGCCGCCACGAGTTTTTCCAGCAGCTCACCCAAGGCAACCTGCTGAAGTCGATCTCCCTCAACGAGCGGGCGTCCCTGGGGTTGATAGATGGCCGCTGAAGTTTCCCACTTCGTGTAGCGCCTGCCTGTGATTTCTAGGCTCTCAGCTAGTCGGCGGTCCACTATGAACCCCTGTTTTGCAAGATCAATTGCGGGTTGGGCAACTTCGGCGAAGCTCATGCTGCCAAACTCACTCAGGGCCCTAATCCAACCAGCCGGAGCACCCGGAACTATGGCCGGGGCACCCTCTAAAGGCAACTTGCCGCCGTAGCGCTCAAGCAGTTGACTTAGGGAAGCTGAGCGGCTCCAACGTCCGATGCCGGCAACGGAATACGCCACCGCGGAGTTTGCGGGTCTTACCAAAATAGGTGCGATCCCACCAAAATTTGCCATGTCCACCTGCACGACATTGCTGGCTATTCCGGCAGCCACGCCGGCATCGACGGCATTCCCGCCCGCCTCGAAAATCTTTGCCGCCACCTGAGCTGTTTGAGGGTGTCCAGCAACCACGGACCAAGATTCACCAACGAGGGTCGGCCTCATTGCCTCAGGGCTTGGGTAGCTGCCAGGAACAAGCCCGCCGCCCATTCCTCCACGCTCGGTGCTCGAACTCATAAGTTAGCTCCAGGATGAATGCTCTACTATAGCAACATGTCCAACTGGTCATACCAAGCGCTGCGCGACGTCGGTCTCGGCCTGTTGGTGGGTCTTTTATCTGGGCTCTTTGGGATCGGTGGGGGCATAGTTTTAGTCCCGCTGTTGGTCTTGGTTTTCAAAGCCGCGCAAAAGAATGCACAGGCTACCTCCTTGGTTGTTGTCGCTTTTTCGGCCGTTTTGGGCGCAATTACTTATGCGGTCGGCGGCTCAGTCTTTTGGCAGGCTGTTCCGCTTTTGATCGCAGGTGGGCTAGGTGGAACTTGGGCCGGATCAAATCTCGTGAAGAAAACCCCAGACAGGTTTTTGACCCTGGGGTTTGGAATCCTTTTGATTCTGGTTGCTGTCCAAATTGGATTTGATGCTTGGCTGGTAGCCACGGCTGCCCCAGTGGCGGTGAGTCCGACAACAGCCCTTGGTTACCTTGCAGCTGGGCTTGCAATGGGCTTTTTCTCGGTATTTTTTGGTGTTGGAGGAGGGGTCGTCGTTGTTCCGCTTCTAATCAGCGTCTTTGGCTTTACGCAGCAGTTAGCAGCTGGCACATCGCTAGCGGTGATGATCCCAGTAACTTTGCTGGGCGCTCTTCGACTTACCTCAGGAGGCTTCACCAACTGGGGACAGGGAGTTCGAATCGGAAGCGTGGCAGCTTTCTCGGCCGTCGCAGGCGCCTCGCTCGCTCTTGCAACGGAACCTAGTGCTTTGCAGACTGCGTTTGCAGTTGTCCTGATTTTTGCAGGAGCACAGATGATTTGGAAGGCAAGAAAATGAGCAAGATTGTGTCCTTGACGAAGTGGCACCACGTCGGAGTGTCGGTTAGTGACCTATCTGCTGCACTGACCTTCTATCGCGAGGGCTTTGGCTTTGAGCCGGTGTTTGAGGCACTGGACATGTCCGACCTGATTCAGAGCATTACCGGCATCCCAGGGCTCAGGGCGGATCTGGTTCAGTGCAGCTCGCCAGTCTCCGAAACAGTCCTCGAGCTAATTCAGTTTCGAAACATCCCCTCCGACTATCAGGGTGCTGCTCCGGTTGAGCCCGGTCGGTCTCATGTCGCACTACTGGTTTCAAATCTGGACGAGGCGATTGCTGAGATCCTGGCTGCGGGTGGAGAGTTGATTGGCCAGGCGACTGAATTTTCGGAAGGAAGAGCCGCTTACCTATCCGACCCGGCAGGGTACGTAGTCGAGCTAGAGGAGGCACAGCCCAATGGCAACACTTAGACAGCGATACTCCTATATGGTCTGGATGCGAGAGTTTGAACTTGCATGTCTCGAGGGCGTTCCAACTCGCGAAATTCACGGAGAGCTTCACACTGCAATAGGTCAAGAGGCAATTGGTGCGGGCATGGCCGGTTTCCTAAGGGCTGATGATGCGATGTGCAGCACTCATCGCAATCACCTTCATGCGATAGCCAAAGGCGTAGACATGCGCAAGATGTTGGCAGAGATATTTGAGCGTGAGAGCGGTCTATGCGGAGGATTCGGTGGCCACATGCATCTCATGGACCCAAGCTTGAAATTTTCAGCGACAGGCATTGTCGGTGCTGGAATGCCGGTTGCCGCCGGCCACGCCTACGCGGCAAGGCTTCGGGGCTCAGACAACGTCGCCGTTGCGGTTGTTGGCGATGGAGCAGTGAACACCGGGGCTTTCCATGAAGCGATGAATATCGCGGGCGTTCTAAAACTGCCAATGGTGGTAGTTGTCGAGAACAACGAGTGGGCCATCTCGGTTCCATTTTCAGCCGCAAGCGCCACCGAGACCATTGCCGAAAGGGCCCAATCGTGGGCCTGTCATGGCCTTCGAGTAGATGGCAATGATGTCGAAGCTGTAGCGAGCGCCTTTGGCGAGGCAGTTGCGAGAGCTAGGCGTGGCGAGGGTCCCACAATCATCGAGGCCATGTGCTATCGATTCCGCGGCCATTTTGAGGGAGATGCCGACACTTACCGCACAGAGCAAGAGAAAGAAGACAGGCGATCGATTGACCCACTTGCAATTACTCGCAGAAAAGTTTTGGACTCTCAGCTTGCGACTGAGGTGGAGCTTGAGGCAGAGGAAAGTGCAATCGCTTTGGAAGTAAAGAAAATGCTGGCTGAGGTGAGGCTTGAACCCAAACCCTCATCAGAAAAAGCCCTCCAACATGTCTTTGTGGGGGGCGAGTAATCATGGCACGAAATCTGAATCTCTCCCAGTGCATTGCAGAGTCACTGAAGCTGGAAATGGAGCGGGACGAATCTGTTGTGGTTCTCGGAGAGGACGTTGGTAAACAGGGCGGAGTGTTTGGTGCCACGAGAGGCCTGCAGAAAAGTTTTGGTGCTACCAGAGTCCTTGATACTCCGATTTCAGAAACCGCAATCACTGGGATGGGCGTAGGTCTTGCAATGGAGGGCTACCGGCCAATCCTAGAGATCATGTTTGTTGATTTCATGGGCGTATGCCTCGATCAGATTTACAACGCCATTGCCAAGAACCACTACATGTCTGGGGGCAAGGTGAGGATGCCAATTGTCATAAAGACCGCAGGTGGCTGCATCGGTTCTGGGGCCCAGCACTCACAGTGTCTTTGGGGTACATTTGCCCACCTGCCGGGACTAAAGGTGGTCGCTCCGTCGAACCCCTTCGACGCCAAGGGGCTAATGGCTTCGGCGGTTGCATCCGATGACCCAGTCGTTTTCATTGAGCACAAGAAGCTGCTGCTCACTCGGGCCGAAGACTTCCCGTTTGGGGCTGATGTTCCTCAAGAGCGCTATGAGATTCCCATTGGTAAGGCAAGTGTTGTTCGCGAAGGTAGTGATCTGACAATCGCGACTCTCAGTGGGACCGTGCTCTCAAGCTATGCCGCTGCGAGCAAATTGGAGAGAGAAGGCATTTCCGCGGAACTAATTGACCTTCGTAGTGTGGTTCCAATGGACACCGAAACAGTTGCAAGATCTGTTGCGAAGACCGGAAAGCTGTTGGTAGTTGATGAGGACTATCTCAGCTTTGGTTTGTCTGCTGAGCTAATTACTCGAGTTTTGGAATCTGGGGTCGAAATCAAGAAGTTTGGTCGTCACGCTGTTCCTGATGTTCCAATACCGGGGGCAATCACTCTAGAGGAAGCGGTGGTGCCCGGAGAGGAGTCAATATTCATGGCGGCGCAGAAATTGGTGAAGAGCGAATGACGGTCTTAGTAGTTGGAGCCGCAGGCACCCTCGGAAGAGCTTGCGTTGAGTCTTTGGTGGCAGGCGGCTATGAAGTAGTGGGAGCGGATCGAGACCAGGTAGAGCTTCCAGGAGCAAGAAGTGTTGCTCTGGATGTCACCGAAAGTAGGGCGGTTGATGATCTAGTTGCAGAGCTTGAAAACAGTGGACCAATTACCGGCCTTGTCTATGCGGCCGGCTTGAATGTTACCGGCTTTGTAGCCGATACCGATTGGGATCAGTACTCACGTCTAATGGCGGTAAACCTGCAAGGTGCCTTTCATTTAGGCGCAGCGCTTCAACGCGCAGCCAGGTCTAATCCTCGCCAATTTTCGTGCGTGTTTATTTCATCAACAGCCGGCCTGAAGGGCGAAGCTGGAGGATCGGTTTATGTGGCGAGCAAATTCGGATTGGTCGGCTTCGTCCAGTCCTATGCAGCTGAAGTCGCACAACTGGGTGGCAGGGCAAATGTGGTTTGTCCGGGCAACGTCGCTAGCCCAATGCTTGAGAAGCTAGCCGCTGAGATTGCCGAGCGTCAGGGAAACACCGGGCGGGAAATTTTGGAACTAATGGCGAATGAAACCAGCTTCCGCAGGCTAATTGAGCCTCAGGAGGTAGCGAAAACCTGCTCCTGGCTTGTTTCGAGCGAGTCAAGCGGTATCAGCGGCCAGACAATAGTAGTGAACGGGCCAGTAGCGTGAGCTATCGGGGGCCGGGGAGCCATTTTGAACTGCTTTGGGAGGCCGAATCTACTGGCGGTCAAGGGCTCCCGGAAGAGCTTAAGGACATTTATCGCGGTGACTGGTTGGTTCCAGAATCTAGCGGTCGACCATACAGCTACTCAAACTTTGTTCTCTCTCACGATGGCAGGGTGTCTTTCAGCACGCCGGGGCACGAAGGCGGGGGAGACGTCAGCGATTTCAACCCTCATGACCAGTGGGTGATGGCTCTCGCTCGAGCACGGGCGGACGCTGTGGTCGTCGGAGCAAACACTCTCCGAACTGAATTTGAACATCAGTGGACAGCCGAATTCATTTTTCCCTCGGACGGCGAGGCCTTTGCCGCGCTTCGGGCTTCCGAGAATCGAAAGCCCACACCTTTGCAAGTGATAGTCACTGGCTCAGGACAGCTCAATCCTGAGGCGACGATATTTCGTGATCCAAGGTTCCGGGTTCTCATTGCCACAACAGATTCCGGCTTAGAAAATGCCAAGGCTTATGACCTGCCGAATCTAGAGATAGTAACTTTCGGACAAGAGGTGGACCTCACTCTTCTCTATCAAGCACTCTCTAGGGATTATGGATGTAAGACGGTTCTGTGTGAGGGCGGTCCAAGGCTTTATGCATCCTTGATCGGCGCTAATCTCTTGGACGAGGAGTTTCTAACCCTAAGTCCAGTCATTGTCGGATCTTCAGACATTGATAAGCGTCCAGGACTGATTGAGGGTCTTGCTTTGGCACCCGGAAATGACAAGAGGGCAAATCTGGCAAGCGTTAGGCGAGCTGCCAACCACCTATTTCTGAGGACTACCTGGACCTAGTGCTTCACCATGTAGCCGCCGTCGACCAGGAGCGAGGTACCGGTAACAAAAGCGGCTTGGTCGGATAGCAACCAGACTGCGGCATTGGCCACATCAGTTGGTGTGGCCATCCGTCCGAGGTAGTGCATCCTTTTCGCCGTCTCGACAAGCTCCTGGGGATTATCCATTTGGCTCATTGCCTGGTGCGTGAACCCCCCATCTACCCAACCAGGGGAGACTGCGTTGACCCTTATACCTCTTGGGGCCAGATCCCCCGCTACGGCATAGGTGAAACTAAGGACTGCACCCTTAGTCGTGGTGTAGGCGGCTCCCTCTTCCGATCCAATGTAGGCGGAGACGCTGCCCAAGGTAACAATTGCCCCCTTGGTCTCGCTTAGGTGCGGCACGGCAGCTTGCACCGCATGGAATGTACCATCGACATTCACGGACATGATGTCTCTCCAGCCCTGTTCGGACTGTTCGGCAACCGGACCGGTTCGAAGAACCGCAGCACCGGTCACAAGCCCAATCATCTCGCCCAGCTCCGCGACGGCTTGTTGCATTACCTCTCCCACGTTTTTGCGGTTGGTTACATCTATTTGGAAGGGCACTGCCACTGCACCAATTGCCTCGATTTTTTCGCAGGTGGCCTTGGCTGCGTCGAGATTGAAGTCAGCAACCGCTACCTTCGCTCCAGCCCTGGCGGCCTCGACACAGATTGCTCCTCCAATTGAGCCACCTCCACCGGTAACGAAGACCATGCCTCGACTTAGATCAATCTGCTTCATTTTCTTTATCTAACCTGTCCGAGTGTGCAGCCGGAGTCTACGGTCAAGACACTGCCAGTCATGGTACTTGCACCACTAGAGGCCATGAACCTAACCGCGGCTCCAATATCGCTTGCCTCTTGGAGCTCACCCAGAGGTATTGCTGACGCCACCCGCTTCGCGTATGCGGGTTCAGTTTCCAGCTGGTGCTTTGCAAGACCAGCTTTCACAATGCCCGGTGCAATTGCGTTGGCACGAATTCCATCTGGGGCTAGCTCTAGAGCAAGCTGTCGCATGAGCTGCTCTACACCGGCCTTGGAGGCTGTATAGGCCGTGATCTCTGGCCAGGGCCTGGATGCGACCCACGAGCTAATAAAGATGACGTGACCCTTGACGCCATTGGTCTTCATGCTCTTTGCTGCAGCCTGAGAGGCAATAAATGAACCGGTGAGATTCAGGTCAATCTGATTTTTCCATTGCTCTAATTCGATTTCTAAAAATGGCTGTGCTTTTACGGTGGCGGCGGTAATAACCATCAGAGATAGCGCAGGCATTGAAGCCACCAGAGCATTCATTTGTTCGGCATCACACTGATCTGCAATCTGATACTTCACTGTTGCCCCAGTTGCCGATGAAATCTTCTCCGCCTTTGCATCACCGAACTTCTGGTCTCGAACATCGACCAGTACTAGGCCCCAGCCATCACTAGCTAGTTCCATGGCTATCGCTGAACCGATGTCACCGGCACCGCCGGTGATGATTGCCAGTCCCTGCCCTGGTTTATGTTCAGCCATTCAAACCTCCTCGTTTGGCATTGGACCTAACTAGCCTGCATACCAGTTTGTTGCATAGGGTCAGGCAATTCTAGTGGTATTACCAATTTGACCAATTCCCTTATACTTAGCCGAAGGTAGTTATAAGTACGCTGGAGACTTCTATGGCAGATGTAGTCACCTTAGGTGAGACTATGGCGCTTTGGCGTACTGACCAACCCGGCTTACCCGTGAATGGTTCTCGCGGGACTCTTGGTTTTGGTGGTGCTGATTCGAATGTGGCAATCGCTCTTTCAAGGCTTGGGCACACCTCAAAATGGATCAGTGCCTTAGGGGATGACGAGCTCGGGGCAATGATTGCCTCAGGGATTGAATCAGAGGGAGTTGAGACCTCGGTTCAATTCTCAAAATCCCATCCAACAGGCCTTATGGTCAAGAGCCCCTCTAAGTCAAAGGAGAGGTTTGTAAGTTTCTACCGATCAGGTTCTGCAGCGAGCAGTATGGGCCCGGCAGATATTGCTGAAGCTGATTTTGAAGGAGCCAAGATTTTTCACTTCTCGGGAATCACGCCAATGCTCTCCTCTTCTTGCGCAGAGCTCATGCGAAAGGTGATTGATACCTGCAAAAGCAGTGGGGCGGCCATCAGCTTCGATGTAAACCACCGGCCTGCACTTTGGGACGGTCAAACCGCCAGGGCTACCTACAAAGAGTTCTGTGGCGAGGCAGATTTGGTCTTCGGGGATCGCGAGGAGCTGTCTCTGCTTGTAGGCGAGGACTTAGCGGATCTTGAACTCTTGAGTCGAGTTGCCGAATTAGGTCCTACACATGTGGTTTTGAAGCTTGGTGATGAGGGTGCAATGTCTCTTTGTGATGGTGAGGTTCTTGCAAGACCTGCGATCAACATCGAAGTCATTGATACGGTGGGGGCAGGGGACGCCTTTGTCGCTGGTTATCTCAGTGCCCTGCTCGACGATGAGCCGGCTGACGAGAGGCTAATTCGAGCAACGTACTGTGGCGCTCAAGCCTGCACCAATCCTGGTGATTGGGAGGGTTCCGTCACTCGCGATCAGCTAGACGTGGCTAGAGGGGAGCTCGTGAGTTGAATCCATTTGAAACTGCGGCGGTGGACTCAGCGGGACTTAGAAAGTTGCCTGAACTACAGGCACTGAGCAACACCACATCAAAGATCGAGAGCATTAAGACTGTCAGGTCACCTCTGCAGCCAAACGTGACTCACGTGATAGTGACAGACAGCGATGGATTCACCGGCTTAGGCGAGACGTTTTACGGATCGAGTTCGGTGGAAGCTCACCTCCACGATGTCATCTATCCGACCCTGCAAGCCGAGCAGCCCTATGCATCTCCCGGTCAGGTGTCCGAGATGCTTCACGGCTACGTCGGGTACTCCGGTTCAGGAGCAGAGGTCAGGGCAAGGTCCGCAATCGACATTGCACTCTGGGACATTGCTGCCAAAAGGGCTAAGCAGCCATTGGCAAAGTTCTTGAATCCAAGATCTGCAAACCAGATGGACACGTACAACACCTGTTCGGGCAACAGGTATGTAAGCGCGGAGTCAAGGCAATCATCGAGCAATTGGGGAATCTCTGGTGATGAAAGGCCTGAGGGCGATTACGAGGACCTTTGGGCATTTCTTCACGAACCTGGAAGGTTGGCCAGAGAACTTTTGGATGCTGGCTACCGCGGTATGAAGGTTTGGCCCTTTGACTTAGCTGCCGAGGCCGCAAGAGGCTCGACAGAAGCGGACCTTAGCTTTGGCCTCTCCGTTCTCGAGGCAATCAGGGAAGAGGTCGGCATGGAGATGGACCTCTACTTAGAGCTGCACTCACTTTGGCAGCCCGAGGCTGCTCACCGTTTGATTCAGGAACTAGAGAGATTCTCGCTGGCTTGGATCGAAGACCCCATTCGTGCAGATCGCGCCCCTGAACTAGCCAAACTAAGAGACTCTTCCTCTATGCCGATTGCCTGCGGAGAAAACCTCGGCTCTGGCTTCAACGGCTATCAGTTACTTATCGAACAGAGGGCTGTTGACGTCATGATTATGGATTTGGGTTGGTGCGGTGGCATCAGTGACGCTCTTCCTTTGGTGCACGAGTCCAACAAGGCTGGAATGAACGCTGCCTTCCACGACTGCACCGGACCAGTTTCCCTGGCCGTAGCAACCCAGCTTTCGCTCGCTAGTCCAAATGTCAAGGTACAAGAGGTTGCAAGGGCTTTCTGGCACACCTGGTATGGGCAGATGGCCAAGGGCTATCCACACCTAAGGGGCGGTGCAATCCACATCGACGACAACCATGGCCATGGTGCTGAACTCAGGCCAGAGTTCCTTAGCGACTCGGCCACCTCAGTTCGAGTGAGCGACACGAAGTAATTGTCAGCTAACTCTCGTCCCTGGTCTGGCTCTCGTATTGTGCCGCTAGTAGTGATTGATGAACCCAGCCAGACCGATCAGCTCTTAGATGCGCTCGTGAAAGCGGGGCTGACTCTGGTGGAGATTGCACTTCGCACCCCTCAAGCTTTGGAGTCCGTGAAGATAGCGGCAAAAAGAGAAGACTTGACGGTCGCTGCTGGCACAGTTCTCAATGCGTCGCAGTTTAAACAAGTACTGCAAGCGGGGGCAGACTTTGCCGTTTCACCGGCTTTTACTGCGGAGCTAGCTGAGGCAGCTTCAGACAGTGGCTTGCCATGGATCCCCGGTATCGCTTCGCCCTCGGAGGCCCTTACGGCGAGAAGTCAGGGTTTCAACAGTCTCAAGATCTACCCGGCGGATCTGCTTGGAGGTCCACGCTTTGCCAAGTCGCTCGGTGATGTTTTCCAAGATCTGAGCTTTATGCCAAGCGGCGGCGTTACTCAGGAGAACTTCCTGGATTACCTTTCGCAGCCCAATGTTTTTGCCGTCTCTGGAAGCTGGATTGCACCGAGGGAACTTATCTCAAAGGGCGAGTTCTCTGAAATAACAAGGCGAGCAAAAGAGGCGCTGGAGCTTGCTCGATGAAAAATCTTGTGGCAAAACCAACTGGCGCTCACTCTTTTGAGCTTGGCGAGGGACCTGTTTGGAACCCACTGAGCAAGCAGCTTTCTACTGTTGACATCTTTCAAAGGCGTGTTCACCTATTTGATCTTGAGGACTCAACGCCGGTTCATCGATCTTCATTTGAGACTGAGGGAGATGTAGGCGCTGCCCTCCCGTTGCTTGCTGGCGAGTTCGTACTTTGTGAAAACGACAAAATTGTCATCCGACACCCTGATGGGACGAGAGAGAAGCTAACCGATGTCCCATTGCAGGGAAAGAATCTTCGAAGTAACGACGCAAAAATTGGCCCTGACGGGGCTCTGTGGGTTGGAGTTATGGACTACGACGCCGTCGAGGGTGCCGGGAGCCTCTGGAGAGTCTCAAGATCCGGTGATTGCCAGAAGCTACTCTCGAATTTGACTATCCCAAACGGTCTTGATTGGTGGGAAAAAGAGTTCTGGTTTGTAGATGGCCCGACAGAAGAGATTAGGTGCTATCAATTCAGCGACGCAGGCCTAGAGGAAACTGATCGACGCTTCACCACAAACGGCACCCCTGACGGTTTGGCCTTTGACTCAAGTGGAGATTTATGGCTTGCTCTTTGGGGGCAAGGGAGAGTAGATCATTTCAACCAAAACGGAGAGGTCGTGGAGTCGGTGGAGGTAGCATCACCCCACTCCACGAGCCTTTGTTTTGCTGGAGAGGATCTCAACACCTTGGTCTGCACCTCAGCCCTTTTCGCGATGGACGAGGTAACCATTAGTCAATACCCAAGCTGCGGGGACATCTTCTCGGTCCCTGTGGCCGTCTCTGGAAGACCAGCAAACTTACTACTGCTCTAGTTCTGAGCATTTCTAATTTGTTTTGGCATCGACCTACGCTTGGGAACAGTTCGTTACCCTTGAGAGCATGAGCCTCGAATTTCAGCCCGACAGAAACCTCGCGATGGAGTTGGTTCGGGCAACCGAGGCAGCAGCTATCAGGTCGTTTCCGTTTATTGGTAGGGGTGACAAAAATGGTGCCGACGGTGCTGCGGTGGATGCCATGCGCGCATTCCTAGGGACCGTTAACTTCGAAGGCAAAGTTGTAATTGGGGAGGGCGAGAAAGACAACGCCCCGATGCTCTTCAATGGAGAGATCCTCGGGACGGGTAATGGCCCAAAGGTAGACATTGCCGTTGACCCTATTGACGGGACATCGCTGACAGCAGCCGGCAGGATGAACGCAATCTCTGTAATTGCAGTCTCAGATCGAGACACCATGCTTGATGCCTCATCGGTTTTCAAAATGGACAAGTTAGTCGTTGGTAAACCTGGGGTTGGGGTCTGCGACATATCCATGTCAATCGCCGAGAACATCCAGGAATACGCCAAAAGCGCGGAGAAGTCAGTGGATGAGGTTTTGGTTGCGGTACTTGATCGCGAATACAACGCAGCGGTTGTAGATGAGGTTCGCAGTGCGGGAGCTGCAACCAGGCTTCTTCGCGACGGCGATGTGGCAGCCGGCATTCAGGCCGCGCGGTCGGAGTCGCGCATCGACATCGCACTGGGCATTGGCGGATCACCTGAGGGTGTTATCACTGCGGCTGGCGTCAGGGCCCTCGGCGGACAAATGCAGGGGATTTTGCATCCTCTTAGCGATGAAGAATTGCAGCGGGGTAAAGAAGCAGGCCTAAAGTTTGATCACATTTATCAGATGAATGACATGGTGAACTCCGACAACACCTTCTTTGTGGCGACGGGGGTTACCGATGGCCCACTTGTCTCCGGGGTTCGAAAGCGCGGCGGAATCATTTTTGCGGAGTCCATCGTGGTGCGGGGTAGGAGCGGCACGGTGCGCAAGGTGTTTGCGGAGTATCAGGCTTCGAGGTGGCTCGACCGCAGCTGACGAAACGGCTCGCGCCAAAAATCAATGACAAATTTTGCGAATCAGGCGTAGCCTGAGAAAAACAAAGATTGGTGGCTCATGGCCAAGAAGCAAAGAACACAAGACGAATACATCGCAAGGCTCAGGTCCTACAACGTTGTAGCTGGATTCCTGCACCTCGCTCAGGCAGCTGGTC
>JBMUBK010000003.1:0-34943 GCA_049457355.1 Aquiluna sp.
CTCTTGCCATGGGGCTTGCGATTATCGTGCTGCCACCTTTTGCGGTGGCCTTTGTTCTGATAGAGATTCGCTTTGGTCTAAATGCTGCAAAGCTGCAGCGCATGGTTGACGAGGCCGGTCTTGCCTTTGACTATGAGCTTCGACCGAGCGGTAGGGCTGTTAGAGAAAGCGCAAAGATTGGCTTTGAGAGATTCAAGTCGCTCGTGGAGGAAAACGAGGAGAACCACCTCTACTGGTTCCTACTCGCAGATGCTTATGACAAGATGGGCGACCGCCCAAGGGCTCGAAAGACCGCTAGAAAAGCCTTCCTACTTGCCAAGCAGGCCGGCGCGCTTTAGCAGCAAGTACATCTGGCAGCCCAGGCAAAAGGCAAAGAATGCATTCAAAAAGGCAGCCAGGAAAATAAATGCAGCCGCAATTGCCACAATCGTCTCGCTGGCCAGCAAAACTCCAATGCCGCCAAGAATTGCAAAGCTAAGCCCAACCTTTTGAGCAAACTGCGGAGGCCTTGGATCTTCAAGTTCGATGGGTTCTTTCAGTCTGGGCCTAACAAGCTTTTTGAAGAGCAACTGGTAGGGGTGGTTTCCAGGCGCGAGAACGCTCCAGGCAAATAGGAAAAGAAGCAATCCCATGAGAATAAAAGCCAAAGCAGTGTTGGCGATCGCTCCGATGGCTGCGGCAAATGCGCCTAAAGACAGGGCGCTAGTGATTCCCGCCCCAAACCTTGGACCTCTTGGGTCAATGAATTGAACGCTCATTTCACTCCTAGCTTCTCTAATTCCTGCATGAGTAGTGGCATTTTCGGCACGCCGCCGACTCTGTACACGATTTCGCCACTTGGGTTCAGCACAAAGATTGTCGGTGTCTGGCTGATGTTGAACTTCGCCGCAATCTCGATGCGCTCGGTGATATCCACCTCAACATGGCACAAACCTCCCAGGCGATACTCAAGCTGAGCGAGCTGCCTTCTGACCCCTGGGCACTGGCCGCAGTACTCGGTGGAGAACTGCAAAAGCGTTGCCTTCTTACCCAAGACATTGGTCGGAACACCGTTCTTTGTGGCTCCCAGCCTCCCTAGGTCCACCCTCTGCTTGCCAGCTACCTTGTGTCCTCGTCCGTGAAGCAGGCGATAGCTTATGCCGGCTACAACCGCTGCGAGCAGCAGCAAGCCGACGAGACTGAGGGAATCCACCGTGCAAGGTTAAGCGAAAAGGGGAGCTAAGGGCGGAGTGTTGCGCTTTTTTACTTAGGCCTAGCTTTAGGCTTGCTCCGATGAGCGAGATTGAATTCAGGTCCGATGTGACAGTTGAGCTGGTGCGCTCGAGCGCCCAGGATGCCGATGTGCTTTTTGCTGCGAGGGTTTCCACTCAGGGTGAGCAGACCCTGGAGAGTGCAAAGGTCATCGACGCTGAGATTGAAAAGCGCGATAAGGGCCTAATCAACTACCTGATGCGTGACCGCCACGGCTCACCCTTCGAGCACAACTCAATGACCTTCTATGTCCAGGCCCCAATCTTTGTATTCCGGGAATTCATGCGTCACCGTATCGCCAGCTACAACGAGGAGTCTGGCCGCTATCGCGAGCTGCGTCCGGTCTTCTATGTTCCAGGTCCTGAGCGCAAGCTGATTCAGGTTGGAAAGCCGGGAGCCTACGAGTTTGAGGACGGCACCGCCGAGCAGACAGCGCTTGTTGAAAAGGAGACCATGGCGGTCACCAGGGCTGCTTATGAGTCCTATCAGCGCATGCTCGAGGCAGGCGTTGCCAGAGAGGTGGCGAGGATCGTGCTGCCGCTAAACATCTACTCCTCAATGTATGTGACGATGAACGCAAGATCACTGATGAATTTCCTCTCGCTGCGGACCAAGCGTGAGGGCACCCACTTCCCATCCTTCCCCCAGCGCGAGATCGAAATGGTTGCGGAGAAGATGGAGGAGGCCTGGGCCAAGCTCATGCCGCTCAGCTACGAGACCTTCAATGAGAACGGTCGGGTAGCCCCATAGTCTTTCGGCCTGCGGTTTCGCTAGGCTAGCCGGATGGTTACTCAAGAGCCCGACGTCTTCGGCCAGGTGCTGGTCGCACTTGTCACGCCCATGAATCACGAGGGCGAAGTGGACTGGGATGCCACCGAAAAGCACATTGACTACGTGATTTCGGCAGGTGCAGATGGTGTTGTCGTCACTGGCACCACAGGTGAAACGTCTACCCTGACCGATGCCGAGAAGATCAAACTGGTTGAAATTGGAAAGTCGGTCTCTGCCGGCAGGGCCAAGATAATCACCGGTGGTGGCTCAAACGAGACCGCCCACGCGATCCAGCTATACAAGGCCAGTGAGAAGGCCGGGGCAGATGGCGTGATGGTGGTAACCCCCTACTACAACAAGCCAACCCAGGCCGGCATCCTCACACATTTCAGGCTTATTGCTGACGCTACCGACCTGCCGGTAATCCTCTATGACATTCCTGGGCGGACGGGTGTGCCGATCTCTTATGACACTTTCCACCGGGCCGCAAAACACCCAAACATTGTCGCTATCAAGGATGCCAAGGGTGACCTTGCCCAAACCTCGAGGCTGTTACTTGAGACTGGGCTGATGTATTTCTCGGGAGATGACTCAAACGTTCTGCCTCACCTTTCTTTGGGGGCAACGGGACTAATCGGAGTGACCGCAAACATCGCACCCCACGCCTATCGCGCGATGGTTGATGCCACCAACGCGAACGACTTCCATTCGGCGCTCGCAGTTCACAACGCCCTCGAGCCGCTACAGCGGGCAATCATGACTCATGTCCCTGGAACTGTTGCTGCCAAGTATGTTTTGCACGGTCTTGGCAAGATTTCATCGCCGCGGGTGAGGCTCCCTCTTGTTGGGCCAGAGGACCACGAGGCTGCACTCATTGAGGGCGGGATTGACCAGGTGCGAGAAGTACCTGGGGTGAACTTCGATAACTTCAGGCCGGACCGCAATGCGGCTGCCGGCGGCGCCCTCCCCAAGGTCGCCGGAACTACTCGCTAGTGGAAATTAGCCAGCCCCCAGCGCTCAAACCTGGAGTCCTGCGCGTAATACCGCTTGGGGGACTTGGCGAAATCGGCCGCAACATGACGGTCTTCGAGCTCGATGAGAAGATTCTGATTGTCGATTGCGGAGTGCTGTTTCCCGAGGAAACCCAGCCTGGTGTGGACCTGATTCTTCCAGATCTTGGCTATCTCGAGGACAAGCTGGATCGCATTATCGGCCTGGTGCTAACGCACGGCCACGAGGACCACATCGGTGGCGTTCCATACCTGCTTCGGATGCGAAGCGACATTCCCATCATGGGCTCGCAGCTCACACTGGCGCTTATCGAAAGCAAGCTCAAGGAGCACCGGATTAACCCCTTTACCCACACCGTGAAGGAGGGGATGAGGGAGCAGGTTGGACCTTTCAATCTGGAGTTTCTCGCGGTAAATCACTCGATTCCAGACTCACTGGCCGTTGTTATTCGAAGCGCTGCTGGAAGCATCCTCGCAACCGGTGATTTCAAAATGGACCAGCTTCCGCTAGATGGTCGGGTTACTGACCTTCGAGGTTTCGCACGCATCGGTGAGGAGGGGCTAGACCTGTTTATGGTCGATAGCACCAATGCCGATGTCCCAGGCTTTACCCCGCTCGAGCGCGAGATTGGGCCGGTTATCGAGTCGGTAATTGCGAAGACCCGCGGCAAGGTTGTGGTGGCATCTTTTGCCTCCCATGTCCACCGGGTTCAGCAGGTAATCGACGCGGCGATCGCAAATGGTCGCAAGGTGGTCTTTGTCGGTCGCAGCATGGTCAAGAACATGGGCATCGCCTCCGAGCTTGGCTATCTAAATGTCCCGGCGGATGCTGTTGTCGAGCTCAACGAGAGTGAGCGGATCCCGGACAATCAGCTGGTCTTTATGTCCACGGGGTCGCAAGGCGAGCCAATGGCTGTGCTCTCGAGAATTGCTAACAGCGACCACCGAATCTCGATTGGCGAGCGCGACACAGTCTTGCTGGCCAGCTCACTAATTCCGGGCAACGAGAATGCGGTCTACAGAGTCATCGATGGCCTAACCAAGCTTGGGGCCAATGTGGTTCACAAGGGCAATGCAAAGGTTCACGTCTCCGGCCACAGCGCGGCCGGGGAGCTTCTCTACTGCTACAACATCTTGCGCCCGCGCAACGTTTTGCCGATACACGGCGAGTATCGTCACCTAACCGCAAATGCCAAGCTTGCGATTCAGACCGGCGTGAATCCCGAACAGGTGCTGATCGCTGAGGACGGTGCAGTCATTGACCTTGTGGACTCGGTAGCTCGGATTGTCGGCAGGGTGCCGTGTGACATGCTCTACGTCGATGGCAAGACAGTGGGCAAAATCACCGAGGAGGACCTCCGCGATCGCATGATTTTGGCGGCAGAGGGATTCATCTCCATCTTTGCCGTCGTGGATAAGCAGACCGGAAGAGTAGTTGAGGGCCCCGAGATTAGAGCCCGCGCCTATGCCGAGGAGGACCACGTCTTTGACGACATCGTTCCCGCAATCGAGAGAGCGCTAGCTGATGCTGCCAATGACGGGGTTCGAGACAGCTATCAGCTGCAGCAGGTTATTCGCAAAACCGTTGGGTCCTGGGTCGCAAAAGCCCATCGTCGCAAGCCGATGATTATCCCAATCGTTGTCTACTCCTCCCGCCCTGCCTAACGGGTAAAAGGGCAATGGCTTGCTAGCTTTTTGGCATGGCTGCAAAGACCCCTCCACCAAGACGGCCGGGTGGAAAGAAACCCTCGCGCCCGGCTCAGTCGAAGGCTGCGCAGCCCAGGGAGAAAAAGAACGCAAGGCCCGAGGTATGGCCAATTTTTACCAAGGGCTACATGGCCCTGGCTCACGGCCTCGGCGGAGTGGTTCGGGCCTTTAGCACTGAGCGCCTAGCGGAAAATGACCGCCGAGATGGGGCTCCGTTTTTCCTGTTTTTGCTAAGCATCCTCGGGGCTGCCTTTGCATGGTTCTTGATAAATGAAACCTGGGCAACATTCATTCACCAGTACAGCTTTGGGATGCTGTTCGGACTTGTGAGTTTTTCACTGCCGGTGGTTTTCTTTGCCTACTCGCTGTTTTTGTTTCGCCACCCCGCATCGATCCGAGATGGCTCCAGGTTTGCTCTTGGTTTCTGGCTCTTTCTCTCGGTCATATCAGGCTTCTTCCACGTCTTTTTAGGAAGTCCATCGCCTCAGGATGGTGTTCCGCAGCTTGCTGAGGCAGGCGGACTGTTTGGTTGGCTGGTGGGTGGGCCTCTGCTAACCCTCCTAACTATCTGGGGAGCTGTTCCCGCACTTGTGGTTTTGGCAGCGGCTGCGGTTTTGATCATGACCGGAACCCCACCCAACCGAATCAAAGCGCGTCTGGGTGAGCTCTATCGCTTCCTGTTCAATGTCTCAAGCCCTGAGGTTTCTAGCGACGGCTTCGACGGCAAGAAGTCAAAGTGGTGGCAATCCGATAAGTCCTCCGATACCGCCTTTGAGACTCCGGTCGTGGACATCCCTGAGTTTGTTGCCGAGGATCTTGAGGAGCCACCTCTTGAGGATCTGCCAGAGGTCGATGTTCCCGAGCCGGAGGTGGACCTTGAGTTCATGCATGGCGAAGAGGGCTTGACCGAGCCAATTGACATTCCGCCACCTAAGTCAAAGCGGCCCTACGTTCTTCCCGGAATCGGGCTACTGGGTGCTGGCACTCCCGCCAAGGCAAAGAGCGAGGCGAACACGCAGGTTGCGGCCGCAATTGATGAAGTGTTCAAAGAGTTCGATATTCAGGCAAAAGTTTCCGGCTTCCAGCGCGGACCAACGGTTACCCGCTACGAGGTCGAGTTGGCCCCGGGAGTGAAGGTCGAGGCCGTCACCCGGCTTACCAACAACATCTCCTACGCTGTCGCCTCAAACGAGGTAAGGATTCTTTCCCCAATTCCAGGCAAGAGCGCTATCGGCATTGAGATTCCAAACTCCGATCGCGAGACCGTGTCCTTGGGCGATGTCTTGCGCAGTAAGAACTCAACAGGAAGCACTCACCCACTGACAATTGGGGTTGGTAAGGATGTCGAGGGTGGTTACCTGGTTGCCAACCTTGCCAAGATGCCGCACCTTTTGGTTGCAGGTGCAACCGGGGCAGGTAAGTCGAGTTTCGTGAACTCCATGATCACTTCAATCCTGATGCGCGCGACCCCGGCTGAGGTTCGAATGGTGCTCGTGGATCCAAAGCGTGTTGAGCTAAGCGCCTATCAGGGAGTTCCCCACCTGGTCACTCCAATTATCACCAGCCCCAAGAAAGCCGCTGAGGCTCTGCAGTGGGTGGTGAAGGAGATGGACTCTCGCTATGACGATCTGGCATCTTTTGGCTTCAAGCACATTGACGATTTCAACCGGGCCGTGGTTGCAGGTGAGATTTCCGTTCCGGAGAACTCCATGCGCGAGCTCCAGCCCTACCCCTACCTGCTGGTAGTGGTGGATGAGCTAGCAGATCTCATGATTGTCGCTCCAAGAGACGTCGAGGATGCGATCGTGAGGATTACCCAGCTTGCTAGGGCCAGCGGTATTCACCTGGTGCTTGCCACGCAGCGGCCATCGGTGGATGTCGTCACCGGCTTGATCAAGGCAAACGTTCCCTCGAGGCTTGCCTTCAGCGTCTCCTCGGTGACTGACTCTCGAGTGATTTTGGACCAGCCGGGGGCTGAGAAGCTGGTTGGACAGGGTGATGCGCTCTTTGCTCCGATGGGCTCCAATAAGCCGGTGCGGGTTCAGGGCGCCTGGGTTTCGGAGGCCGAGATGGCCAAGGTCGTCTCTCACGTCAAGCAGCAGATGGAACCGGAGTACCGCTCCGATGTCACGGCTACGGCTCAGACCAAGGTTGTAGACAGCGATATCGGCGATGATCTGGAGCTGCTTCTTGCCGCTTGCGATCTGGTGGTGAACTCGCAGTTCGGTTCGACTTCCATGCTGCAGCGCAAACTCCGAGTTGGGTTTGCCAAGGCCGGCAGGCTAATGGATCTGCTCGAGTCGAGGGCAGTGGTTGGTCCATCCGAGGGATCCAAGGCCCGAGAGGTGCTTGTGAAGCCAGAGGACCTTGCGGACACTCTTGCCAAGATTTCCGGCCAGACAACTGCTGTCGTAGACGGTGATGTTGCGCCACAAACCTCAACAGGGGAGGATAGCGACGATGAAGACGCGTGGCAGCTCACCGGCAGAAGAGATGACTTCTAGAGGCTTTTTCTACCGCCAAACCCCAAACCTGATAACTGGTGCGCGAATTGCGCTGGTTCCCCTGGTGCTTTGGATGCTCTTTGAGTACTGGGAGAACCCCTGGGGCAGATTCTTTGCGATGCTGCTACTAATTGCCGCAGCCTCCACAGACGGGCTGGACGGCTCGATCGCCAGACGCCGCAATCTGATAACCAACCTGGGCAAGATTCTTGATCCAATCGCTGACAAGACGCTCTTGTCGGGAGCGCTTATCGTGCTGTCGATTTTGGGTGCCGTGCCATGGGTGGCGACGCTTATTATTCTCGGTCGTGAGCTCGGGATAACTCTCTATCGACTGGTTGTCATCAAGAAGCAGGTGCTTAGCGCATCTGGCTGGGGCAAGTTCAAGACCGTCATGCAGATTGTTGCAATCTGCATGGTGATCGCCCCGTTCGGTTTTCTGGGAGCATGGTTTGGCTGGCTGACCCAGATAGTGCTCTGGTTCACGGTCGCCCTCACCGTGTATACGGGCGTGCAGTACCTGGTACCCCGGAAATGATTATCGAGGCGGCCCTCGCGAAAGGGCTCCACATCGCAACCGCGGAATCTCTAACGGGAGGTGCGGTGAGTGCAAGCCTCGCCCAGACGCCTGGGGCCTCAAAGGTCTTGCTTGGAGGAATTACTGCCTACCAGGATCAGATCAAGTCGCAGCTGGTCGGAGCCTCCAGTCAGCTGATTGCCCAGCAGAGTGCTGTAGATGCTGAGGTCTGCGCCCAGCTCGCAGAAGGAGTTCGATCAAGGTTCGCAGGTGCAATGGGTTTTTCAGAAAACGCTGTAATCGGAATCTCAACCACCGGGGTCGCCGGTCCAGACTCGGTCTCAGGCAAAAGCGTTGGCGAGGTGTTTATTGGCATCTCTTCAAAAGCCGGGGTGAAGGTCTTCGGAGAGAACTTCACCGGGGATCGGCTTTCAATAATCGAGGCAACTATTCGGCGTTGCGAGGAAATCTTGCTGGAAGAAATTGCGCGGCTTTGAGGTTTAGCTTCAGGAAACACTCAGTAACCAGCATTATTCTTTGTCACATCCAGAGGGTAAGTTAGAGGGCCAGGAGGAAACTTGGTACTACTAAGGCAAGAAATCGGTGACGTGCTGCGCACGCACCGTCAAGAGCGCGGTCAGACACTGAGGCAGGTTGCATCAAAGGCCTCGGTCGCCTTGGGCTACCTGTCAGAGGTAGAGCGCGGTCAGAAAGAGGTCTCCTCGGAGATCCTTGCATCGGTTGCCGAGGCCCTAGAGGTTCCACTGTCCGTAGTCATGCGCGATGTCTCCGAGCGCCTAGCCTCGGTAGAGGGCATCTACTTCGACGACACCTTCATTCCAGACACTGTGCCGGACGACTTCGTCACTGAGGCTGAGCTCTACTCTCACTAGTGACCCTCAGTCGCTTTCACGAATTAGTTCTCGAGGAATTCGGCGAGCAGTTCTCGCAGGTGGTTCTCAGAGACACCAGACTTCTCAAATTTGAAGATAAGACCCCTTTTGAGCTAATTAATGCTGGGCTTTACCCCAAAGACATTTGGTTTGCAATTTGCGATCAGCTGGCGGTTCCAAAGGAGCGCTGGCACGGCAAAACAAAGACAATCAGACACGCCGAATAAAGTTATTCGAAATTTTGTTCGAACGCTTAGAGTTTCAACAACTCAACTAAATAGCTAGTTATCCACAGCGTGTCGGATTACTACAAAAGTGTCTGAGCCAGGGTTTAGCTTTCCTTCTAGCTAACCCAGAGAGAGAAGAGGACCTAATGCCATCAGCAGCAGACCGCGAGAAAGCACTTGAGACTGCTCTAGCGCAGATTGACCGTCAGTTCGGTAAAGGGTCGGTTATGCGACTTGGTTCCGAGGAGCGCGCTCCTGTTGAGTCCATCCCCACCGGAGCCATTGCTCTGGATGTGGCGCTTGGTATCGGCGGGCTGCCAAGGGGCAGAATCGTTGAGGTCTACGGACCAGAGTCCTCAGGTAAGACAACCATCGCCCTGCACGCCATTGCGAGCGCTCAGGCCAGGGGTGGTGTTGCGGCATTCGTTGACGCGGAGCACGCGCTCGATCCTGAATACGCCAAAAAGCTTGGGGTGAACATAGACGACCTTCTAGTCAGCCAGCCAGATACTGGCGAGCAGGCTTTGGAGATTGCGGACATGCTGATTCGCTCGGGTTCGGTGGACGTAATTGTCATTGACTCGGTCGCGGCACTGGTGCCACGAGCAGAGATCGAGGGTGAGATGGGTGACAGCCACGTAGGTCTGCAGGCCAGGTTGATGTCTCAGGCGCTTAGAAAGCTCACTGGAGCCCTCAGCAACACCGGAACCACCGCAATCTTTATCAACCAGCTGCGTGAAAAGATCGGCGTATTCTTCGGTTCACCCGAGACCACCTCCGGAGGTAAGGCTCTCAAGTTCTACGCCTCGGTACGTCTGGACATCCGTCGCATCGAGACCCTGAAGGACGGTCAGGACTCTGTGGGCAACAGGGTTCGAGTCAAGGTGGTCAAGAACAAGCTTGCTGCTCCATTCAGGCAGGCCGAGTTCGACATCCTCTTCGGTGAGGGCATCTCGCGAGAGGGCGGTCTTATTGATTTCGGTGTCGAGCAGGATATCGTCAAGAAGTCAGGCGCCTGGTACACCTATGAGGGCGAACAGCTCGGTCAGGGTAAGGAGAACTCAAGGCGCTACCTCAAGGAAAACCCGGATCTTGCAAACGAGATAGAGCAAAAAATCAAGTCAAAGCTCGGCATAGGAGTGCCAAGGGCCGTGGCAGACCTTCCTGCGGAGGAAGCTGCTGCAATTGCAGGCGAAGCGCCAGAGACCTCGGAGCCGGTGGCCAAGGCTGCCAATGACTCTTGAGCAAAAGGAACTAGACCGGCTCGAGAAGCGAGCTCGTAACGTCTTGCTGTATCAGCTGGGCCGCTCCATGAAAACGCGGCATCAGCTGGAGCAAATAATGCACAAGCGTGAGATTCCGGAGGAAGTGTTCGAGCCTCTGCTTGATCGCTTCACTGAGGCACAGTTGATTGACGATGCCGCCTACGCTCGGGCATTTGTAGCTAGCCGCTTCCATCAGCGCGGCAAGTCTCTGTCTGCAATTAGGCGCGAACTGAGACAAAAGGGCGTAGCCGATGCGCACATTGAGGCGGCAACTGCAGAGATTGACTCCGAGCAAGAGCTCGAGCTGGCAATTCAGGTAGCCGTATCCAGAAACCGCAGGCTTTCAAGCCTTGACGATGCAACCAGGCGACGCAGACTCACCGGCTTTCTGCAGCGGCGAGGATTCTCAGGTCCTGTTCTCTCGAGAGCACTGCGAGAGGCAGAGGCTCAGGGGTAATATCCCTTAGCAATGTCGCTTTTCTATGAGGTCCGCACCTACGGGTGCCAAATGAACGTTCACGATTCTGAACGCATCTCTGGCCTGCTCGAGTCTGCCGGCTATGCAAAAGCAGAAGGCCAGGAAGCTGACCTAGTTGTTTTCAACACCTGCGCTGTTAGGGAGAACGCCGACAACAAGCTCTACGGCAACCTCGGAATGATGCTTGCCCGCAAAGAAAAGGACCCCAATTTTCAGATTGCCGTTGGCGGCTGCCTTGCCCAGAAGGATCAAAACACAATCTTGAAAAAGGCACCGTGGGTGGATGTTGTTTTTGGCACCCACAACATGGGATCGCTTCCAACGCTGTTGGAGCGGGCAAGGCACAACAACGAGGCTCAGATCGAGATTCTGGAGTCTCTTGAAGTATTTCCGTCGACGCTGCCCTCAAAGCGCGAGAGCGCCTATGCGGGTTGGGTATCGATCTCGGTGGGCTGCAACAACACCTGCACCTTCTGTATCGTCCCCTCGCTTCGAGGTAAAGAGAAAGATCGCAGACCGGGCGAGATTCTTGGAGAGATTCAGGCCCTCGTCGACGATGGAGCGGTTGAGGTCACGCTGCTGGGACAGAACGTGAATACCTACGGCGTTGAGTTTGGTGACAGGGGAGCGTTTGCGAAGCTGCTGAGGGCTTGTGGGGAGATTGAGGGACTGGAGAGAGTGCGCTTCACTTCTCCCCACCCCGCCGCCTTCACAGAGGACGTAATCGAGGCAATGGCCGAGACCCATAATGTAATGCCGCAGCTTCACATGCCCCTGCAGTCAGGTTCAGACTCAATACTGAAGGCGATGCGGCGAAGCTATCGCGCTGAGAAATACCTCGGTATTTTGGACCGAGTTCGAGAGCTGATCCCAAGTGCAGCCATCACCACCGACATCATCGTCGGCTTTCCCGGTGAGACCGAAGAAGACTTTCAGGCCACCATGGAAGTAGTTAGGAAATCGCGCTTCGCTTCAGCCTTCACGTTCCAGTATTCCAAGCGCCCCGGAACCCCTGCCGCAGAGATGGAGGGCCAGGTGCCTCAGGAGGTTGTCCAGGAGCGCTATGAGCGGCTTTTGGAGCTCGTCAACGCCATTGCCTGGGAAGAGAACCAAAAGCTCACAGGAAGCGACGTCGAGGTTTTGGTTGCTACCGGTGAAGGCAAGAAGGATTCTCAGACCAACCGCATGACTGGAAGAGCCAGAGACAACAGGCTCGTTCACTTTGAGATTCCGGAGGGCGCAGAGACCCCTAGACCAGGAGACGTTGTGACTGTGACCGTTAGTCGAGCGGCGCCCTACTTCTTGGTAGCTGACTCGGTTGCAGGTTCAAAATATGAACTTAGGCGAACCGCTGGCGGGGATGCGTGGGACCGCTCTCAACTTGAGTCCTGCGGAGCACCGGAGCCCGGCGATGGCAAGGTAAAGCTAGGGCTTCCTATTCGGACCAAGCGTGCTCTCTAGCCTGATAGCGGTCGTCGGGCCGACCGCCTCAGGTAAGTCGGCCTTAGCCATTCAAATAGCTAGGTCGCTTGGAGATTGCGAAATCATAAGCGCTGATGCGATGCAGCTATACCGGGGGATGGACATTGGCACCGCAAAGCTCTCACAGAGTGACCAAGAAGGAATTCCCCATCACCTAATTGACGCTGTGGAGCCAACTGAAGAGGTCACCGCTGTTCAGTATCGCGAGCTTTTTGATGAGGCACTGGCTTCCATCATCGAGCGAGGCAAGACGCCAATAGTTGCCGGTGGCAGCACGCTTTATCTCGCTGCGGCTCTAGATGAGATGCAGTTTGCTCCTACGGATCCGGAGGTTAGGGCAGCCCTAGAGGCCAAGGCCACAGAAATTGGCCAGCTTGCAATGCATGCCTTGCTCGAGTCAAAAGATCCAGCTGCGGCAGCAAAGATTCCTGCCAGCAACCTGAGAAGGGTAATCAGAGCGCTCGAGGTGGTTGAGATCAGCGGTAAGTCCTTTGCGGCATCACTCCCCGAACCTGCCTATCGCAGACCCACAACCCAGATCGGCATTCTCGTCGAGCGAGAGCTGCTCAGAGAGCGCATCGAACAGCGCGTTCGGGGGATGTGGCAAGCAGGGCTGGTTGCAGAGGTTGAAGGACTTTTGGCACGCTACCCAAATCTTTCAAAGACTGCTCGGGTAGCCATCGGCTACCAGCAGGCCGCGGCTCAGCTAAGCGGTGAGCTAACTGAAGATCAGGCGATCGCGGAGACAATCCAGCTCACTCAGCGCTATGCAAAGAAGCAGATGACCTGGTTTAGGAGGGATAGCCGGATAGTTTGGCTGGATTCTTCGAAGGACATGCTGGGAGCCGCCCTGGATGTAATTAGGCTGTAGTGATGTCCATCAACTTCACCAAGGGTCACGGCACCGGTAACGACTTCGTTTTGGTTCTTGACGAGATAGGACAGCTGGATTTCTCCGAACTTGAAATACAAAAGCTTTGCGATCGAAACTTTGGGGTTGGAGCAGATGGCCTGATAGTAATTCGGCCCACAAAAGGCAGCGAGGTTGAGGGCCTTCTTACCCAGGAAAGCGCTGCAACCTGGTTCATGGACTATCGGAACAGAGACGGTTCCAAGGCAGAGATGTGTGGCAATGGGATCCGGGTGATGGCTCGCTATCTGGTTGAGCATGAGCTGGTCAAAATAGACCCGGGCAGCACACTCCCGATAGCAACCAGGGCAGGAATCAAAGACCTAACCCAGACCGCAAATGGCTTTGCCGTGGACCTTGGCCCCTTCAAGATCGATGAGGAAGAAGTTCTTGTCAAGGCCGCGGGACTGAGGGTCCCGCGACCTGGTTTGAGCGTGGACTTGGGTAACCCTCATGTGGTTGTGGCGCTGGCCGACCTTGATGAACTTGAGCACCTGGATCTACACAAGATTCCAATCTTGGACCCCGAGCCTAATGAAGGCGCAAACGTTGAGTTTGTTGTCATAGACGAACCCATGATTGTTGAGGGAGTTGCAGGGGTAAGCATGCGCGTATTTGAGCGCGGTGTGGGAGAGACCCTTAGCTGCGGCACAGGCGTTGCCGCCTCAGCCCTTGCCGTGAGGCACTGGGCCGGGGGAGAGCAGAACCACTGGAAGGTGAGTGTTCCCGGCGGCGATTTAGGCGTGAGGGTATTTCCAACCGAAGACGGCGAACACGTTTCAATAAGCGGTCCGGCCGAGCTTGTCTTTAGTGGTAGCTGGCGGGGGCTGTAACCCGTATCACTCGGTAGCCCTTGCTGTTTTCTACCTTTGTCACCTGGCAGTCATCAAATTCGCTCGTCAGCCACTTCTGAAAGCTCTCGGCACCAAGCTGCTTTTGAACCACCAAGTAGGCACTACCCCCGGGCCTGAGTCTGGGTAGGTAGGTGTTCATCAGTTCGTGGAGGGCACTCTTCCCGATGCGAATAGGTGGATTAGACCAGATTGCATCGAATTTCTGGTCTAGTTCAAGCTCAGTTGGCATTACTGCCGTTATGTTCTCAAGCCCGAGACGCTTGGCGTTTTCTCTGGTCTGAGACACGGCCCGCTCGTTTATGTCGACCGCGTAGACCTGAGTCTGGGGAGAGCTCAGCGCAATTGAAATCGCTATCGGGCCCCAGCCACAGCCTATGTCCAGCACATCACCTGAAGTTGGAAAGTGCTCGTGCAGGCTCAGTAGGACCTTGGTGCCGGGGTCTAGCTTGGTGGTGCTGAAGGTGCCGCTAATGCTTAGGGCCTCTATTTCTCTCCCTGCGACTTCAAAGCGGATTGTCCTTTGGCGCCTTTCGACTCCCGGGTCTTCGCTGAAGTAGTGCTGGGTCATTTCACCAACCTATTACAGGCCTAGTGTTAAGCCGTGGAATCTGAGAGCGCCCTGGAGCGAATTCTTCGCCGAGGCGCCGCCGCACCCGCTCAGGAATACGACGGCGATCAGCTGGATCTGGAGGAGCGAGAGTCGCTCAGGCGAGTAATTGGCCTATCGACCGAGCTCGAAGACATCACGGATGTCGAGTATCGACAGCTCAGGATTGAGAAGGTCATTCTCATAGGAGTGTGGTCTCAGGGTAATCTCACCGCAGCCGAGAACTCACTTCGCGAGCTCTCAGCGCTTGCTGAGACTGCCGGGGCCAGAGTTCTTGATGGGCTGCTCCAGCGCAGAAATATGCCTGATCCTACGAGTTATCTAGGGAAGGGCAAGGCGGCGGAGCTAAGAGATCTAGCCCGCACACTTGGCGCCGATACCGTGATCGCAAATACCGAGCTCTCTCCTTCCCAGCGCCGATCGCTTGAGGACATTGTCAAAATCAAGGTCATTGACCGAACCGCAATCATTCTTGACATCTTTGCTCAGCACGCGAAAAGCAAGGAGGGTAAGGCTCAGGTCGAGCTTGCCCAGCTGGAATATTTGCTCCCCAGATTGCGTGGTTGGGGTGACTCGATGTCCAGGCAGGCCGGTGGTCAGGCTGCAGGCGGTGTTGGAATCGGCTCCAGAGGTCCCGGTGAGACGAAGATCGAGCTTGATCGGCGCCGCATCAACACCCGCATGGCCAAGCTCAAGCGAGAAATTAAGGGGATGAAGCTTGCCAGGGACACTAAACGTCAATCAAGGCAAAAGTCTCAAGTTCCCCAGGTTGCAATCGCCGGCTACACCAACGCAGGCAAGTCTTCACTACTAAACAGACTCACCAAGGCTGGGGTTTTGGTCGAGAACGCCCTTTTTGCGACTTTGGACCCAACCGTGAGGAAGCACTCAACCCCAGATGGTCGTGAGTACACGATCTCCGACACCGTTGGCTTTGTCCGGGACTTGCCTCATCAACTCGTTGAGGCATTTCGTTCTACCCTCGAGGAGATTGCCGGCGCTGATTTGATTGTCCACGTTGTGGATGCCACAGACCCCGACCCACTCGGTCAGATTTCTACCGTGAGAAGCGTTATTGCGGACTTCGATGCCAGTTCAATTGCAGAGCTAGTGGTATTCAACAAGGCCGACCTCGTGTCAGATGAGGTTCAGGTGAGGCTAAGAGGCATGGTTCAGGGAGCGCTGCTCGTGTCTGCCAGAACTGGCCAGGGCATAGACGCCCTGCAAGAAGCCATCGGAAGCATGCTGCCAAAACCAGATGTTGAGTTTGTCGGGGTAATCCCTTACTCCAGAGGGGATCTCGTGTCACGCATTCACCTTGCAGGGAAGGTCTTAGAGACTGAATATGTCGAGGAGGGCACTTCCCTGAGGGCGCTTGTGCGTGAGGATCTTGCCCACGAGCTCAAAGAGTTTGCTAAACGGTCCTAAGGACCGCGACAACCTTTCCAAGGATTACTGCCTGGTCGCCAAGGATGGGCTCAAAGGCTGAGTTTCTTGGCAAGAGCCAGGTGTGACCATCTCGCTGCTTGAAGGTCTTCACGGTGGCTTCCTCTTCAATCAGGGCTGCAACTACATCACCGTTCTCTGCAGTCTGCTGCTGTCGGACGACTACCCAGTCGCCATCGCAAATGGCTGCATCGATCATGGACTCTCCAACAACCTTCAACAAGAACAGCTCGCCCTGTCCAACCAGCTGCCGGGGCAGAGTAAAGACATCCTCAACGTTCTGGTCGGCCGTGATTGGAATGCCGGCTGCAATCCTTCCCACGAGTGGAACAAGGGCGGAGTCAGGACGGATAATCTCTGCCGCTGGCTCTTCACCCAGCAGGTCTATGGTGCGGGGCCTTCTCGGGTCTCTTGAGATAAAGCCCAGTAGCTCTAACTTGTTGAGCTGATGGGAGACGCTTGCGGTAGATGAGAGTCCGACAGACTCGCCAATCTCTCGCATTGAAGGGGCGTAGTTTCGGGACTGCATTGACTCTCTAATGACATCCAGAATCCGCTGCTGTACGGCAGTTAGTCCGCTCTGATCCATCTCTCCTCCAAAAATGTCGGTGGCCAGTGTTTTGCTTTGCCTATCGAAACTGTATTCGGAATTTGCAGCAAATCCAAACACATTTTCGAAAAAAACCAAAAAAGTAGCAAGAAATGCTTGCAAACCGCAGGAAGATTTCTATACTTAGAACAAATGTTCGAAAAAGAAATTCGAGCAAGGAGGTAAGAGCAATGCAGAAACTCAGTGCGTATCACCTGACTGACCCAAGACGCTTCGCTCGCGCGATCGCTATTCTCATGCTTGCTGTCGTCCTAAGTGTCGTCGGCATCACAGGCTCTGTTGCCACCGACTCAGAGCCCGGCAACCTCACCTACATAACCGTTTCCCAGGGCGATTCACTTTGGTCACTGGCGGAGGCGCACGCCAAGGGTCAGGATCCGAGAGACTGGATCGCAGAGGTCGTAATGACGAATGCGCTCGAGAGCTCGGATCTAATTCCTGGGCAACAAATCGCACTTCCCTAGCCTGATGGCTAGCATTTATGGGTGAGCAGTCTCGAAAACCTTCCAATTCGTGATGACCTGCGGGGTCAGGAGCCTTATGGCGCGCCGCAGCTAGCTGTTCCAGTTTCTCTAAACGTAAACGAAAACACCCATGGCATACCCGAAGAAGTTGCCCTAACAATTGTTGAGAAGTTGGCCGCGGCCGTAGTTGGTCTCAATCGCTATCCGGATCGCGAGTTCTTGGAACTCAGAGACTCTCTTGCCAGGTTTTTAGGCCACGGGCTCTCCGCCAGTCAAGTCTGGGCGGCCAATGGTTCTAACGAGGTGCTTCAGCAGTTCTTCACGGCCTTTGGAGGGCCCGGCAGAAAAGCCTTGAGCTTTGGCCCCACCTATTCGATGTATCCAAACATCGCCCGCATCACCCTTACCGAATACGTTGAGGTTGAACGGCCTGAGGCATATGAACTCAGTCCAGAGTTCGTTTCTGAGGCTATTTCTCAGCACAAGCCCGACATTGTCTTGATTTGTGCGCCAAATAACCCAACTGGGACTGCGGTAACACTTGAGACTGTGCGGGCAGCATATGAGGCTTTCGGGGGAATGCTTCTCGTAGACGAGGCTTATGCCGAGTTCTCGCAGGGACCGAGCTCACTTGAGCTGCTTGCCGGCATGGAGCGCCTAGTGGTATCTCGGACGATGAGTAAAGCCTTCGCATTTGCTGGGGCAAGGGTTGGCTACATGGCCGCTTCCGAGTCGGTTGTTGACGCGATGAGGATCGTTAGGCTGCCGTATCACCTATCAGCCCTGACGCAGGCTGCCGCTCTTGCTGCCCTCGAGCACAGTGACCTGATGCTCGCAAACGTAGAGAAAATCAAGGTCCAACGAGACCGGATCATCGATGCCTGCAGGCAGTGGGGGCTAAACCCTTATGACTCGGATGCAAACTTTGTTTTGGTCGCGGGCTTCTCTGACCCCCAAGCTGTATTCGAAGATTTGTTGGCCAAGGGGGTTTTAGTCCGAAACGTCTCAATCCCCGGAACCCTTCGCATCACAGCTGGCACCGAGGCCGAAACCACAAAACTTCTTGCTGAGATTGCGCTTTTGCTTGACTAGACTTGGGCTTCAATCCCAAGTTGAAGGTGCTAAAGATGACTCGCATTGCCAAAGTCAGCCGTAAGACTTCAGAGTCTGCGGTTGAGCTTGAGCTGAACCTGGACGGTTCAGGGGTTTCCGAAATCGAGACCACGGTTCCTTTTTTCAACCACCTTCTAACCGCCTTTTCCAAGCACTCCCTTATTGACCTAAAGGTCAATGCAAAGGGCGACACTGACATCGACATCCACCACACCGTTGAAGATGTCGCGATTGTCTTGGGTCAGGCCCTCAAAGAGGCGCTAGGTGACAAGGCTGGCATTTCGAGATATGGAGATGCTGTTGTGCCGCTCGATGAGGCTCTAGCCCGCGCAGTGGTAGATATTTCTGGCAGGCCGTATTTGGTGCACGATGGAGAGCCAGCAGGCTTTGAGTATCACCTGATCGGTGGTCACTTCACGGGATCCATGGTTCGTCACGTCTTTGAAGCCATCGCCCACAACGCCGGCATTACGCTTCACGTTTCGCTGCTTGGTGGTCGTGATGCCCACCACATCGCAGAGGCTCAGTTCAAGGCTTTCGCCAGGGCGCTTAGGGCTGCAGTTGAGCCTGATCCTCGGGTGCAAGGAGTTCCCTCGACGAAGGGAAGCCTGTGACCAAAAAGGTCACGGTCTTAGATTACGGTTCCGGCAACATCCACTCTGCGGTTCGCGCCCTGGTCGAGGCAGGTGCCGAGGTCTCACTTACCTCTGACCCAAAGGACCTAATTGAGTCTGATGGCATGGTGATCCCCGGTGTTGGAGCTTATGCGGCAGTAATGAGAAAGCTTTCGGGGGTTTCTGCGGCATCAATTGTTGATAAAAGGCTCGCAGCTTCCAGGCCCGTGCTGGGGATATGCGTTGGGATGCAGGTCATGTTTTCTTCAGGATTGGAGCACGGGGAAGAAACCCAAGGTCTTGGCCAGTGGCCGGGAGAGGTTGCCAAGTTGAAAGCAGCGACCCTTCCTCACATCGGCTGGACAGGAGTTGAGCCTGACGCTGGCTCCGAGCTCTTCAGGGGCATCGAGGGTGAGCGGTTTTATTTCGTGCACTCCTATGCCGCAAAAAGGTGGGAGCTTGATGTGAAAGCGCCATTCATCCCGCCAAAGCTGACTTGGGCGGAGCACGGCGAGAGATTCCTGGCCGCTGTCGAGAATGGCCCACTGAGTGCAACTCAGTTTCACCCAGAGAAGTCTGGTCAGGCTGGCCTGCAGCTTTTGAGAAACTGGACAAAGACTCTCTAGGAGCAGTGGATGCATTTAGAACTATTACCGGCTGTTGATGTTGCCTCGGGCAAAGCAGTTCGACTAACCCAGGGAGAGGCGGGCAGCGAGGAAGACTTCGGCCACCCTCTCGATGCGGCAATGGATTGGATCAACGCGGGTGCTGAATGGATTCACCTTGTAGACCTAGATGCGGCATTTGGCAGGGGCAGCAATAAAGAGGTAATCGCGGAGGTAATTGCAAACGCTGGGGACACAAAGATTGAGCTCTCTGGAGGCATCCGCGATTCTCAGTCGCTTGAGGCAGCTCTAGATCTTGGTGCAACTCGAGTCAACCTCGGGACCGCCGCCCTGGAGGATCCTGAGTGGACCGCGGGAGCAATTGCAAAGTACGGGGACAAGATTGCGGTTGGGCTTGATGTTCGGGGCACAACCCTCGCTGCCAGAGGCTGGACCAAAGAGGGTGGGGACTTGTTTGAGGTCTTGGAGAGATTGGAACAGGCTGGCTGTGCTCGTTATGTGGTGACCGATGTCACCAAGGATGGAACCCTGAGGGGTCCGAACCTGGAACTTTTGAAGGCAGTCATGGAAAAGACAGCCAAGCCGGTCGTGGCATCGGGTGGTATTTCATCACTTGAGGACATTGCCAATTTGGCATCGCTTGTGCCACTGGGTCTTGAAGGCGCAATCCTTGGAAAGTCCCTCTATGCCGGTCGCTTCACCTTGGAAGAGGCCCTTGAGGTTGCGGGCAGGGTTTGAGCGACAAATACAGCGATTCGGCTGGCGTCCCATGGGAAGGCCGGTCGTTTGAACAGAACGCCTTCGCAGATGACGACGGCAAAACTCCCAAGGCGCTTGCAGCGGCGCTCGCAGATGTCCCGATAGATAAGTCGGCCCTGGTTGCAGCCCTCACTGATTCCAGGCTACTAATCCCTCTAATTGCCACCCTCGGTGAATCCGAGCAGGGGCCGCATGGCCAGCTCGTTGACAAGAGTGCGGAGCTGGCCATTGTTGCCGTCGCTACCCCCGATAAGCAGACTGCAATCCCTGTTTTTAGCTCTGTAGATGACATGACAAAGTGGAAAAGCGATGCCAGGCCGGTGCCAGCATCCTCCCAGCGCGTCGCACTGGCGGCTGCAAGTGAGGGCCACTCGAGAATAATTCTTAATCCTGCAACCGACGCCGTTGCCCTGAGAACCCCCGCCCTTGAGGCGATAGCGAAGCGCGAACAGTGGTTTCCTCCCCACAAAGACCCCTGGGTTCTTAGCTGGTGTGAAGAGGTTGCGATGCGACATCCGCTGATTTCTACCATTGACCTTTTTGATGGAGACCCAAAGCTTGATCTATCGCATGCGGAGCTGTTGATTCAGCTGGGCATGCGACCAAGTGTTAGTCCAGACAAACTAAAGGAACTGCTGACTTCCTTTACGGATGAGCTCCGCAGTGAAGAGTTCAACCGAAGGGTGGACTCAATTGGCTACCGGCTAGTTGTCGCCTAGCTAACCGGTCCGGTGTATTTCTCGCCTGGCCCTTTACCCGGCTCATCCGGCATTGCCGAGGCCTCGCGGAAGGCGAGCTGAAGAGAACGAAGACCGTCGCGAAGAGGCCTTGCGTGGTGGTCACCGATTTCAGGAGCGGCAGCAGTTACCAGTCCAGCCAAAGCGGTGATCAACTTGCGCGCCTCGTCTAGGTCGGCAGGGGCATCCTCCGCAAGACCCGTCTGCACCGCAGCAGCGCTCATTAGATGAACCGCAGCGGTGTTGATGATTTCGACGGCTGGAACTTCGGCAATATCTCTTGCTGCACCCTCGTCCAATTTGCCTCTTCTCTGTTGGCTTTTACTCTGCTAGAGTATTGCAGGCTCTGGGCTAAGGCTCAGTGAAGAAGTGGATTGCGATCCCACCTGCCAACCGCATCAAAAGGTTGTTTGGGTAAGAGAGTTTATTTATTTCTGCATGCCGCATGGCGAGCTAAAACAATTGGCAACGAGGAGCAGTTATTAGCGATCCGCGCATTAATGAGCGTATTCGGGTCTCTGAGGTTCGACTAGTCGGACCAACCGGAGAACAGGTTGGTGTAGTACCAATCGAGCGGGCATTGAAGATGGCACAGGATGCAGACCTAGATCTAGTCGAGGTTTCACCCGGTTCCAACCCACCTGTCTGCAAGGTAATGGACTACGGCAAATTCAAATACGAGGCAGCTCAGAAGGTGCGAGAGGCTCGCAAGAACCAGGTCAACACAATCTTGAAGACGGTTCGCTTCGGTCTAAAGATCGACGATCACGACTACAACACGAAGGTTGGTCAGGTTCGCAAGTTCCTCAAGGCTGGCGACAAGGTGAAGGTCATGGTTGTCTTCCGAGGGCGCGAACAGTCCAGGCCCGAAATGGGCGTGAAGCTGTTGCAGCGACTCAGCGAGGAAGTAACCGAGTTCGGAACCGTGGAGTCGACCCCATCAATCGATGGCCGCAACATGGTCATGGTTATTGGGCCACTAAAGAACAAGGCTGAGGCAAGAGCCGAGGCGAAGCGAGTTCAAACCAAGGACTCGTCTCAGACGAGCGAAGAAAACTAAGAGGAGAGATTATGCCGAAGATGAAGACCCACTCGGGTGCCAAGAAGCGCTTCCGCTTCACCGGTAGCGGCAAGCTCATGAAGCAGCAGATCAACATGCGTCACAACCTGGAGCACAAGAGCTCCCGCAGGACGCGTCGTCTGAACCAAGACCAGGTGGTATCGCCTGCAGATTTCAAGAAGCTTAAGAAGCAACTAGGCCGCTAGGCGGAGGAGAGTAAGAACATGGCAAGAGTAAAAAACGCCGTCAACTCACACAAAAAGCGTCGAGTTGCACTGGAAAGAGCACACGGTTACCGCGGACAGCGCTCAAGGCTTTACCGCATGGCAAAGCAGCAGCTGCTGCACTCGTTTGTCTATGCATACAACGACCGTCGCAAGCGCAAGGGTGACTTCCGCAGGCTGTGGATTAGCCGCATCAATGCAGCTGCTCGCCTAAATGGCATGACCTACAACCGTCTCATCCAGGGTTTGAACCTGGCTGGCATCGAGGTTGACCGTCGCATCCTGGCCGACATGGCAGTAAACGACCCAGGCGCATTCGCAACTTTGGTTGCCAGCGCTAAGGCAGCACTGCCAAAGGACGTAAACGCTCCAAAGGTTAGCTAGTGGCGCTTGACCCAGGTTCTGCCCGGGTCAAGGAAATTGCGCGACTTTCACAAAAAGATGCCCGGTATGAAACCGGGCTCTTTTTGCTTGAGGGTCCTCAGGGGCTCAAGGAGCTAGCGCAATATCCAGAACTCGCACAGGAGATTTTTGTAACCGAGAGCGCTCTAGAGCGCTATGCGGCGGAGATATCCACGCTTGAAAAGGCAGGGGTTTCGGTCGAGCAGGTTTCCACGCGGGTCATGGAGAAGATTGCCGACACCAAGACCCCCCAAGGGATTGTCAGCATCGTTCACCACATTGACGTTGAGTTTTCGGAGATAGTTGAAACGAGCCCAAAGTTAGTTGTCCTGCTCGATCGCATCCAAGACCCTGGTAATGCCGGCACGATTATTCGCGCTGCAGATGCCGCCGGAGCGGATGCCGTGGTGTTTTCAAACGGATCCGTTGATCCCTACAACTCAAAGGTGGTTCGCTCGACTGCCGGCAGCTTGCTGAATGTGCCAATTAGCGTCGGAGTCGACATGCAAGAGGCTGTAATCGAACTGCAGGCCCAGGGCATTCAGGTGCTATCAACCAGTGCCAAGGGTGAGTCACTCCCGGACATGCCGCAGGGAACTCTTGCTACGCCTTCAGCATGGATATTTGGCAACGAGGCCGGGGGAGTGGACTCTGAGCTCGCCGCCTTGGCCGACAAGACTGTCTCAATACCCATTTATGGCTCGGCAGAGTCACTGAATCTTGCCACTGCGGCTTCTATCTGCCTGTATTTCACTGCGTTCGCTCAGCGGGCCAATCACTAAACTTGTGCAGGTGTCCGAGCTAACCCAATCCGAGGTAACCAAGGCGCTCAAGAGCTCCTTGGATGCACTTAGCGCGATTGGAACAGCGGAGGAGCTCAGGCAATCTAAGGCCCAGCTGGTAGGAGACACCGCTCCGCTAACAAAGCTCAATTCGCTAATCAAGTCTCTGCCCAATGAAAAGAAGGCCGAGGCGGGCAAGATGATGGGCGAAGCCAAGGCTGAGCTCATGGCCGCTTTTGAGGCAAAGGCAGCAGAGCTCGAGAAGATAGCGAGGGCGCAGCGTCTTGAGGCCGAAAAGGTCGACATCACTGCCGCCGCCAATTACATTCAGCGTGGAGCTAGGCACCCGCTGTCGCTATTGATGGACCAGATCAGCGACGTTTTCGTTGGCATGGGTTGGGAAATCGCCGATGGCCCAGAGCTTGAAAACGAGTGGTTCAATTTCGATGCTCTGAACTTCCATCCGGATCACCCGGCCAGGGCCATGCAGGACACATTCTTTGTTTCACCAGTTGAAAATCACCTGCTGCTTAGGACGCATACTTCCCCGGTGCAGATCCGGTCTCTTCTGGAGCGAGAGCTTCCGGTTTATGTTCTTTGCCCCGGCAGGGTCTTCCGCACGGACGAACTTGATGCGACTCACACGCCCGTTTTCCACCAGGTTGAAGGACTGGCAGTTGATAAGGGCCTTACGATGGCGGATCTTCGGGGCACTCTGGAGCACTTTGCGCGGGTGATGTTCGGACCCGAGGCCAAGATCAGGCTTCGCCCCAGCTATTTCCCCTTCACTGAACCCAGCGCAGAGCTTGATGTCTGGCACCCAGGAGCAAAGGGCGGCGCGAGATGGGTCGAGTGGGGCGGCTGCGGCATGGTCAACCCAAATGTCCTCCTTGCAGCGGGCATTGACCCAGAGACCTATTCGGGGTTTGCATTTGGAATGGGTATCGAGCGAACTCTGATGTTTAGAAATGGCGTCTTGGACATGCACGACATGGTCGAGGCCGATGTTAGGTTCTCCAGGCAGTTCGGGCAGGTGATCTAGTGAAGGTCCCGCTTAGTTGGCTCGCTGAATACGTTGAGCTACCCAAAGACGCCACACCTCACGATGTCATGGAGCAGCTTGTCCGCGTTGGCCTAGAAGAGGAATCGGCAATCGGTGGCGAGATCACTGGCCCGGTAGTGGTTGGCAAGGTCCTCGAGTTTGTTGAGGAAGAGCAGTCAAACGGCAAGACCATTAGGTGGTGCCAGGTCCAGGTAGGTCCAAATCCCCAGGATGTAAGAGGCATAGTCTGTGGCGCGAGAAACTTTGAGGTTGGAGACAAGGTCGTTGTAACGCTGCCTGGGGCAGTGTTGCCCGGTGGCTTTGAGATAGCTGCCCGAAAGACATATGGACACGTCTCCGACGGCATGATCGCCTCGGCCAAGGAGCTCAGTCTCAGCGACGACCACGACGGAATCCTGCGGCTAGTAACTCTGGGACTTGATCCTGAGCTGGGAAGCGATGCTTTGGAGCTGCTTGGTCTCAATGAAGCCGCGGCCGAGGTTAATGTGACGCCCGACAGGGGCTATTGCTTCTCAATTCGCGGAATTGCCAGAGAGTACTCGCACGCAACATCAAGTAAGTTCACCGACCCAGCATCGCTGGTTACCCCTGCGAAAGTCTCCGGCTTTGATCTCAAGATTTCCGACAGCTCGCCAATTCACGGCACCGCAGGCTGTTCAAACTTCTTGCTTGTGGGGGTTGAAGGAATTGATGCCACATCGCCCACTCCCTCGTGGATGGCAAATCGCCTGAAACTAGCTGGAATGCGCTCGATTTCGATTGCTGTAGACATCACGAACTACGTGATGCTCGAACTGGGTCAGCCGCTTCACGCCTACGATCTCGACAAGCTGACCGGTGGCATCGAGGTTCGCAGGGCTAATAAGGGCGAGAAGATAACCACGCTTGACGATAAAGAGCGCATCCTCCACGAAGAGGACCTACTGATCACAGATGAGAGTGGACCCATAGGCATTGCCGGAGTCATGGGAGGGGCAAGCACCGAGGTCACCGACTCCACAACGAAGATCCTGCTTGAGGCCGCAATCTTTGACCCAATTTCAATCGCGCGCTCAGCACGTAGGCACAAACTGCCCTCTGAGGCATCGAGAAGGTTTGAGCGCGGAGTGGACCACAAAGTTTCCGCCTATGCTGCCGCCAGGGCCGCGCAGCTATTGATTGAGCTTGCCGGTGGCAAGCTCTCCGGACTTGGTGCAGAGCACGTCACGGAAATGGCTCCCATAAAGATTTCGATGGACGTGGGCTTTCCTGCAGCGCTTGTTGGATACGACTACTCGGAAAAGGAGGTCGCCGCAGCTCTAGAGATGATCGGCTGCAAGGTTTCCGGTAAGGGGTCTTTAGAGGTTGAGGTTCCCTCCTGGCGGCCAGATCTCAGGCACAAGACAGACCTCGCCGAAGAAGTGGCAAGGCTTGTTGGGTATGACAAGATTCCTGCGACCATTCCAGTCGCACCCCCGGGCAGAGGCCTTACCCGCAAGCAGCAGTTGCGCAGAAAGGTTCTTGGCGCGCTCGTTGGCAGCGGATTTGTTGAGGTCCTCAACTACCCCTTCTACACTCCCGAGCAGAATTCTTGGTTTAGCTCCGCTGGGGCAATAGAACTTGAGAACCCGATTCAGAGCGAGGCGGGACAGCTTCGCAAGGAGTTGTTGCCAGGGCTCTTGCAAGCAGCATCAAGAAACGTATCCCGAGCCAATAGCAATCTCGCGATTGTTGAGGAAGGTTCTGCCTTCATTGCTGGCGGAACTCCGGTCACGGCTTTGCCGGTTGGCAACCAGAGACCAAGTGACAAAGTTTTGGCGAGCCTGAACGCGTCCATCCCATCGCAGCCGAGAAAGCTTGCGGGCGTGGTTCTAGGCGACTGGGTAGCGCAGCAGCCAGGTCAGGCCCCCATCGAAGCCGGCTATCAGCAAGCCATTTCGGCTCTTGTTACTGCCCTTGCCAGCATTGGAGTCGAGTCAGGGCTAACTCAGGCTGAGGTTATGGGCCTTCACCCTGGCAGGGGAGCCAAGGTAATTGTTTCGGGCCAAGAGGTCGGCATAGTTGGCGAGCTGCACCCCGACATTGCGGATGAGCTTCACCTTCCTGGGAGGGTAGGGGTCTTCGAGGTTGATTTGAGCGCAATCTACGACCTGGCGCCTGAGCTTATTGCCGCCTCCGAGATTGGCGTAATGCCGGCTGCCACCCAGGATCTTTCGCTGGTAGTTGGGCTTGATGTGCCATCAGCTGAACTGATCGAGACAATTCGGGAGGGTGCCGGGGAGCTCCTCGAGAGCATTTCGCTTGTTGATGACTGGCGATCCGAGACTCTCGGACAAAAAAAGTCGCTCACCTTTTCAATGATCTTTAGGGCCAAGGACAAGACCTTGACTGCAGCCGAGGCGACCGCTGCCAAGGAGGCAGCTGTTCAGCTAGCAGCAGAGCGACACGGAGCGGAGCTGCGCGCATGACGATTCAGGTTGCTGTCGCGGGAGCCAGCGGTTACGCGGGAGGGGAGCTTTTGCGTCTTATCTCCGGCCACCCAATGCTCGACCTGGGCAACGTCACCGCTTTTTCAAACGCGGGGGAGACCCTGGGCAAGATTCAGCCGCACCTAGGTGAGTTTGCCGATCGCGTTCTGCTTGAGACGACTGCTGAAAACCTGATGGGTCACGAAGTGGTCTTCTTGGCACTTCCTCACGGGCAGAGTGCGGCTATTGCCAATCAACTTCCCGAGCACATGCTGGTGATTGATTGCGGAGCGGACTTTAGGCTTCACGACCCCTCCGCATGGCGCGATTACTACGGCAGCGAGCACGCGGGAACCTGGCCGTACGGGCTTCCCGAGATGGTCACGGCTGATGGCGGAAAGCTGCGCGGAAGACTGCGTGAGCAGCGCAGGATTGCTGTTCCTGGCTGCAATGTCACAGCGGTAACGCTTGCATTGGCGCCCGCGGCCACAGCGGACCTGATTGAGGTCGAAGACCTAGTTGCGACCCTCGCGGTTGGCACATCCGGAGCTGGTCGGGCAGCAAAGCCGGACCTGCTGGCTACCGAGGTAATGGGGTCGGCCAGAGCCTACTCAGTTGCCGGTTCTCACCGCCACATTCCAGAGATGCTTCAGAACCTGGCAATCGCTTCAGGTAAGCGAGGGTCAATCTCCTTTACACCGATTTTGGTGCCAATGACCCGCGGCATATTTGCTTCAATTGCGGCCAAGCCAGGCAGCCGGTTCTCCATGGAATACCTTCGCGAGATTTATCAGGACGCCTACGGCGATGAGGAGTTTGTGAAGCTATTGCCTCCCGGAGAGGTCCCACAGACTGGGGCAGTGTTGGGATCGAACATGGCCCACATCGCAATCGAATACGACGAGCGTGCCGGCCGAGTTTTGTTTATGTGTGCGATTGACAACCTAGTGAAGGGCACAGCAGGTGCTGCGATTCAAAGCATGAACATTGCTCTTGGACTGACCGAGCAGACTGGGTTGACAACAGTTGGGGTAGCTCCTTGAGCGTCAGCTTTCCAGATGGTTTCAGGGCAGCGGGAGTTGCATCGGGGTTGAAGGCAAGCGGTAAGAGGGACGTAGCGCTAGTTGTCAACGACGGCCCCAAGCACGCCGCGGCAGCTGTCTTTACCTCAAACCGCTGTAAGGCAAACCCCATTCTTTGGTCCCAAGAGGTAATCAAGTCGGGACTGGCTCGGGCAATCATCCTCAATTCCGGCGGCGCAAATTGCTACACCGGACCTCAGGGGTTTCAAACCACTCACGCCACCGCCGAGATGGTTGGGGAGCTCCTGGGCACCGGAGCGGCAGAAATTCTTGTTTGCTCCACTGGACTCATCGGAGAGCAGCTCGATAGAGACAAGCTCTTGTCGGGAGTGCAAGAGGCTTTTTCGACTCTCGACGCCGATGGTGGAGCTAGCGCGGCCGAGGCGATCATGACCACCGACACTGTTCCGAAGCTTGCAACTCGTCAGGGCTCAGGGTATCGACTTGGCGGTATGGCAAAAGGTGCTGGCATGCTCGCTCCTGCTCTTGCGACCATGCTCGTCGTAATTACGACCGATGCCGACCTTGAGCCTCAAGAACTAGATGCTGCGCTGCGTGAGGCTACACGCCTGAGTTTTGACCGACTGGATTCGGATGGCGCAATGTCGACCAATGACCAGGTAACACTCATGGCCTCTGGTGCCGCGGGAGTGAAGCCAGAGCCAGCTGAGTTTCAAGAGCTCTTGACGGAGCTCTGTCGGGAGCTGGCACTGAAACTTCTTGATGATGCTGAGGGTGCAAGTCACAACATCCATATAAAGGTCCAAGGCGCGGCCAGCGAGGCTGATGCTCTTGAGGTTGGTCGAGCCATTGCCCGCAACAATTTGTTTAAGACCGCAATCTTTGGAAACGACCCAAACTGGGGCAGGATACTGGCGGCCATTGGCACCACCTCTGCGGCCTTTGACCCCTACGACATCGATGTCTCGATGAATTCGGTGTTGATCTCATCAAAGGGAATGCCTGCTGGAGACCGTTCAAAGGTGGACCTCAGCGACAGAGAGGTCGTAATCGAGATAGACCTTCACTCAGGGGACCAAGCGGCTACCGTTGTCACCAACGATCTGACCCATGCCTATGTCGAAGAGAACAGTGCATACTCAAGCTAATGAAGCCACAGCAATCCGATAATGCCCTAGCCAAGATTAAGGCCGAGACCCTGATCGAGTCACTGGACTGGCTCAAAGACTTCCACGGCCGCATCGTCGTCATAAAGTTCGGCGGCAATGCGATGGTTGATGAAGAGCTCCAGAGAGCCTTCGCGCAAGACATGGCTTACTTGAGATTTGTTGGCATCAAGCCGGTTGTAGTTCACGGGGGCGGTCCTCAAATCACCGCCAGGCTGGCGGAGCAGGGCATTGAGAGTGAATTTCGAGGTGGCCTTCGCTATACCGATGAAAAGACTATTGAGGTAGTTCGCGATGTTCTAAGAAATCAGATTGGGGCAAAGCTTGCCGGCCTCATTTCCGACAGCGGGGCTGGTGCCAAGGTTCTCTCCGGAGAAGACGATGATCTGTTCCGCGCAGTGAAGGTGAAGGGCAAGACCCCTGCCGGTGAGGTTGACCTGGGACTGGTTGGCGAGGTTCGCAGCGTCAACCCCCGCAGCGTCATTCAGGCGATTGAGCGCGGAGATGTCCCGGTAATTTCGACGGTTGCCCCCACAACCCAAGGCGAACTTCTCAACGTAAATGCCGACCTGGCAGCGGCCTCATTGGCGGTTGCGTTAGGCGCCGAAAAGTTGATGGTGCTCACCGACGTAGCGGGGCTCTATGCGGACTGGCCAAATCGGGACTCGCTGGTTTCGGAGATTGCCGCGAATGAACTTAGGGAACTCATGCCCTCTCTAGAGTCTGGGATGATTCCAAAGATGCAGGCCTGTCTGGACGCAGTAGATGGTGGTGTGCCAAAGGCACACATAATTGACGGACGAGAGCCGCACAGCATCCTGCTTGAGATTTTCACAGCTTCCGGTGTTGGCACACAGGTTACGAGGTAGCAATGACAAGACACTTTCTCAAAGACGACGACCTAACTCCTTTGGAGCAAGAGGCCATCATCGAGCGCGCCATCAAGCTGAAGTCCGACAGGTATTCCGAGCGACCCTTCGAAGGCCCTCAAACCGTTGCGGTCATTTTTGACAAGACCTCCACGAGAACTCGGGTTTCCTTTGCGGTAGGGATCGCGGACCTTGGGGGAGTGCCGCTAATACTGGACACCGCTGTTTCCCAGCTGGGAAAGAAAGAGTCTGTTGCCGATACCGCCAAGGTCTTGGAGCGTCAGGTTTCCCAGATCGTTTGGCGGACCTATGCCCAAAGCGGTCTTGAGGAGATGGCGGCAAATTCCTCGGTGCCGGTCATCAATGCCCTCAGTGACTCGTGGCACCCTTGCCAGCTCTTGGCAGACCTCATGACAATTCGCGAGCAGTTCGGCAAGACCAAGGGTTTGAAGCTGGCCTATGTTGGCGATGCCGCAAACAATATGGCTAACAGCTACCTCGTTGCCTGCGCGCTTGCCGGAATGAGCGTTTCTGTGGCAGCGCCCGAAGGCTATTTGCCGGACGAGAGGGTAGTTGCAAGAGCCAGAGAGATTGCGGCGATGATGGGAGGCGTGGTCGAGGTAACCACCGACCCTAGGGAGGCAGTGCTTGGTGCAAATGTCATTGCCACCGACACCTGGATCTCTATGGGCATGGAGGAAGAGGCCGAGAGGCGCAAAGCGGACTTCGCAGGATTTAGCGTTGATCAAAAGCTAATGGACTTGGCTTCACCCGATGCTGTGTTTCTTCACTGCCTCCCCGCCTATCGAGGTTTTGAGGTTAGCGCCGAGGTCATCGACGGTCCGCGCTCGCTTGTGTGGCAGGAGGCGGAGAATCGCCTCCACGCTCAGAAGGCCCTAATGGCCTGGCTGGCAGAGCAAAACTAGACTTAGACAAACTCGGGTGAGGAATCATGGCACAAAGTAGCGATGCCCTTTGGGGCGGCAGGTTCTCAGGAGCCACCGCTGACGCCATGGCTGCCCTGAGTAAGTCAACCCACTTCGATTGGCGGCTGGCGAAGTATGACCTTTTAGGGACTGCAGCTCACGTCAAAGCGCTGAACGTCGCGGGGTATCTAAACGACGATGAGCTTGGGGTCATTGAAAAAGCCATCAGAGAGCTCACGAAGCGTGTCGAGGGCGGAAGCTTCAAGCCAAAGCCAGAAGAGGAAGACGTTCACGCAGCTTTAGAGCGTGGCCTGATCGAGATCGCCGGCAGCGATGTTGGTGGCAAGGTTCGCACCGGCCGCAGTCGCAATGACCAGATTGCCACTCTGATTCGTATGTTTATGTCCGATGCGGCCGATGCTCTTGAGGAGCAGATCCTTGGCTACATAGAGGCGCTTAGCGGCAAGGCAGAGGAGTACATGGGTGCCGCTATGGCCGGAAGGACTCACTTCCAGCATGCCCAACCGGTTTTGCTTTCGCACCACTTAGCAGCCCATGCCTGGCCTCAGGTAAGAAACCTCCAGCGGCTCGAGGACTTTAGGAAGCGGCTCAACAAGTCGCCTTACGGATCAGCGGCACTTGCTGGCAACACCCTTGGTCTTGATTCGCAAGCCATTGCCGAGGAGCTCGGCTTTGCCTCAACCACAGAGAATTCGATGGATGCCACATCCTCCAGGGACTTGGTTGCTGAGTTCACCTTCATAATGTCGCTGGTCGCAATAGACCTTTCCAGGCTCAGCGAAGAGGTAATTGCCTGGGCAACGGTTGAGTTTGGTTACGTTCAGCTGGATGACGGCTTTGCGACGGGTTCGTCGATTATGCCTCAGAAGAAAAACCCAGACATTGCTGAGCTTGCCAGAGGAAAGACCGGGAGGATTATTGGAAACCTCGCGGGACTCTTGGCGACTCTAAAAGCTTTGCCACTTTCTTATAACAGGGACCTGCAGGAGGACAAGGAGCCGATGTTCGACTCCTTCGACCAGCTGATGCTTGTGATGCCGGCGATGACGGGCATGATTTCGACTTTGACTTTCAACAAGAGCCGGATGGAGGACATGGCCTCGGCCGGGTTCTCACTTGCCACCGACATCGCCGAGTGGCTGGTTCGCCAGGGGGTTACCTTCCGCGAGGCCCACGAGATATCCGGCAAGTTGGTTAGTTTTTGTGAGGAGAATGGCCTCGAGCTTCACGAGCCCAGCGATGAACAGTACCGGGAGGTCTCGATTCACCTCAAGCCTGAGGTTCGCAAGGTTTTGAATGTGTCTAGCGCAATCGAGGGTAGAAATGGTGCCGGCGGCACCTCATCGAAGCAGGTGATCGAGCAGCTCGTTCAGCTCAGAAAGCTCGTTGGAAAGGCTAAGAAGTAATGGCTACCAAAGAGACCCTGGCCTCTCAGGCAAACGATTCGAGCTTTGCGCACATCCTTGACGAGCTGCAATGGCGAGGTTTGGTGGCGCTTTCCACCGACGAGAAGGAGCTCAGGGCGGCGCTGAGCAAGCCGATCACCTTTTATTGTGGTTTTGACCCGACAGCGCCAAGCCTGCACCTAGGAAACTTAGTCCAGCTGCTCACCATGAGAAGGCTGCAGCTCGCAGGGCACAACCCCCTCGCGTTGGTTGGCGGCGCCACCGGTTTGGTGGGAGACCCCAAGCCAAACTCTGAGCGGACCCTCAACGATCGAGAGACTGTTGCAGCCTGGGTTGAGAAGCTCGCAGAACAAAACCGCAGATTCTTAGATTTTGACGGCAAGAGCGCGGCCCAGATGGTGAACAACCTGGACTGGACGAGCGAATACAGCGCGATCGACTTCCTCAGGGAGATAGGCAAGCACTACCGGGTTGGCAAGATGATCTCAAAGGATGCGGTTTCGGCGAGGCTAAATTCCGATGCCGGCATCAGCTATACCGAGTTTTCCTACCAAATCATGCAAGGGCTTGACTTCCTGGAGCTCTTCAGGCGCTATGGCTGCGTGATGCAGACCGGTGGCAGCGATCAGTGGGGCAACCTAACCTCCGGCACGGACCTCATCCACAAGGTTGAGGGGAAGAGCGTGCACCTGATCGCCACCCCTCTCATTACAAATGCAGATGGCAAGAAGTTTGGAAAGAGTGAGGGCAACGCAATCTGGCTCGATAGCGAGCTCACAAGCCCATATGCGATGTATCAGTTCTGGCTCAACACCGACGATGCGGACGTCATTGATCGGCTAAAGGTATTTACCTTCCTCACTCGGGCGGAGATTGAAGAGTATGAGAAGAAGGTCTCCGAAGAGCCTTTCAAGCGTGAGGCACAGCGAAGGCTGGCTTTGGAAGTAACTGAACTGGTGCACTCAAAACAGGAGGCTGAGAGCGCACGCGATGCTTCGTTAGCCCTGTTTGGAAGCGGGGATTTGGGCAGCCTGGATGAGAAGACCCTCAGTTCGGCGCTCGCAGAACTACCAAGTGCAAAGCTGCCGATGGGAGCAAAAATCATTGAGGCATTGGTGGCTACTGGCCTTGCTGACTCCAACTCCGAGGCAAGAAGAGCTATTGAGCAGGGTGCGGTTAGCGTGAACAAGGTAAAAATCGGTTCCGAGGATCAGGCTCTAGAGCCGATTGCTGGCATGTCCTTGGCCGTTATTTCAAAGGGAAAAAAGAACCTCGCTGGGGTTTTCTTTTCTGCCTGACACGCCCGAAAAAGTTTTATTTGACACGTTTACCAAAACGTAACTAAGCTTTCTCGAGTTGTCCATAGCCGTAGAGACTCGTGGAGATTCTCGGCTCAAGCACAACAAGTTCTAGTCCCTTCGATATTGGCCCTTGTGGCCAAGGTTTTTGGTGTCTAGGATTTAGGTCCGCAGATAGCTTTTCTGCCCCGAAATCTCAGGGAAACCAGAGATTGCGGAAAGGTCAAGAAATCTGTAGGCTTGTGAAGTTGCTCTGGATAGGACCCGAGAGGGAAATTTCAGAAGCATCCGATCTTTGAGAACTCAACAGCGTGCACAATGTCGATGCCAAAAACCTCGGCAGAAACTTTCGTTTCTGCAGAGATTCCTTTTGGATAAAACAGAATTGTCAGCAAGACAGTTCATTAGCCAAATCAAATTGTTCACCTCAGCTTGCTGGGGTGTTCGTAAAGCTTGACCTCTTTTGAGGTCAAACAAATCTTTACGGAGAGTTTGATCCTGGCTCAGGACGAACGCTGGCGGCGTGCTTAACACATGCAAGTCGAACGATGAAGCTGGAGCTTGCTCCGGTGGATTAGTGGCGAACGGGTGAGTAACACGTGAGAAATCTGCCCCTGACTCTGGGATAACTGCGGGAAACTGTAGCTAATACCGGATACTTTCCCTGGTGGGCATCCACTGGGGAAGAAAGAATTTCGGTCAGGGAGGATCTCGCGGCCTATCAGCTAGTTGGTGAGGTAACGGCTCACCAAGGCGACGACGGGTAACCGGCCTGAGAGGGTGACCGGTCACACTGGGACTGAGACACGGCCCAGACTCCTACGGGAGGCAGCAGTGGGGAATATTGCACAATGGGCGCAAGCCTGATGCAGCAACGCCGCGTGAGGGATGAAGGCCTTCGGGTTGTAAACCTCTTTTAGCAGGGAAGAAGCGAAAGTGACGGTACCTGCAGAAAAAGCACCGGCTAACTACGTGCCAGCAGCCGCGGTAATACGTAGGGTGCAAGCGTTGTCCGGAATTATTGGGCGTAAAGAGCTCGTAGGCGGTTTGTCGCGTCTGCTGTGAAAATCCGAGGCTCAACCTCGGACCTGCAGTGGGTACGGGCAAACTAGAGTGCGGTAGGGGAGATTGGAATTCCTGGTGTAGCGGTGGAATGCGCAGATATCAGGAGGAACACCAATGGCGAAGGCAGATCTCTGGGCCGTAACTGACACTGAGGAGCGAAAGCGTGGGGAGCGAACAGGATTAGATACCCTGGTAGTCCACGCCGTAAACGGTGGGTGCTAGCTGTGGGCCACATTCCACGTGGTCCGTGACGAAGTTAACACATTAAGCACCCCGCCTGGGGAGTACGGCCGCAAGGCTAAAACTCAAAGGAATTGACGGGGGCC
>JBMUBK010000004.1:0-34217 GCA_049457355.1 Aquiluna sp.
AGCTTCTTCTTGCGATGGCCAGGGCAAACTAAAAGGGCCAAGACTTTCGTCTTAGCCCTACTAGCAATAAAACTTTGGTTTAGAGGCTTGCTACCTTCTTGGCGATTGCGCTCTTGCGGTTAGCGGCCTGGTTCTTGTGCACAACACCTTTGCTTACGGCCTTGTCGAGCTTGCGGGTGGCGTTCTGAAGGGCTGCTTCAGCGGCCTTCTTGTCGCCTGAGTTTGCGGCCTCGCGGGCGGCGCGCACTGCGCTCTTTACCTCGGTGCGGACTGCCTTGTTGCGCTCTTCAGCCTTACGGTTGGTGCCGATCCGCTTGATTTTGGACTTAATGTTGGCCATGTTTCACTTTCTAAAAAGAAAAATCTGTTTTCTTGGGAGATACCCCAGAACAAGCTAAAACTCTACCAGTGTGATTATTTATGGGCAAGCATCTGAGAGAATTGGGGCTCATTCGCTTTTTCCACAATTGAGGTCAGTTTGTCGCCACGTGCAGCCAAGGCTCTAGAGCCCAGTCAGACGCCTGCTGACCTGATTCGAAATTTCTGCATCATTGCTCACATCGATCACGGTAAATCGACACTTGCTGATCGAATGCTGCAACTAACTGGCATTGTCTCCGACCGCGAAATGCGCGCCCAATACCTCGACCGCATGGACATTGAGCGGGAGCGCGGTATCACCATCAAAAGCCAGGCTGTGAGGCTGCCTTGGGAGCTTGAGGGTCAGGCATTCGCCCTAAACATGATTGACACTCCCGGGCACGTGGACTTTACGTATGAGGTGTCGCGCTCATTGGCTGCTTGCGAGGGCGCGGTGTTGTTGGTGGATGCCGCTCAGGGGATTGAGGCACAAACGCTAGCCAATCTCTACCTGGCCCTAGAGAACGACCTTGAAATCATTCCGGTGCTAAACAAGATCGATCTCCCGGCTGCACAGCCCGAGAAGTTTGCCGAGGAGCTTGCGAACCTCATTGGCGGAGACCCCGATGACTGCCTGAGGGTCTCGGGTAAAACCGGTGCGGGCGTTGCAGAGCTTATGGACCTAATCGTGAAACGAGTGCCGGCACCAACCGGTGACTCGGATGCTCCAGCCAGAGCCATGATCTTTGATTCGGTTTATGACTCCTATCGCGGGGTTGTCACCTACGTCAGGATGATTGACGGTTCACTCAAGCCTCGCGAGAACATCCAGATGATGTCCACTAGGGCCGTCCACGAACTTCTCGAAATTGGTGTTATCTCCCCGGAGCCGGTTGCGACAAAAGGTCTTGGAGTCGGCGAGGTCGGTTACCTAATAACCGGTGTGAAGGACGTCAGGCAGTCAAAGGTTGGTGACACAGTCACAACCAAAACCAAGCCCGCCAGTGCTCCACTGAAGGGCTATGCAGAGCCCAAACCAATGGTCTTTTCTGGAATCTATCCAATTGATGGCAGCGACTACCCAGACCTGCGCGAGGCGCTCGACAAGTTGAGACTCAGTGATGCCTCGCTGGTCTATGAACCCGAGACCTCAGCGGCATTGGGCTTTGGGTTTAGGTGCGGTTTCCTCGGCCTTTTGCACCTTGAAATCATCACCGAGAGGCTAGAGCGGGAGTTCGGGCTTGCACTCATTGCGACCAGCCCCTCCGTGGTCTATCACGTCCGCAAGGACGATGGCACCGAGTTAGTCGTCACAAACCCCTCTGAATACCCTGACGGCAAGATTGCCGAGGTCGAGGAACCGATGGTGAAGGCGACCATCCTGGCACCAAAGGACTACGTCGGAACCATCATGGAGCTTTGCCAAACCAAGCGCGGAACCATGATGGATATGCAATACCTGGGTGAGGACAGGGTTCAGATTCGCTACCGCTTGCCGCTGGCAGAGATTGTCTTTGACTTCTTCGACCAGCTTAAGAGCAAGACTCAGGGCTACGCTTCGCTGGACTATGAGGACGACGGTTTCAATGTTGGAGACCTGGTGAGAGTCGATTTGCTCTTGCAGGGAGAGCGCGTGGATGCCTTTTCGGCCATTGTCCACAAGGACAAGGCTTATGCCCACGGTGTAAGGATCGCGGGCAAGCTGAGGGAGCTAATTCCGAGGCAGCAGTTTGAGGTCCCGATTCAAGCCGCTGTCGGAGCCCGAGTAATTGCGAGGGAGACTATTCGTGCCATCCGCAAGGACGTTCTAGCCAAGTGCTACGGCGGCGATATCACAAGAAAGCGCAAGCTGCTCGAGAAGCAAAAAGAGGGTAAAAAGCGCATGAAGATGGTTGGTCGCGTCGAGGTGCCCCAAGAAGCCTTCATCGCTGCCCTGAGCTCGGATGACAGCAAGGCGGCGAAGAAATAGGTGCCTGGCGCACTTCCCGTTGGAGCCCCTTGGCCAAAGGACAACCAGCTAGATAGAGACCCAGGCGCCAGAAGCTTTCACGCCTACGTACACGTTCCGTTTTGCGAGGTGCGCTGCGGCTATTGCGACTTCAACACCTACACCGCAAAGGAATTGGGTGGCGTCAGCCAGTCAACCTTTCACGAGCACCTAATTGGCGAGGTTGCATTTTCCAAGAGGGTACTTGGCAAAATGCCCGCGCTCTCATCGGTTTTTATCGGAGGCGGAACGCCGTCGCTTTTTTCGGCGGAGCAAATAGAGGCCGTATTGGAAAGCCTCGGTGAGAGCTTTGGATTGGACTTAGATTGCGAAGTGACCCTAGAGGCAAACCCAGAGTCAACAACCCCCGAGTACCTCGCTGAGATTGCCAAGGGGGGAGTCACGCGGCTTTCGATGGGAGTGCAGAGCTTTGATAGAGATGTGCTCCAGACTCTGGACCGACAACACAACCCCGAACTCGTTGCACCGTTGATTGCTGCCGCGAAAGAGCTTGGGTTGGTTACGAGCGTAGATCTGATTTATGGCACACCTGGTGAGACATTGGCCTCATGGTCCAAGACACTGAGCGAAACCCTGGCACTGGGTACCGACCATGTTTCGGCGTACTCTCTGATTGTTGAACCAGGGACCAAGCTCGCAAGACAGATAGCTTCTGGTGAGATTGGGCCCACTAGCGAAGACCTAAATGCTGAGATGTATGAACTTGCGACCAAAGGCCTCGAGAGTGCAGGGCTTGAGTGGTACGAAGTCTCAAATTGGGGCAAACCATCTGTGCACAACAGCGCCTATTGGAAGTCACAGAACTGGTGGGGGTATGGCCCCGGAGCCCACTCACACATCGATGGAAATCGATTCTGGAACCACAAGCATCCAACCAGCTACCAAAAGGCGCTTTCCGATGGCGCACCTGCCGCTGGGATCGAACGCCTAACAGACCGGCAAATGCTCGAAGAGGAGCTACTACTCATGCTTCGCACAACTTGGGGGGTCGAGAGAGGGCTGTTTGCACAGCTCAAGGTCCCACCCGAACTGGTTGCACAGGAAATTAGTGCGGGAAATCTTGAGCTCAGTGGCACCGATCGCATCAGGGTCTCAAGAAAAGGCAGGCTGATTGTTGACGGCCTAGTGGTGAAATTTCTGAGCCATTGAGGGATGAATGTTTAGAATTGGCACTCAGGTTAGGTGAGTGCCAATGATTCCAGATAGATCACTTGATGTCCTGAGGGCCATAGTCCAGGACTTCATTTCGTCTAACCAACCTGTTGGATCTAAATCGCTGCTTGACCGGCATCCACTTGGCGTATCGGCGGCAACTGTTAGAAATGACATGGCACTTCTCGAAGAGGAAGAGCTAATCACCGGCCTTCACACCTCCTCCGGGCGCATCCCAACTGAAAAGGGGTACCGACTTTTTGTTGACCACCTCGGCGAAATCAAACCACTGTCATCAGCGGAAAGAAATGCGATTGAGAGTTTCCTGGACGAAGCGAGCGATCTCGACGATGTGGTTGAGCGCACAGCCAGAAGCCTGTCGCAGCTTACAAACGCCCTTGCCCTGGTTCAGTACCCATCTCTTGGTAGGTCATCTGTCCGCCACATCGAGCTAATTCCACTTAGCGAGAAGCGCGTCTTGCTGATGTTGATTGTCGACTCGGGCCGCATCCAGCAGTTACAGATAGAGAGCTCGGACGCCATAGATGAAGAGCTCATTCATCAACTCAGGGGCAGGCTTAACGGAATGCTTGCCGGCGGGCAGCTTGCCGGTGTCGAGGACAAGCTCAAGGGGCTTACCGAGGAGTTCACACCTGAGCGACGTGGCACCGTGACCAAGATTCTGGACTCTCTCAAGTCACTTGTCGAGGCAAACAGGCAAGAAAAGCTGGTGGTTTCTGGAGCTGCGAACCTCGTGAAACAGGACCAAGATTTTTCAGGTGAACTATCGAAGGTCTTAGAGGCCATCGAAGAGCAGGTTGTAATTCTCAAGCTCTTAGATGAACTTCACTCCGACCAATTCGGTGTCGGCCTACGAATTGGCTCTGAGCTTGGACTGGCCAACCTCACGCACACATCACTGGTCGTCAGTGGCTACGAAAAAAGCGGCACCGAGGTGGCCAAGCTTGGGGTGTTAGGCCCGACCCGCATGGACTACTCGGGGAACATTGCGTCAGTCAGGGCTGTTGCTAGGTATCTAACCAAGCTCCTGGAGGGTAATTCTTGAGCGACCACTATCAGGTCCTGGGGGTCTCTCCGGACGCAAGCGCGGATGAGATCAAAAAGGCCTACCGCAAGCTCGCGCGAGAGCTGCATCCAGACATCAACCCTTCAGAAGATGCTCAGGAGCGCTTTAAGCTCGTGACTCATGCCTACGAGGTCCTCTCTGACCCCAGCACTCGCGCGCAATATGACCGCGGAGGCGAGCAGGGCTTTGGGCTCGGCGACATCTTTGACAGCTTTTTCGGTGCTCCACAAAGATCCAGGAGATCACGTTCTGAGCGCGGTCAGGATGCACTACTCAGGATGGACCTAGACCTCAACGAGGCAATCTTCGGGGCGAACAAGACTTTGACGATCGATACAGCAATTGGATGCGAGACCTGTTCGCAGACCGGGGCGAAACCTGGAACATCGGTGAAAACCTGCGATGTCTGTGGCGGAAGCGGTCAGATTCAGCGGCAGGTCCAGTCCTTTATGGGGATGATGGTCACAACCGCACCCTGCAACGTTTGCCGCGGAGCAGGTGAGGTAGTTCCTTCTCCATGCCCCGACTGCCGTGGTCAGGGACGTATCCGCGCTAAGCGCGACTTAGATGTAGAAATACCGGCCGGAGTGAGCGATGGACTTCGGCTTCACCTCCCCGGGCAGGGTGAGGTTGGCTTTGCTGGCGGGTCGACCGGGGACATTTACCTTGAGGTCTCGGTAAGGCCGCATCCGGTTTTTGCCAGGGACGGCGACGACCTCGTTGCAATTCTGGAAGTTCCAGTGGCCGATGCAGCCCTTGGGTTCACCACCGAAATTGAGACATTCGATGGCTCTAGCAAGGTGGAGGTGAAGGCCGGTGCTCAGCACGGGGACATCGTCACTCTGAAGGGCCTTGGGGCCAACAGGCTTCGTGGCAGAGGTAGGGGAGACCTTCACCTGCAGGTCAGTGTGCTTACGCCTTCAAGGCTCGATTCAAAGTCAAAGGACATCTTCAAGAAACTCCGAGAGCTTCATAAAGAAGACGGCCCAAGACTGGGTAGTCGAAGAGCCAAAGGTCGCTTTTAGTGCACTGGTTCTATGACCCAACTTTCACTAAGGATTCGACCAGAATTCGTAGTGACGAGATCCAGCACTTCAAGTCGCTGAGAATCCGAGTTGGCGAAGAGGTTGTTGTCACCGACGGCTCAGGAAACTCTCACCACTGCGAGGCCATCGATCCAGCAAAAGGTGAGGTGCGGGTTGAGAACAGTCGGCAACACGATCGTCCAGAAGTCAAAATTCAACTCATACAGGCGATCGCTAAGGGTGACCGTGACGAAATGGCCCTGCAGGCCTCTGTCGAGCTCGGCTGCAGTTCGGTTGTCGCCTGGCAGGCTGAGCACTCGATTTCGAGGTGGGATGGCAAGGAGCAAAAGAGTCTTGAGCGTTGGCGGCAAATAGCCGTAGCGGCCATGAAGCAAAGTCAGCAGGCCTTCCTGCCTGATGTTCAAGGTCCACTCAGTACCTCACAACTTAAGCCAATTGGTCACGGCATCCTTTTGCTTCCAGAGGCAGAACTCCCGCTAAGCGAGGTTGACCTTGGAGCGGCAGAGTACTCGGTGGTCGTAGGCCCAGAAGGTGGAATAGCTAAGCCTGAGATCCAGCAGCTGACAGCCTCGGGGTTTGTTGCCTATCGGCTGGGGGAGTCTGTGATGAGAACCAGCACCGCCGGCCCCGCGGCAATCGCAGCTATAAAGACGCTACGCGGGCTTTGGTGAAGTTGCGTAGTATGAAATTGGAGGACTAATTGGACTGCATTTTTTGCAAGATTGTTGATGGGCAACTAGGCACCGAACTCATTGCTGAAAATGAGTACGCTGTCGCATTTCGGGACATCAAGCCCCTCGCCAAGACCCACATTCTGGTTGTGCCAAAGGCCCACACAAAAAACATTGCGGAGATTACGGGTACCGAAGAGCTAGCTGGCCTTCACGGGCTAATCCGTGAGGTTGCGGCAAAGTTCACTGACGGCCAATTCCGCCTGCAGTTCAATAGCGGCGAACTCGAGGGTCAGACCGTCTTTCACACCCATGCTCACGTCCTCTCCGGACGGACGGTTTAGTGCCAAAGCTAAGTTTTGAAGCACCTCCGGTAGCACTCTTGGACCTACTTGGCAGCGAAGACAGCTTGATCAGGCAACTGGAGAAGGAGATTCCAGGTCTGAAGGTGCAAAACCGCGGCCATGACTTTTCTCTTGAGGGTGAGCAGGAAGCCATTGAAACTGGTCAAAAGGTCGTACTTGAGCTGGCAGAGCTAATTAGTCAGGGGATAAGCCCCGACCGAAAAATGGTTACCGAGAGCATCAAGATGCTGGCGGCAAACCAGGTGCCATCAAAGGTGTTGGGAGCTGGGGCCATCCAGACTCCTGCAAAGACTGTCAGAGCAAAAACCATGGGTCAGAAGCAATACCTTCAGGCAATCGACGATCACACCATCACCTTTGGCATCGGACCAGCGGGTACGGGAAAGACCTACCTTGCGGTTGCAAAAGCAGTTGCAGCGCTTTACCGCAAGCAGGTCAGCAGAATCATTCTCACCCGCCCTGCGGTTGAGGCGGGAGAGCGCCTTGGTTATCTGCCAGGAACTTTGAGCGAAAAGATCGATCCCTACCTAAGACCATTGTTTGACGCTCTGCAGGAGATGCTTGAGCCCGATGCCACTGCAAAGCTCATGGAGTCAGGTGTGATTGAGGTGGCGCCTCTTGCCTACATGAGAGGCAGGACGCTAAATGACAGTTTCATCATTCTTGACGAGGCGCAAAACACCACTGCGGAGCAGATGAAGATGTTCCTAACTCGACTGGGCTTTGGTTCCAAGATGGTAGTAACGGGCGACATCACGCAGGTTGACCTGCCAACTGGCAAGTCGGGTCTAGATGTTGCAACCGCAATCCTTTCCGATGTAAACGACCTCCACATCGCAAGGCTCTCAAGTAAGGATGTGGTTCGTCACGAGCTGGTGACTCGAATAGTTGACGCCTACGAACGGGCTGGCAAGAAGTGACAATTGAGATTACGAACGAGTCAGAGCTCGAGGTTGACCTAACCCGAGTTCAGAGTCTCGCCGAGCATGTTCGAGAGGCACTCAGACTTCACCCGCTAGTTGATGTCGGCGTCATCTTTGTCGATGAGGCACCGATGACCGATCTTCACGTTCGCTGGATGGATGAACCTGGTCCCACAGACGTACTCAGTTTTCCAATGGATGAGCTGAGACCCGGTTCCGAAGAGATGTTGTCCGCAGAGGGCGTGCTGGGAGATGTCGTTATTTGCCCACAGGTTGCCAGAAGGCAGGCCGAGGCCGCAGGTCACGAAGAGATCAACGAGATTCTTATGCTGCTAACCCACGGCATGCTGCATCTGGTGGGCTTTGACCACGCCGAGCCGGAAGAAGAGAAAGAGATGTTTGCCTTGCAAAAGGAGCTTTTGGATTCGTTCTATGAGGTCGAATCAAATGCTTGAGATTGCAATCGGCCTAGGGTTCCTCTTGATTCTGATTCCATTGGCTGCGATTCAGACCCATTTGGAGATTGAAGAGGATCCGCGAGCAGGCTCACTGTCGATTGCAAGGGCGTTCTTAATTTCGCTACTCGCCGCTATCTGGATTACCCTCTCCGACTCTCTTACGTTGCTTAGCATCACGCTTGCCGGTGTTCTGATGCTCATTTGGTTTGCACAGCAGTTTCTGGGTAGAAGACTCGGGCAACTAACCATTGCCGCCAGGTGGGCCCAAAGGGTTGACTCGTTGGTGAGCGGTTGGGCCAACATGGTGAAGCCGCTAAGGCTTAAGACTCCGGAGCAACTCGAAAGCTATGAGCAGGAGCTGATCGAGTCTGTGGAGGACTTCTCTGAGACGGTCGTGCGAGAAGTAATGGTCCCAAGAGTTGACATTGAGGTCGTTGACAGCGACACAACACTCGAGAAGGCGCTATCGGCCTTCATCAGCACCGGCTATTCCAGACTGCCGGTCATTGGCGATGATGTCGACGATGTCGTTGGAATTCTGTATCTCAAGGACGTCACCAAGGTCATCCACCAAAACCCCCAGCACCTCTCAACAAAAAATGCCCTAGAGCTAAGTCGGAAACCTATTTTTGTTCCAGAAACCAAGGTGGTTTCTGAACTACTCAGAGAAATGCAGTCCTCCAGGACTCAGATCGCAATGGTCGCCGACGAATACGGCGGTGTGGCAGGACTGGTTTCAATCGAGGACCTAATCGAGGAGCTGGTCGGAGAGATCAGCGATGAATACGACCGTGAGGACAGCGGAATCGAGGATCTCGGAGAGGATAGCTATCGGGTGAGCCCAAGGGTGACTCTCGACGAAATATCTGAGCACTGCGACCTGGAGATTGAAGATGAAGATGTCGATACGGTCGGTGGTCTATTGACCAAGGCCGTTGGTCACCTGCCAAGTGGCGGCGAGGTGGTCGAGATTGCCGGACTAGAGCTCACAGCTGAGCGAGTAGATGCTCGAAGGGGACGCATTCTCTCGGTGCTGGTTCGAAAGATGCCTCTTTCGTGAGTGACTTCCGCTCGGGCTTCGCAACCTTCGTGGGTCGGCCAAATGTTGGTAAGTCAACGCTCACCAATGCAATTGTCGGTAGCAAGGTAGCCATCACCAGCTCTAAGCCCCAGACCACACGCAAGGCAATCAGGGGCATCCACACCACCGAAACCGGGCAGCTGGTCTTGGTTGACACCCCTGGCATTCACAAGCCAAGAACCCTTTTGGGTCAGCGTCTAAATGCGGTCGTAGATGAGACCCTGGGTTCGGTAGACGTCATAGCGTTCTGCTCTCCAGCGAATGAGGCAATAGGACCAGGCGACCGCAGAATAGTCGAAGAGATTCAGAAGTTTCCAAAGGCTAAGAAGATTGCGATTGCGACCAAGATTGACGCAGCCGGCAGAGATCAAACTGCAAAGCACCTTATGGAGCTTTCCGAGCTCGCCGAGTGGGCTGAAATTGTTCCAGTCTCCGCAACGACGGGCAAGCAGATTGATCTGCTCGTGGAACTGCTAATTGCGCTCATGCCTTCAGGACCAATGCTCTATCCAAGTGAGCAATCGACGGAGGAAGAGCACGAGGACATCATCTGTGAGCTGGTGAGAGAGGCTGCACTAGAGCGGCTTGAAGACGAGCTTCCACATTCATTGGCTGTGACTCTCGACGAGATAGTCATGGAGGACAAAAAGAAGATCTTTCTTAGCGTCTGGGTCGAGCGCGACAGCCAAAAGGGAATCATCATCGGTAAGGGCGGTAGCAACCTCAAGGACATCGGCACCAAAGCCAGAAAGTCTGTGGAGGCCTTACTTGGAGAGCCTGTTCACCTTGCCATCCAAGTAAAGGTTGCTAGCAATTGGCAGCAGGACCCCAAGCAGCTTGGGAAATTGGGTTTCTAGCCAAGCCATAGAACTGGTGCTAGCCTAAACAGCATGCGTTTCGCTCTCCTGCTTAGCGGCCGCGACGGGGCTTAGTCCAAGGCCACCACTCGTCGCGGAGCTAACCAACGGCCAAATCCGCGACCCCCAGGAGAGAAATGAAAGACTTACAACAACCATCAAAAATGCCCTTTGGGCGATATTTGCCATTCCACGAGCAAATCAAGGTGGAGCTTCCTGACAGAACTTGGCCAACGAAGCGAATCGATCGGGCCCCCAGGTGGTGCGCAGTAGACCTGCGCGATGGCAACCAGGCGCTAATTGACCCAATGAGCCCGGAGCGGAAGCTCGAGATGTTCAAGCTGCTGGTTCGCATGGGTTATAAGGAGATCGAGGTCGGTTTCCCCTCTGCTTCGCAGACGGACTTTGACTTCGTAAGGCTATTGATTGATCAGGACCTGATTCCTGAGGATGTAATCATCCAGGTGTTGACCCAGTCCAGAGATCACCTCATTGAGCGGACCTATGAGTCAATAGCCGGTGCCAAGCAAGCAATCGTTCACTTCTATAACTCGACAAGCGTTCTGCAACGCCGTGTCGTTTTTGGGCAGGACAAGGACGGCATCAAGAAGATTGCGACCGATGCAGCTCTGAAGTGCCTGGAGATGGAAAAGACAATTCCAGGCACCAAGGTTTTCTATGAGTACTCACCAGAGTCATACACAGGAACCGAGTTGGAGTTTGCGGTTGAGGTATGCAACGAGGTGGCGTCCATTATCAAGCCCACCCCAGAGCGCAAGATGATCGTGAATCTTCCCGCAACCGTCGAGATGATCACCCCAAATGTCTATGCAGACTCGATTGAGTGGATGTCACGTCATCTAAGCCCCAGAGACTCCATAATTCTTTCGCTCCACCCTCACAATGACCGCGGCACAGCTGTTGCGGCGGCCGAACTTGGTTACATGGCTGGGGCGGACCGAATCGAGGGCTGCTTGTTTGGAAACGGCGAGCGAACCGGAAATGTTGACCTCGTAACTCTCGGGCTAAACCTGTTTTCTCAGGGAATCGATCCGATGATTAACTTCAGTGACATCGACGAAATCAAACGAACCGTCGAATACTGCAACCAGCTGCCGGTGCCCGAGCGCTCTCCCTACGGCGGCGACCTTGTCTATACAGCGTTCTCGGGGAGCCACCAGGACGCCATCAAGAAGGGCTTTGAGCACCTCGAGCGGGATGCCAAAGCCGCTGGCAACGCCGTTGACGATCACACGTGGGCCGTTCCCTATCTTCCAATCGACCCTAAGGATGTTGGTCGCAGCTACGAGGCCGTCATCAGGGTTAACTCGCAGTCCGGCAAGGGTGGGGTTGCCTATCTGATGAAGACCGACCACGCACTAGATCTTCCACGCATGCTGCAGATTGAGTTTTCAAGAGTTGTTCAGGGACATACTGACTCTCTGGGAGGAGAGGTTTCTAGCTCAAGGCTCTGGGAGATTTTCCAGGACGAGTATCTGCCCGCATCAGTGGACGAGCTCAAGTGGGGACGTTTTGAGCTTCGCAGAATGCGCTCTGAGAGCGAGATGGACGGCATTGTCAACCTGGACGTCGTTTTACGAGATGGAGAGGGAGAGCTGGCTGCTCAGGGCACCGGCAATGGCCCAATTTCAGCCTTCTCGGACATTCTGAGCCAGCAGGGCGTAGCGGTGAGGGTGCTCGACTACGTAGAGCACACGATGAGCACCGGTGGCGACGCTAACGCCGCCGCCTACATCGAGATGGACGTTGAGGGCAAAACCCTTTGGGGTGTTGGCATCGATGGAGACATCGCGGTGGCTTCGCTAAAGGCGCTTATCAGTGGAGTGAACCGAGCTCTTAGGCTCGCCGTTACCAGCTAATTAGCCAATCGGCTGAAATACTTGGCGGGTGCCGCACTACCGTGACGAAGCAATAGTCCTAAGAACCCACAAGCTGGGTGAGGTGGATCGTATCTTGACGCTTCTAACCAGAAACCACGGGCAGGTTCGTGCGGTGGCAAAGGGAGTTCGGAAGACCAGCAGTCGCTTTGGAGCGCGACTAGAGCCCTTTATGGCCTGTGATTTACAGCTTTACGAGGGTAAGAACCTCGATACCGTCTCTCAGGCTGAACAGATTGCAAACTATGGGGCTGGGATAGTAAATGACTACTCCCGCTACACCGTCGCATCAACCATTGTTGAAGCCGCCGAGAAGCTGACTCGGGAACTCTCAAACGAGCGACACTACCTACTAGTAATCGGCGCTCTAAGAACTCTGTCCCAGGCGGAGGTGGAGCCCTCTCAGGTTCTAGATTCGTATCTGCTGCGCGCCCTATCCCTCTCTGGCTGGGTGCCCCTTCTCGAAAGTTGCAGCCAGTGTGGCAGCGAGCCAAGCAGCTTTTCGATGCACACCGGTTCGGTCACCTGCTCGCAGTGCATTGCCGCAGGCTCGGTCAAGATTGGTCGGGACGGACTGGAGCATATGCAGTCGCTAATGGCTGGAGAGTGGGACAAGGTCGCTAAGCAGAATCCGAAGATAAAGCAGGCTGTGAGCTCGGTAGTTGCCGGCTACATGCAGTGGCAGATGGAGCGCGGTCTGAGGTCGCTGAGCTTTGTGGAGCGGGCATGATTCTTTTTGATCCCGAGCGACAGGCGCCTAAGTTTGAGAGCGTCCCAAATCACATTGCAGTGGTTATGGATGGAAACGGCAGGTGGGCCAATAAGCGAGGACTAACCCGAACTGAAGGTCATAGGGCCGGTGAGGCAGCACTGCTCGAGGTCATAGCAGGAGCAATTGAGGCAGGTGTTTCAAACCTGACCGCCTACGCGTTCTCAACGGAGAACTGGAAGCGCTCGCCCGAAGAGGTTCGGTTTCTCATGGGTTACAACAAAGAGGTCCTTCGCAGAAGGCGTGACCTTCTGAATCAGTGGGATGTTCGCATTCGATGGTCTGGGAGACAGTCAAAGCTTTGGCCCTCTGTTGTCAAAGAGCTTCAAGAGGCCGAGAAGCTAACTGCCAAAAACAAGGGTCTAACCCTCACCATGGCCGTCAATTATGGGGGTCGGCAGGAGATTCTCGATGCCGCCCAGGCTCTAGTCGATAAAGCTGCGCAGACCAGGAGTTCGCAGCGTGTCACCCAAGCTAGGTTCGAAAAGGCGCTCTACCTTCCAGACATGCCCGATGTGGACCTGTTTATTCGCTCCAGCGGGGAGATTAGGACCAGCAACTTTCTGCTCTGGCAGGCAAGCTATGCGGAGTATGTGTTCATGGAGGAGCTGTGGCCTGATTTCACAAGGGAAACCCTCTGGAAGGCCATAGCTGATTACTCTGGCAGGCAAAGACGCTTCGGGGCTGCGGTGGACAGCCCGCTAAACTAGGCACTTACCCAATCTGGCCTGTGGAGACTAATGGCATCCCAAAAACTTGACTCAGTAATCTCACTAGCGAAGCGTCGTGGCTTTGTGTTTCAAGCGGGAGAAATATACGGGGGCTCTCGCTCGGCCTGGGACTATGGCCCACTCGGTGTCGAGCTCAAAGAAAATATCAAGCGGCAATGGTGGCACTCCATGGTTTCCTCACGTGAGGACGTCGTCGGACTGGATAGTTCGATCATTCTTCCAAAGAAGGTCTGGGAGGCATCCGGTCACGTGGAGGCCTTTGTTGATCCACTGATTGAGTGCACCAGCTGCCACAAAAGATTCCGTGCCGACCACCTAGAGGAGGCCTTTGAAGAGAAGAAGGGTAGAGCCCCCGGTTCACTGGCCGAGATCGCATGCCCGAACTGTGGCGGTAAAGAAACCTGGACTGAACCAAAGAACTTCAATGGGCTCCTAAAAACAACACTGGGTCCAGTTGAAGATGAGTCCGGGCTTCACTACTTGCGTCCCGAGACTGCCCAAGGAATCTTTGTAAATTTCAACAACGTGCTGAACTCAGCTCGAATGAAGCCACCATTTGGCATAGGCCAGATGGGAAAGAGCTTTAGAAACGAGATAACACCTGGAAACTTCATTTTCCGAACTCGTGAGTTCGAGCAGATGGAGATGGAGTTTTTCGTCAAGCCCGGCGAGGACGAAAGCTGGCACGAATACTGGATTCAAGAGCGCTACAACTGGTACGTGAACCTGGGCATCAACCCTGAAAACCTGAGGCTTTTCGAGCATCCTAAAGAGAAGCTCTCGCACTACTCAAAGCGCACCGTTGACATCGAATACCGATTCGGTTTCCAAGGTGGCGAATTTGGCGAGCTTGAGGGTGTGGCAAATCGCACCGACTATGACCTGAGGACTCACTCCGAACACTCGGGAGTGGACCTGAGCTTCTTTGACCCTGTCGAGGAAAAGCGTTGGACCCCATTTGTTATTGAGCCTGCTGCAGGACTCACTAGGTCGCTGATGGCCTTTTTGGTGGATGCCTATGCCGAGGACGAGGCTCCAAACTCGAAAGGTGGCGTGGACAAGCGCACGGTATTGCGATTGGACTATCGCCTCGCACCTGTGAAGGCTGCTGTTCTGCCGCTGAGCAGAAACGATGATCTAAACCCAATTGCCAAGGAGCTTGCTGCAACGCTTCGCAAGACTTGGAATGTTGACTACGACGATTCCGGTGCTATTGGAAGGCGCTACCGCCGTCAGGATGAGATCGGCACGCCTTTCTGCATCACGGTTGACTTTGACTCACTTGAAGACAAGGCCGTCACCATTCGGGAGCGCGACAGCATGGCCCAGGAGAGAATCCCGTTGGCAAATGTCGCAAGTTACCTATTCGAAAGGCTGCAAGGCTAGCTTGGCCCTTCGCTACGGAAAGCACACCATTGAGGTGCCGGTCGTACTGGCTCCAATGGCAGGAATAACCAACACCGCTTTCCGCAGGCTGTGTCGTGAGCATGGCGGGGGTCTCTTCGTTTCGGAGATGATCACGTCCCGGGCACTGGTCGAGAGAACTCCAGAGTCAATGCGATTGATTCGGCACCACCCCTCAGAAGAAATTCGTTCCATTCAGCTCTACGGAGTTGACCCAAAGACCATTTCTGATGCCGTGAAGATGCTCGTTGATGAGGACAGAGCGGACCATATTGACCTGAACTTTGGTTGCCCGGTGCCAAAGGTGACCCGAAAGGGCGGGGGAGCGGCTCTTCCCTGGAAGAAGGACCTGTTCTCGGCGATAGTCAACGCCGCAGTGCGTGCGGCGGGTGAAGTTCCGGTCACCGTCAAGATGCGCAAGGGAATTGATGATGAGCACCTAACCTTTATCGATGCTGGCAAAACGGCAAGGGACGCAGGTGTTGCGGCTGTAGCACTTCACGGAAGAACCGCAGAGCAGTACTACTCTGGCCAGGCTGATTGGCAGGCCATCGCGGAGCTGAGAGCTGCCCTGCCTGACTGTCAGGTGCTGGGAAACGGTGACATCTGGAGCGGCGAGGATGCTGTTGAGATGATGCGCCAGACCGGTGTCGATGGGGTTGTGGTTGGTAGGGGATGCCTCGGCAGGCCTTGGCTATTCGGTGACCTAGAGCGCTCAATCAGCGCCCACCTGAAGGGTGAAAGCGCTCCAACGCAGAGTTCCATGCCATCGCTCGGTGAAGTTGCGGAAGCCTTTTATCGCCACGCCCAGCTGCTTACAGAGTTCTTTGAAGAGGAGAACAGAGCCTGCCGCGACATTAGAAAGCACGTGGCTTGGTATTTCAAGGGTTATCCGGTTGGCGGCGAGCTGCGAGCGCAACTTGCAATGGCGAACTCTCTCGATGAGATAGCTGAGCTTCTGAGCCAGCTAGACCCCACATCGCCCTATCCGGGCGAGGAGGCCGAGGGCCCCAGGGGTAGGCTCGGGGGAGTGAAGAGCTGCGCGCTACCGGAGAACTGGCTAGATTCGCAAGAACTTAGCGATAGCCACCGGTCCCAGCTGGAACTGGCTGAGCTTTCGGTCTCGGGGGGATGATGGACCAGCCAATCGAGACTGGCTACAGCGACTTCGACCGGGAGAGATTTGTTCCGCAGCCCAGGTCGTCAATGGTCAGACGTGGAGAGTTTGCTCGGGACCGGGCAAGGGTTTTGCACGCTGCCGCTTTTAGGCGGCTGAGCTCAAAAACCCAGGTGCTATCGCCATCCTCGGGAGACTTTGCGAGAACGCGCCTAACGCATTCACTAGAGGTCGCTCAGGTTGGCAGGGAGCTGGCCAATGCCCTCGGAGTTGATCCGGACCTGGTTGACATGGCCTGTCTCGCTCACGATCTAGGGCATCCACCATTTGGTCACAACGGTGAATCCGCGCTGAACCTTTGGGCCGCAGATATCGGTGGGTTTGAGGGAAATGCCCAGACCTTCAGAATCCTCACTCGCCTTGAAACAAAGATTTACGATGACTCAGGTGTGTCTCGAGGGCTGAACCTTACTCGGGCATCTCTGGATGCCGCTACCAAGTACCCATGGCAATTGCATCAGGCAAGCGAATACGGCAACCAGGTCAAGTTCGGAGTCTACGGAGACGATCTTGAGGTTTTTGATTGGATGCGCCATGAGGCGCCCGATGGAGCAAAGTGTGTCGAGGCTCAGATTATGGATTTTGCCGACGATGTTGCTTACTCCGTGCACGACTTCGAAGATGCCGTTGTCGAGGGCTTCATAGACCCGGCTGTCATCTCTGATCCGGCCTCTGCGGAGGCACTGATTGAAGAGGTCGGCAAGTGGTCAGGTGGCATGCTTGCGAAGGTCCAACTTGAGGAGGCCTTTGATCTTCTGCAGCAGTCAAGCTATTGGCTCACCCAGTTCGATGGGTCTCCGCGTGCACTTGCACAGCTCAAGAATCTAACCAGTGACTTGATTGGATCATTTGTCTCAAGAACCTGCGAGTCAATACTGCAAAACGCTTCCCGCTCATCTTTGACTCGCTACCGAGCTGGGGTGATCATTCCTTCCAAGGTTCGCAGTGAGATAGCAGTATTAAAGGGCATCGTGGCATCCCAGGTGATGACCAGCGATGATCGCCAGGGCTACTACGAGGACCAGCGGAACCTGCTTATGGAGCTTGCCGATTTCCTCTATGAGTCAGGCAGTGAGCACCTTGACTCTGTCTCACTGGAAGCATGGAACAAGGCTGAGTCCGACGAGGGGCGTAAGCGAGTGATTGTAGATCAGGTCGCATCCCTTACCGATCCAATTGCGGTTGCCATGCACCAGCGCTTGCGCTCGTAAGATTCAACTATGGCTTCCCGGGTAAAGTCCTCCGACATTGAAGAGCTAAAGGAGCGCGCCGATATTGTTGAAGTAATCGGTGGCTATGTATCGCTTAAGCCCGCAAGCTCTGGAAGTTTCAAAGGGCTTTGCCCCTTTCACGGTGAGAAAACTCCGAGCTTTAATGTCAGAGCTAACCCCGCCTTCTACCACTGTTTTGGCTGCGGAGTTGGTGGCGATGTCTATAAGTTCCTGCAGGAGATTGAGAGCATCAGCTTTACCGACGCCGTTGAGCGTCTCGCTCAGAAAGTGGGCTACGAGCTCACCTATGAAGAGGGTGCGCCAGAGAGCTCTAACCGCTCGAAGCTCCTTGAACTAAACAAGCTGGCAGCCTCGTTCTATCAGGAGCAACTGGCTTCGGAAGAGGCGCTTAAGGCGCGGGAGTTTCTGGTTTCCCGCGGCTTTGATGCGAGTTCTGCCGCAACCTTTGGAATTGGTTACGCCCCAAAGGGGTGGCGAAATCTGATTGACCACCTAACCTCCAAGGGCCACAAGCTTGAGGATCTGATCACAGTTGGCCTTGCAATGCAGAGTGACAAAGGCGGTTACGACAGATTCCGTGGCCGCGTTCTTTGGCCCATCAAGGATGCGAACGAGCAGGTATTGGGCTTTGGTGCTCGAAAACTCTATGACGACGACGAAGGTCCGAAGTACCTCAATACTCCCGAGACTCCCGTCTACCACAAGTCAGGCGTGCTCTATGGTCTGGATCTCGCTCGCAAGGAGATAGTAAAGAAGCGCGAGGTCATAGTTGTTGAGGGCTACACCGATGTCATGGCTTGCCACCTTGCCGGACATCAAACAGCTGTTGCTACCTGTGGCACGGCATTTGGTGAGGACCACATCAGACTCATAAATCGCCTTCTTGGGCAGTCGAGTGACCCAGCCAGCGTCATATTCACCTTTGACCCAGATGCTGCAGGGCAGAAAGCAGCTCTGCGGGTCTATGGCGACAGCAGCAAGTTCAATGCCCTGACCTTCGTTGCTGCAGGTCCCGAAGGTTTAGATCCTGCCGATCTTCGTAAAGAGCGTGGAGATAAGGCAATAACCGAGATGCTTGCTGGTAAGAAGCCGCTATTTGAGTTCGTAATTCGACACCGCATCAGCCAGTTCCCCATGACAGACCTTGACTCTCGGGTGGCCGCGGCCAGAGCCGCCGCTCCAGTTGTGGCAGACATCATTGACCCAGCTTTGCGCGGTGGCTACACCAGGCAGCTTGCGGACTGGGTTTCTTTGGACGTTGCCGATGTCTCTGCCCTCGTCAGCGGCAACAAGCAGGCAGGGGTTAGGGAACGCGTTGAACCCATGCGAAGGAGTGAACCTGCAAAACAGCCGGCCTCTCCGCAGCAAAAGCATGAGGAGCAGATCCTTCAGGTGCTGGTCCAGCACCCTGCCGCTTTCTCAATTGAGCAGCTCAGAAGAATGCAGGCTGCAGGATTTAGCGAGAAAGAACATAGGGAGCTGGTTGATGTCATCCTTCAGAATCCGCAGTCGCTTGGTGAATCGAATTTCGCAAATGCGCTGGCCAATACCGTTGGTGAGGAACTCTTGCCATTGGTGAGGAGCTTGGCTCTCGCACCACTACCTGTCGCAAACGAATCTGAGCTCCAGCGGTATTCTGCCGGCATTGTAAATGGAGCGATGTTGCAGACCCTGAACCGTGAGAAAACCGATCTTCTAGCGGCTCTCAAGAGGCTTGAAGGCTCCTCTAGCTTGGAGCAAATTGAGCAGATCCAGCGGCAGCTGATGAGCCTTGAGGCTGAGCGCCGAGCACTTATGCGCTAGAGAAGTTTTCTGCTAATGTTTCTAAGGCCCCTAGGGGCTTATTCCTCGGTAGCTCAATTGGCAGAGCATTCGGCTGTTAACCGAAGGGTTCCTGGTTCGAGTCCAGGCCGGGGAGCAAACTCTCAGAGGTGAACATGAATCGAGCGGTTCTTTCCACCTCCATCTCGGTTGGACTCGCAACCGGCCTCTACGGAATCTCCTTTGGCGCAATTGGCGTTGCTGCTGGACTGGATGTCTTGTCCGTGATGCTGCTGAGCCTTCTTATGTTTTCCGGTGCTTCCCAGTTCGCATTCGTTGGTGTTGTGGCCGCTGGTGGGGCTCCCATAACGGCCATCACGAGCGCTTGGCTCATGGGCATCAGGAATTCTTTTTACGCTCTAAGACTCACGAGTGTCTTAGGTCCTAGAGGGCTGTTCAAAGTCCTCACGGCACAGCTCACGATTGATGAGTCAAATGCGGTCTCTGCCGCGCAGATCGAGCCAAAGGACCAGAGGTTTGGCTATTGGGCCACCGGTGTAGCCGTGTTTGTGTTTTGGAATTCGGCCACTCTGATTGGTGCTCTGGCAGGGAATCTAATTGGTTCCGTCGAGGAGTTTGGGTTAGATGCAGCCGCAGCCGCGGCTTTCTTGGGGCTTCTCTGGCCAAGGCTCAGAAACCAGTGGCAACTGGCCGCCCTTGGCGCCGCCGTTGCCATCATCACGACCCCACTCCTACCATCCGGCGTGCCAATTCTGCTGGCCGCTGCTGTGGCGCTCTTTCCGTTTGGAGGCAAGAGATGATTCTCACAGTCATCGTGGCCTCCCTCGCCGTCTATAGCTGGAAGCTTCTGGGATACCTCGTTCCTGAAAGATTCATTACCGAGCGATTCAGAGGTTTTGCTGACAGAGTCACAGTTGCGCTGCTAGCCGCACTTGTGGCTATCCAGGGATTTAGCACAGACGGTCAAATTGTCATCGACGCAAGGCTTGGTGCACTCGCCGTTGCCGCCGTTCTACTAGCTCTGCGGGCGCCTTATATTTTGGTGGTGTTAGCCGGTGCACTGGTTGCTGCTGGTTTGCGAGCACTAGGGCTCTAGGTAGTCAACCCCGGGCATCCAGCTGTTCCCCGAATCTCCCCAGCCATTTTCTTCGATTACCGCCAGTGCCTCTGAGTGGTAGGGCTCGATTAGCCGGTCTGCGTAGAGGGTTCCATTCAGGTGGTCAAACTCGTGTTGGAAGATTCTCGCCAGCCAACCCTCAGCGGCGATCTCATAGGGCTCCCCAGCCTCATCCAAGGCTTTGAGGACAACCTTGGGGGAGCGCTTCAATGGGAACCTCTCGCCTGGGATAGAGAGACACCCCTCAACCTCTAAATCCTCGTCAGGATCATCTTCCTCGTAGGGCTCAATTTCGAGCACAGGGTTTATTGCTACGTCGCGAAACCGAGTGTCTTCTACCTCATAGTCGAAGACAAATATTCGCAGTCCAATACCAACCTGGGGGGCTGCGAGTCCCACGCCCGGAGCTTTGTCCATGGTGTCAAACATGTCTGAGATTAGCTCTCTAACCTCAGCGGAGATTTCTTGCACTTCCGAGGCGCTCTGGTGAAGCACAGGCTCTCCAGTTATCCGGATTGGCAGGACGGTCATGGGTCAAATCTACAATCAAAAACTGCAGTGGTTTAGGCTTGTAGGGCTGCTCTGCAGACGGGAGTGTCAGTTTGTCTTCACCTGAGTTGCTAAGAGCACTCGCCATTCTTCTCGCTATCTGTGGAGCTGCTTTCTTGTCTCTGGGAGCGCAGTTTCAAAACGACGCAGTAACTAAGCACCACGCCCCGGATCAGCCCAAAATCGGCTCGCTTCACATTAGGCAGATCATTGATCTCCTAAAGCGGCCTAGGTGGCTAACGGGAACCACATTCTTGGTGCTGGCGGTCCTTTTTCAACTCGGCGCCCTAGCTCTGGCCCCCTTGATTGTCGTGCAGCCCATCGGAGCAATTGCACTGATCATCACCTCAGTTCTCAATGCACGCATTTATGGGATCAAACTTGACTTGAAGACCGTGTCCGCAATTGCACTAACGATGTTGGGTGTTGGCTCGTTCGTTACCTTTGCCGCTTCCTCGGCAATCAATGTCGAGATGAGCAATCAAAAGCTGCTACAGGTTGTCGGGATTCTTTTTTTGCTGCTACTACTTTTCGGGTTTGGCTTTGCCTTCACAAAGGGCCAAGTTGGAGCCCTCACCTACATCTCGGGGGCCGGCGTGCTTTACGGGTTCGTCGCATCTTTGGCCAAGGTTGTGATTCAAAGGCTCTACCAGGCAGATTTTGACCTGCTAACTCTCTTAGCCGCAGCTTCTCTGGTCGGCGCTACCTTCCTGGGTGGTTGGTTTGTTCAAAACGCCTACGCTTCGGGACCTCCAGACCTTGTTATTGCAGGACTGACCGTGATCGACCCTGCAATTGCGGTTGGAATTGCAATCATCATTCTCGGGGAGGCTTCTCAAGCTCAATTTGCAGACATCATCGGGTTTATCATTGCGGGGTTCGTTGCTTTAGCAGGCGTCCTCCTGCTTTCAAGAGTGCACCCGCAACTGTCGGGGGATAGGTAGAAGATGGCCGGCTCACTTCGGATCGTAATTCCGTGTGACACCTTCGCACCTGACATCAACGGAGCTGCGAGGTTTGCCGAGCGTCTCGCCGGCGGCTTAGTTCGCAAAGGGCACGAGGTGCATATCATTGCGCCAGCTTTTGACACTTCTGAGGGCCCAAGAATAGAAAACCATGATGGGGTGGACATGATCGTCCACAGGCTCCGTTCTCATAGAGTCCCGCAGCACAAAACTCTTCGCTGGCCTGAACCTTGGGGCATGACAGGGAAAATTGCCAAGGTACTCAAAGAGGTGAGGCCGCATGCGGTCCACATTCAGTCTCATCTGATGGTTGGCAGGTTTGCGCTGCAAGCTGCTAGAAGACAACGACTCAGGGTGATAGCAACGAACCACGTTATGCCTGAAAACCTGATGCGCTATTCCTTACTGCCTAAGTTCTTGCACCCACTGGCAATGAAAATTATTTGGGCTGATGCAGGTCGAATCCTCAGAAAGATGGACGCGCTAACAACGCCAACAAAGCGTGCAGCTGAACTTCTGGAGGACGCCGCAAAGGTGAGCGGAGTTCTCGCCATCAGCTGCGGTATCGACGCTTCGAGATTCGCTAACAACACCCCGACCGATAACTCAAACCCGGTGGCTCTGTTCCTGGGTCGTCTGGATGACGAGAAGAAGATTGATGTGCTGTTGAAGGCAGTCGCAAAGCTGACTGAGCATCCCAAGCTCAGGGTCGAACTCGTGGGAGACGGGGGAGAGCGTCAACGCCTAGGGGCGCTTGCCGAGCAGTTAGGTATTCAGGATCGGGTCCAATTCCTTGGTCACGTGAGTGATCAGGAGCTACCGGGAATCTACGAGCGCTGCACAGTCTTTGTGATGCCGTCGATCGCAGAGCTGCAGTCAATAGCAACCATGGAGGCGATGGCTAGCGGTCGTCCGGTGATTGGGGCTGATGCTATGGCTCTACCTCACCTGGTTCACGACGGGGACAACGGTTACCTCTTTCCTCCGGGAGATGTGGACCGGCTTGCTGACAGGCTCAGAAGAGTTCTGACAGCAGATCAGGCGGAGCTTGCGAGACTTAGCGAGAATTCGCTGCACCTCATTCGGTCACACGACATTGAGCGCACGCTCAAGATCTTCGAAGACCTCTACCAGGGGGTTGGAGAAGCTGTGCCAACGACAGACGACAACCGCCCCTCATACATGTTGCCAATTGGACGCCTAAATGACTCAGTTCGCGCTCGACTTCAAGATTGGAGAGAGGACGCCCTAGGGCTGCGCCGACGAGCAGAAGACCTTGGGCAAGAGGCTCGTGAGAGGTTATCTGACGTCCGAGAGGGCGTCATGGGCCAGATCGGTGAGCTGCGCGCCGAGGTAAAGAGGCAGGCCAAGAAATTCAGAAAAAGGCGGGACCGCTAGTCTCCGCAGGTGAGGCGTTAGAGAAAAACTAACTTTCTCAAATGCGTGTGCCGTTTTCTGCCTATTATCTTCATAGAAGACTCCAACGCCGGCGCTTCGTCGGTGGTATTGAGTCGACGAAGGAGAGTCCATGACCGACGCAATCTGGCTTGACCACTACCCACAAGAAGTGGCCAAAGAACTACCTGAGATTCCTCACCACCACCTGCCCTCACTTATGGGCGAAGCTTCGAAGAAGTACTCCAGTCAAAAGGCTTTCACGCAGGTAATGCCCAATGGCATGAATGGCACGCTGACCTACGAAAAGGTAGACGAACTCTCTGATCATTTCGCGGCCTACCTTCGTGAAGAGCTGGGGTTGGCACAAGGTGACAGGGTCGCCGTCCAAATGCCTAACTGTTTGAGTTACCCAGTTGTGGCCTTTGGAATCCTTAAGGCCGGTTGCGTGATTGTGAATACCAATCCTCTTTACACAGCTCCCGAGATGGTCCACCAGTTCCGGGATTCTGGCGCCAAGGCTCTCGTTGTAATCGACATGTTTGCTGACAGGCTTCCCGAGGTAATTGGTAAGACGAACATTGAGACCGTTGTAACGGTGAAGATCTCCGAGTTTTTCCCAGCGGTCGTGGGCAAGGTCATCAGGGGGGTTCAGCGCTACTGGAGCAGATCGCTACCGCCGGTTGAAGTTTCACACACACTATTCAAGGACGCTCTGGCTAAGGGCAAAGCAAAGGTCTCGGGTAAGGACTATCTAGAGGGCATTGGCCGAGACTCACTTGCAGCCTTGCAGTACACGGGGGGAACCACAGGAGTTTCAAAGGGTGCGATGTTGACCCACGGCAATCTGGTTTCCAACACGATTCAGATGCTGCAGATGAATGGCAAGTACATTCAGGAGGGTAAGGAGATCGTCCTTACAGCTCTCCCGCTCTATCACATCTTCGCCTTCACGGTTAACCTGCTGGGTTTCTACTACGTGGGCGCGAGAAACATACTTGTCCCATCCCCAAGACCCCCATCAAACCTCAAGAGGGCATTCGAGAACTACAAGGTGACCTGGCTTACCGGCGTGAACACTCTGTTCAACGCCCTGCTGAACGAGCGCTGGTTCACAGATCGACCTCCCAAGCATCTCGTGGCTTCTGCCGCAGGCGGCATGGCGCTGCACGAATCGGTAGCCACGAAGTGGCAAGAGGTCACCGGAACCCCAATTGTTGAGGGTTACGGCCTTACGGAGTCTTCGCCAGTTATCTCCTTCAACCCACTTGGTGGGAAGGTGAAGGTTGGCTCGATTGGTATCCCAGTTCCTTCGACGCTCATGCGATGTGTGGACGAGAACGGAAAGCCAGTAAAGCAGGGCGAAGCCGGAGAGCTCGTGGCCAAGGGTCCTCAGATTATGAAGGGATATTGGCAACGAGAGGATGAGACAAATTCCACCCTCGTTGATGGCTGGCTTCACACCGGAGACATCGGAGAGATGGACGAGGACGGATACTTCACCATCGTCGACCGCAAGAAGGACATGATCTTGGTTAGCGGTTTCAACGTATACCCCAACCAAATCGAAGAGACAATTGCCGCAATGGAGGGCGTCACCGAAGTCGGAGTTATTGGAATTCCGGACGAGAAAAGTGGCGAGAAGGTCGCGGCCTTCGTCGTCTCCTCTCTCCAGGAGCCCTCTAGGGAAGAAATCATTGCCTACTGTCGGGAGCACATGGCTGCTTACAAGGTTCCTTCAATGGTGACTTTTGTGGACGAGCTACCCAAGAGCCCTATCGGCAAGATTCTCCGCAGAGAACTAAGGGACGGGGCACTCGCCACCGCGCCCTCATCTAGCGACACAAGCAAGGGAGCATAGCCATGAGAGAACTGATGATCCTGGCAGCCGAAGAGGCAAATGCGGCAACCGTTGTCAACGAATTTGAGGAGCTACTTCTTCGCATCTTCGTCGTAACAATCATGTTTGGCTTGGGAGCTGGACTGACACCAAAGGACTTTGGGCTGGCCCTGAGGCGCCCGTGGGGGCTCATCATTGGCTGGGTAACTCAGTTCGGCATCATGCCACTGGTGACCTACCTGCTAATCATCTCGGTACTGCTGCCGTTCTCGTCTGTAGAGGGCATCATGCTTGTCGCACTCGGAGCTTTGATCATGGGTAGTGTGCCGGCGGGTACCACGTCCAACCTCTTTACCTACTTCTCCAAGGGCAACCTGGCACTGAGCGTCACCATGACGGTGAATTCAACCCTTTGGGCATTCATCATGACTCCAGCTGCACTATTCATTTACTCCAACTTCTTAGGGCTCGATGAGTCACTAAGTATCGAGTTCAGCGAGTTGGCATTGGTTATCTTCGGCCTCATCGTGCCGGTAGCCCTAGGTATGTTCCTCCGGAGGCTCAGCGCAAACATCGGAGCCGTTCTAGAGCTAATCGGTGGTGCGCTTGGACTGCTGTTCATTCCATTCCTAATCATTATTTGGGTGCCGCGTAACTGGCAGCTGCTCATGACTACCGAGTGGCCAACGTACGCAGTTGCTATCGGCATGGGTCTGGTTGGCATTACAGCCGCCTACTATCTAACGAAGCTATTCAAGATGCATCCAATGAATGCGCGAACAGTCGCTCTTGAGACTGGCATCAACAACGGTCCTCTGGCAATTGCGGTAATCATTGCTGTTTACATCGATAACCCAGGTATTGACCAGATCCTTTTGGTGCCTGCGCTCTACTCGCTGTTCATAGTCTTGATTTCTACAGGCGTGACCCTCGTGTTCCGAAGGGCAAACCTCGCAGCGGAGCAGAAGATACCTAACCTGCTCTAGGGCTTCCAAGAAACAGCTCTGGACACGAGTAAACTCGTGTGCAGGCTGGGGGCGTTAGCTCAGCTGGTTAGAGCAGCGGACTCATAATCCGTCGGTCGCGGGTTCAAGTCCCGCACGCCCCACGTTCACTGGGAGGGTCTCGAAGGGGAGAGGCATGCTTAGAAGACTTAGGTCTGTCGGAGTTGTTGGATTGCTTCTGGTCCTATTGGCCGCATGCGCTTCCCCGATGCCGGTCTCCACTGCGACATCAACTCCCACTCAGTCCAATGACGCTATCGCTGAGGTCACACAGGACAAGACCCTTGTAGTTCACTATCTTCGCTACGACGGTGAGTACGACCCATGGAACCTATGGCTTTGGCCTGAGGGCGCCGAGGGCGCCGTCTATGAGTTCACTGAGGAAGACGAATTCGGCGTCGTCGCGAGGGCAACAGTCCCGGGAACCGCCGATGTCGGCACGGTTGGGATAATTGTCCGCACCAACGATTGGGCAAAGGATGTCCCGGAGGATCGCTTTGTAACGGAGTTTGACGCTGACGGCGTCGCCGAGATCTGGCTGATTCAAGGGGAGTCGGAAATTTACTATCAAGAGCCGGAAACAGGTCCAAAGTTTCTGGGTGCAAGCATTGACTCGCTTCGTGAGATAAGCATCACGACAAATGAAAAGGTAGACACCGCTTCGGTTGCCCAGGGCTTTATCTATGTAGTTTCGCAAGACGGCCAGGTTGTCGCGGGAACCCTGAGTTCCAAGTTTGTGAACCCGATTTCCTCCGAGTTGGTTATTACCCTCGACGAGGATCTTGATCTTGGCCAGAGCTACCAAGTTGCAAGTGACTACTTTGGTTCACGAGCACTGGTTCCGGGAAGAGTGTTTGGCTCAGAAGCTTTTGCTGAGCTCTATCACTTCGACGGTGAGCTCGGTCCGATTTACTCCCGAACGGGAACAACCCTTAGGGTTTGGGCTCCGACCGCATCAGATGTCAACCTGCTCATATACAAGTCCACTGAGGGCGGCCTTGACATGCGAATCCCTATGACTCGTGGCCGCAATGGCACCTGGGAGCACAGGCTCTCGGGGGATCAGCATCTAACTGTTTACAACTACGAGGTCTTCTTTGGAACCAAGAAGACGGAGGCCGTAGACCCTTATGTCTATGCGGCTGCAATCAATGGCCAGCGCGGTGTAATTGTTGACCTTAGTCGGACTAACCCGGTTGGGTGGAGAGCTCAGCGTGCTGCGTTCAGTGGGAATCCCACAGACGCTGTGATCTACGAGCTGCATGTGCGGGATCTCGGCATGAATGAGGCCAGTGGCATTAGTAACCCCGGGAAGTTTGTGTCCCTTACAGAGGAGGGAACGGGCACGGCTCAAAACCCGACCGGAATCGATGCCATTGCAGAGCTCGGGATAACCCATCTGCAGCTAATTCCGATTTATGACTACGCATCTATCGATGAGACCAGAAATGATCAGTTCAATTGGGGCTACGACCCTCTCAATTACAACGTTCCAGAGGGAAGCTACGCAACCGACCCCTACGATCCCGTGAACAGGATTGTGGAGCTCAAGACGGCTATCAAATACCTAAATGAGCGTGGGATAAGAGTGATCATGGACGTCGTCTACAACCACGTTTATGACGTTACCACCCACAGTTTCCAGAAGATTGTTCCTGGCTACTACTTCCGCACCAACCCAGACGGCAGCTGGGCCAATGGAACCGGAGTTGGCAATGAAGTCGCCTCTGAGCGGTCAATGGTTCGAAAGTTCATCGTTGAAAGCGCCACCTACTGGGCAAAGGAGTATGGACTGGGCGGCTTCCGCTTTGACCTCATGGGGATTCACGATGTCGAGACCATGAATCAAATACGCGCAGAAATGAGCAAGATCGATCCCACCTTTATCATCATTGGCGAGGGTTGGAACATGGGAAATATTCTTGATTCTGAGCTAAAGGCCAATCAGCTAAATGCCTACCAAATGCCCGGAATTTCTCACTTCAACGATGGAATCAGGGACGGCATCAAGGGCTCTGTTTTCAACTCAAGTGACAACGGTTGGGCCACCGGCAAAACTTCCGCACGGACCCAGGTTATGGAGGGCATCGTCGGGCAGATTAACTTCGGGGGAGGTATCGGTGGGCAATGGGGTGACATTGCACCCTCACAGTCCGTTAGTTACGTTGAAGCCCATGACAATCTGACGCTCCACGACAAGCTGACGGCGAGCGTTCCAGGTGCTTCCGCTGAGGATCTGAGCCGTATTCACCGCTTTGCAAGTTCTATCGCGCTGTTGGCTCAGGGTGTGGCCTTCATTCACGCCGGACAGGAGTTCGAACGGAGTAAGGATGGCGATGAGAATAGCTACAAGTCTCCGGACTCAACTAATGCATTGCGATGGGCGGAGCGAGCAAAGCACCAGGTCTCAGTCGACTACTTCAAAGGACTGATTGAGCTGCGGAAGGAGCATCCTGCCTTCCGCATGCGCACAGCAAGCGCTGTAAAGCGCAATCTCGAATTCTTTGGTCCCACCAGCCTCATAGCCTATGAACTAGATGGCAAGGCCGCCGGAGACTCTTGGTCGAAGATTGTGGTTATTCACAATCCTGGTGAGTCTGCAGTTTCGTTGAACCTACCTCCGGGTGAATGGAACATAGCTGTCCAAGGAGACAAGGCGGGGACTAAGGTTCTTGGCCAGGCAACTGACACTGCCAGTGTTGGAGCCCAATCGACCATGGTGCTATTCCAGGACTAGAGAATCTGGGCTAGGAACTTTTGCGTTCTTTCCTCTTTCGGATTGTCGAAGATCTCTGATGGGGTTCCAACCTCGACTATTTCGCCATCTGCCATAAACACGACTCGGTCCGCGACCTCTTTAGCAAAACCCATCTCATGGGTGACGACAACCATTGTCATACCCTCTTGAGCAAGCTGCTTTATGGCGTCCAAGACCTCATTGATCATCTCTGGGTCAAGCGCTGAGGTTGGCTCATCGAACAACATCACCTTGGGCTTCATGGCAAGTGATCGGGCAATTGCCACACGCTGCTGCTGGCCTCCTGAGAGCTGGGCGGGGAATTTGTCAGCCTGTTCAGGAATCTTCACTCTCTCCAAGAGCTCTCTCGCAAGGGCATCGGCCTCAGCCTTCGGCATGCCTCTAACCTGTCTCGGTGCAAGAGCGATGTTGGCAAGGACAGTTAGGTGTGGGAAAAGGTTGAAGCTCTGGAAGACCATGCCGGTCTCCTTGCGAATCTCCTGAATGTTGCGCACATCTGTAGTGAGCTCTGTGCCATCGACAATGATTCGACCGTCGTCGTGCTCCTCAAGTCGGTTGATGCAGCGAATCAAAGTTGACTTACCGGAACCTGAGGGCCCGATGACAACTACTACTTCCTGCTTACCGACCTGAAAGTTGATGTTCTTGAGCGCCTCAAAGTCCTTGAAACGCTTATAGACGCCTTCCATGGTCACAATGGCCTCATCGCTGGCGCGACCGCCTGACATCCTGGTCGCGTCCTTGAAAACCTCACTGCTCATCGCACACCTACTCCCAGTCTCTTTTCTAGTCTCTGGCTCTCTCGGCTCATGACGTAGGAGCCGACCCAGAACAATAGGGCAACGAAGGCGAGCGCCTCATAGATGAGGCCCTGTCCCAGGAAGTCCTGTTGTTTGGTGATTGCTGTTCCAACATTTAGAACATCAAGAATGTTTAGTGCCGCACCAGCCAATGTGGTGTCCTTGAATAGCGAAATGAACTGTCCAATCTGGGCAGGAATCACATTTCTCAAGGCCTGTGGCATGGTGATCAGATAGGTGATCTTTGTGGTGCTCAGCCCGAGCGCCTTACCAGCCTCCGTCTGTCCCTTAGGAATTGACTGGAGGCCACCACGAACGATTTCAGCCAGGTAAGCGGCAGTGAAGAGTGTAAACACGGTTACACCCCTGAAAATCGCATCTGGGGCTATCGACGGTGGAATAAAGAATTCCAGTGCCACACCTGCCAACAACAGCAGCACAAATAGCGGGGCGCCTCGGATTAGCTCTATGTAGGTTGTCGTCACAAGTCGAATAATCGGGAACGATGATCTGCGGCCAAGGGCGAGTAGGACTCCCAGCGGGAAACACAGCACAATGCTGATGATCGCCATGTAGAAGTTGATGAGAAACCCGCCCCACTCCTCCAGTGTTGACTCCATGAGGGTCACAAGCACCAGAGCAACCGCGGGTGAGGCCAGCATGGGGTGCCAGATGATGCTTGGAATGGCTCCGAGAACACCCACGTTCCGACGCGCTAGGCCCACGAGACGTCCAGCTACAACTCCGCCAACGATTTGCAAAGCCAGCAGGAGTGCTGCGAAGTCTGCGGCCAAGAAAATTAGTAGCGCGGCAAGAGCAACGATCAGCCCAAATCGCCTCGTGTAGTCAAAGAGCCGCTGCGAGAGAGTCTGCTTGTTGTTGACGTCAATCCTCGCGCCACCGGCGACAGCAGCAACCCAAAAAGCCAGTGCTGTCAGTGAGGCCCCAACCAGCCACATCAGTTCATCGGGGAACCTCCCCACCAGAAGCAGCTTTAGGTTCACCTGGATGATCTCCCAGCGGCCGGTAACGAAGACAAACTCGATAACGGTCCAGATGACCCAGAGACCGACATAGCCAAAGACCACGGTCATGATGGAATCCCACCAGGTCCTAAAAAGGTTCCGCCTTAGCCAGGTAATCATCGCTCCACCAAGGCCAATCTTCGGTTGAAGTAGTTCACAAACAGCGATGTGAAGAGGGAGATAGCCAGATATACCAGCAGAGTCAGTGTGAAGGCCGGGACGGCGGGGGAGCCGTTGCCCACCGTTATTTGGGCAATCTGCGTAAGTTCGAAGTAGCTGATAGTTGCGCCCAGCGAGGAGTTCTTGATCAGGTTCAGGTATTGGTTTCCCAGAGCGGGCATCGCCACCCTAAAAGCTTGAGGCAAGATAATGATGCGCATTTTTTGTGAATTGCTCAGCGCCAAGGCATCCGCGGCTTCTCCCTGACCCCTGGGGACGGCAAGGATTGAGCCCCTGACTATCTCTGCAATGTGGCTACTGGTGTAAACAACGAGCGCAACTATAAGTGCAAAAAATGAAGGATCCAGCCTGAGACCACCTGAGGTTCCTCTTCCGTCAACAAAAGGAAGCGTCCAGGTATAACCGAGAGTTATCCATCCGATCACGGGCACAATGGCCAGCGCCAAGGTGCCAAGCAACAGGCCGCGGGAGGGTCTTCCAACCCTGTCTGCTCGGGCTTTTTCGAGCTTTACAACAACGATCGCGAGGACGATACCGCCGAGCACCAAGAGTCCCAGCTGGCCTGCACTTCCTTCAAACCAGGGAATTGCAAGTCCTCTGTTTGAGATAACGAAGAGATCCAGGGGTTTCCATGCGTCTTCGATGCGCGGAAATGTCTGAAGGACAACCGCGAGGTTCATAAAGGTTAGAAGCAAAAGCAGCGGAAGGTTTCTGATTACCTCGACGTAGGCGGCAGCGATGCTTCTAACAACAAGATTTTTGGAGAGCCTTGCGATGCCCACAAGGGTTCCCAGAATTGTGGCGAAGAAGATACCAACCAGTGCAACCTGAATTGTGTTAAGAAAACCCTGGACAAATGCGGCCCTAACCGGAGAGCTCTGGTCAAAGTCGTTGCCTGGAATCGTAAAGCTCGCGGGGTTATCTAAGAAGCGCAGGTCTGTCTGAACGCTGCTTCTTTCAATGTTGGTCTGGTAGTTGCCCCAAATCCAATAAATGATGAGGCCTACGACTGCTAATACAGCGATCTGGAAGAGCCATCTAAGGACTCTTACGTCCCTCCAGATTGGGACTTTAGCGGGTGCACTTGGGAGAGAGCTCAATTAAGTCTCCCTCCCAAGTGAACCACTATGTTCTGCTAATTGACCTTAGCGAATTAACGGTAAGGAGGTGCGTACATCAGACCGCCATCGGTCCAAAGTGAGTTCACACCGCGCTCGAGACCAAGCGGCGACAAGTGACGCGCAAAGATCTCACCGTAGTTTCCAACCTGCTTGACTACCTGGTAGGCGAAGTCGGTTGGCAGGCCTAGGCCTGGGTCAAGAACGGCAGAGCCGTCACTGGTTGGCACATCTGCACCAAGGAACCTAAGGATTCCAACATCGGTTGTGCTGCTGCGGATGCTGTCCACGTTTGCACTTGTGATGCCAAACTCCTCGGCCTGGATGGTTGCAAGGATTGCCCAGTTGACAACCTGTGCCCAGTGGGTGTCTCCATCTAGCACGGCAGGTCCTAGAGGCTCCTTGGAGAAGACCTCAGGAAGGATTGTCAGTGCTGCTGCACCATCTGGGTATGCACTGCGCAGACCGGTGAGCTGGCTTACGTCCGAGGACCAACCATCACACTGTCCGGCGAGGAAGGCCTCAAGAATCAGGTCAACCTCATCGAATGCACGAACTTCCCAACCGAGGCCCAGTCTGGAGGACTCGAGGGCTGCGTTGCCCTCTGTGGTGGTTCCCTTAGCTACACAGACAACCGCACCATTCATCTGGTTGATTGAGCTGTAACCGCTGTCGGATGCCACCATCATGCCCTGGCCGTCATAGAACGTTGGCTGCAGGAAGGTAGCTGCTTCGCTACCATCACGAGTTGCTGTCCAGGTGGTGTTTCGAACTAGGACATCGATTGAACCGTTCTGCAGCGCTGTGAAGCGGTCTGCTGTCTCGAGGTCAACCATGTCTACGGCTGAAGCGTCACCCAGGACTGCTGCTGCAATTACGCGGCAGAAATCAGAGTCGAAACCTACGTGCTCCCCGCTCTCATCGAGGACGGCGAATCCAGGCAGTGCGTCGCGAGTACCACAACGAACTGTGCCGGCGGCCTGGACAGCCTCCAGCATTGAGACGGTCTCAACGGCGGTTTCGGTTGTGCTGCTTGAGTTGTTGTTTGTGGTCGCAGTAGCCGTTGACTCGCTTGAGTCATCAGCTGCACAACCACTAAGTACCAGCGCTCCAACAGCTAGAGCAGATACAAATAGTGTTGCTTTCTTCATCAATTCCCCTTTCAAGAAACTGAGCGCTCTTTCCCTTCGGTCTGAAGTGATTAGACGCTTTACTCAAAGTTAGACTGCTAGCGGTTGCCTTGGGTAGAGGTAACGGCATCGTTACATTAACTACACCTTCAGGTGAACAGAGCAGATCTAGTGAGCCTTGAGTTTCTCCAAGTAGCACGTCGCGCAAAGAGACTCGTAGGTGACCTTGTCCCCATCTATTGCCACCTGTTCGCCATCAAAAGTGAACTGTCCGTTGAGCTTTCGACCATTGAACATCGCCTTTCTACCGCAGCGGCAAATGGTCTTTAGCTCTTCAAGGCTGTGGGCAATCTCAAGAAGCCTGCGGGAGCCGGGAAATGATTTTGTTTGAAAGTCAGTTCTGATGCCGTAGGCCAGCACAGGAACTGAATCAAGCACCGCAATCTCGAGGGCTTGATCGACCTGATTGGGGGTTAGAAACTGTGCCTCGTCCAATAGCAGGCAGGCGATTGGTTGTGAGTTTCGCGACTCAAAATCAGCTGCGTGCTGCTGAAAGAGCTCCCGAAGGTCATCAGCTGGCTCAACGAGAAAGTCGACTTCCCGAGTTACGCCTAGGCGGCTAACCACGTTGCGGTCACCCTTGGAGTCAACTGCGGGTTTCGCAAGCAGCACATACTGAGAGCGTTCCTCGTAGTTGTAGGCGGCCTGCAATAGGGCGGTGCTCTTGCCTGAGTTCATCGCCCCGTAGCGGAAGTAAAGCTTGCTCATGATGGTTGTCTGAAGTGTATAGGTGGTGGCCCATTGCAGCTGTTATTTCCGGACCAACTCGGGTCACATTTTGACCTCGGTGGCGAGATTCTGCTTCCAGAGGTTCTATCTCAGTTCCGTAAGCGCCCATATCACCGCCAAAAGGCTCATCTGATTCTTTACGCCCTGCGGAGTAGGGCTAAGGATGGCAGGGTCACGCTAATGAGCCTCGATAATTACAGGGAGCTTTCAAAAGTCTCCGGCCTCTCTCGCGCAATCAAACCCTCGACGAGGCCCATGCTGAGTCTTGCTCAGTCTCTTGACCTTGAACTTTCACCAACTAGGGGCTTTTGCTCAAGTGAGGCCGACTGGCAAAGCTACTCTGCAGGGAAGAAACTAAAGCTCGAAGACTTTTATCGTCAGTCACGCAAGAGGCTCAACCTGTTAATGGAGGGCGATGTCCCAGCAGGCGGTGCCTGGAATTTTGATGCAGAAAACCGCCTTCCACCTCCCAAGGAAAGACTTGAAGTCCAGGGACATTGGGTGCCAAAGGAAGACGAGCTAGATGCAGAGGTAAGGGCGACACTG
>JBMUBK010000005.1:0-31769 GCA_049457355.1 Aquiluna sp.
CCTTTCTTGCGAACCTCGAAGATCTCCCCGCTGCCACCTTCTGAGCTCAGGCCCTGAGCGATGTAGTTGTACTCAACCCAACCGGGCCAAATCATTGAGCTATCTGCTGCTATCGAAGTCTCAGCGGTTGCCGACATCGCACTGTCGCGGCCACTGGAGCCAGAAGATGCGAGCTCAAAAAGCGGTTGCGGCTGAAGTGCGGAGGGAAGGGTGATACCAACTACCAGTGCCGCAGCACCTAGCGAACCAACAAGTGCCCTAAAGCCCCGATAGGACATAGGTGCTTTGCGCTGTTTCATGGCTGCCTTGGCAACCACACCCGCATTCACTGGGTCGAGAGCAGCTTTGGTGTCCGCCTGCTTGAGGAGGTTTCTAAGTTCGTTATCTTCCATACTTTGGTTATGTAGTTTCTTCGCCAGTTTTTTCAAAGCTCATCAAGAGATTCTTTTTCGCTCTGGAGAGCCTGACGTTGATCGCATTCTCGCTCTGGCTTAGGACTTTGGCTATATCACTTGGTTCAAGACCTTCAATTGCCCATAGAGCGAGGGTCTCTCGCTCTTTCTCGGGCAGCTTCTGCCAGGCATCGGCCATGGCTAGATCGGCTAGGGCGACGGACTCGGCCGAAGGAGCTGCGACAGGTTCGCGGAGGCGTTCGATTATTGCCAGTCGCCCAGATTGTTTTCTTCGGTAGTTAGCAATTAGGTATCTGGCTGTTTTATAGAGCCAAGGAAGTTCTTCGCCCGCTCGAATTGAACTTCGCTTATTCCATGCAATCTCAAACAGGTCTCCAGCCATATCTTCAACGGCCTCGCTTGGGAGCCTGCGAGCCAGGAAACGAGTTATTTCGGTCAGGTGGGCGCGATAAACCCGATTGAACTCTTCAGCTGTCATTTGCTCTCCCAATAAACCAATGTAGTGGGAGGGGTGATTTTTTCAGGCTCTTCTAAAACAGCCCGGGGCGTGGTCCTGGACCATGCCCGTCGATTGCATCAGCGCATACATAGTGGTTGGACCGACAAAGCTGAACCCAAGTTTCTTCATGGTCTTACTCAGCGCTTCGGACTCTTCGCTTGTAGCTTTCCATTCAAAGTTCTTTTTGGGGGTCTGGGGTTTCTTGGGGGCATGGGACCACATCAACTCAACAAGGTCAATTGCATTGTCTGTGACAACTCTCGCGTTATTTATTGCAGAGATGACCTTGGCTCGGTTTCTTATGATGCGCTCGTCTTGAAGCAGCTCGCTCACCTTGTTTTCGTCAAATCGGGCAACTTTGTCCGGTTCGAAGTTATAGAACACCTGCCTAAAACCCTCGCGCCTTTTGAGAATGGTTATCCAGCTCAGCCCTGCCTGAAAGCCCTCCAGGCAGATTCCTTCGAAGAGCGATCTTTGATCTTTGGTCGGAGTTCCCCATTCGGTGTCGTGGTAGTCGATGTAGATCTGATCGTCAGTAACCCAGCTGCAGCGCTCAAGGCCATCAGGGTGAACTCTAGTGTTCACTTGTAGGCGATCCCTTCGAGCTCCAGCAGCTGTTTCTTAGTGGGTACCCCACTACCACCCGAGTAGCCAGTGAGCTTCCCTGAAGAACCAAGAATGCGGTGGCAGCCAACGATGATTCCAATTGGGTTTGCTCCTACGGCACCTCCAACAGCCCTTGAGGCTTTTGGCTTGCCAATTCTGGTAGCTAGGTCTTTGTAGGTTGCAGTCTCCCCAAAGGGAACCTTGGCAATTTCTTTCCAAATTTGCTCTTGAAATTGAGTACCTGAAAATTTGAGTGGGAGCTCAAAGCTCTTTCGTTTGCCGGCAAAGTACTCACCTAGCTGGCTAGCAGCCTTCTTTGCCAGTGTGCCGTCGGCGTGGCTCTCAGCAAAGCTTGGTAGAGCCTCACCAACAAAGCCCACCTCTACAACTCGTCCGTTTGAAACACAGACGGAGACAGCGCCGAGCGGAGTTGTGAACACTTCTCTTGCGGTGATTGCTTGCATGGCTAAAAGCTACACAATCTTTTCTACTGATCTTTCGGCTTGTGGATAACTTCCCTATCCTTTGCCGGTGAGTCGGGCAATTATTTTTGAGATCAAAGATCTCTTTCCCGTCACACCTTCAATTTGGTCTGCGACGTCGGCCCCAATCAGCGCACCTCTGGCCGCTACGAACCGGAGGGGCTCGAACTCCCATTTGGGCGATTGATGCTGGACCCAGCAAAGTTTGGTTATTGGAGTCGATAGCCCCAGAATCAGGTCTGCCATCGTCCGTCCAGCTAGGTTGCTGGTGCCAACGCCGTCTCCCACATAACCACCGGCCTGCCCGAGTTTGGACCTGGGATCAAGTCGCACCGACGCCATCCAATCCCTGGATACCCCAAGGGCTCCTCCCCAACGCTGCTCAAATTTGACCGAGCTTAGCTGAGGGAAGAGATCTAACAGCACTTCTTCTATCTGGTCATGAATCCTGTCGTTGCGGTCATAGCTGGGCTTTATGCTCGAGCCGAAGTGGTAGGGAGCGCCTCTGCCGCCGAAGGCGATGCGATTGTCCTTGGTTCGCTGACCGTAAATGACAAGGTTCCGGTAGTCAGCAAACGTAATTCCTGGTTCGAGACCCATCTCATCCAAGAGCTCCTCCGGTAGAACCTCAGTGACGACCATCAGCGAGTAGATCGGAATCGAGTCGCGCCTTTTTCCTCTGAGGGTAGATCGGTATCCTTCTAGCGCATCCACTACGTATTCGGCCATGAAGTCTCCGCGAGAGGTTTCGATGCGACCCTCGGTAAGCCTTTTGACTTCAGTTTGTTCGAATATGACACCGCCAAGCTTTTCAAAACTCTCGGCAAGCCCGCGCACAAGCTTTGCAGGCTGAATCGAGGCACATGCCGGATCGAAGACACTACCCAAGACCTTGGTGGCACGCGGTGCCAACTCGGCGGAGATCTTTCTAAGTTGATCTACTCGTAGCTCCTCAGCAACGGCAAGCTCGTGTTCTGCCTTGCTGCGCTGAGCTTCCGAGCGAATTAGATAGTGGGTACCCGAGAGTTGAAAATCACAGTCGATACCAAGCTCTTCGGTTACCCTGCCAACCTCCTGGACAGTGTCGACCATGGCAGAACGCAACTGCTTAGCTGCCTCTTTGCCATATTTCTCTGAAAGTTGGTCAGCCGCCCATGGGAAGAGCGCGGAGCACCAGCCACCGTTTCTTCCAGAGGCTCCAAACCCAGCTATTTCTTTCTCAAAAATGGCAACCTTGAGGTTGGGATTAGCTTTGAGTAGGTAGATGCCGGTCCAGAGACCGGTGAACCCAGCTCCTGCTATGCCTACATCAAATGGACCAGGATCTGAGGGGACCTCTCTTGGGGCGAGCTCGGCAATTTGAGAGTGCCAAAAACTCAGTTGGGAGAAATCCACGGTCTAGGAGTTCAGTCTCTTCCAAGCCTCCGTCAGCACCTTGCGCAGGATCTGCTCGATTTCATCGAATTCCTTGGGGCCAATGGTTAGCGGGGGAGCAAGCTGGATTACAGGGTCTCCTCTGTCATCGGCGCGGCAGTAGAGCCCGGCCTCGTAGAGTGCGGTGTTGAGGAAGCCCCTGAGGAGCTTCTCGGCCTCGGGGCCGGTTAGGGTCTCCTTGGTCTCCTTGTTCTTCACCATCTCGACAGCAAAGAAGTAGCCGTCACCGCGGACATTTCCGACAATTGGAAGGTCATAGAGCTTCTCGAGAGTCTTGCGGAAGATTGGCGAGTTCTTTCGGACGTTGTCAACAATCTTCTCTTTGTCGTAGATGTCGAGGTTGGCAAGCGCCACTGCACACGCAACCGGGTGGCCGCCAAAGGTGTAGCCGTGGGCGAGGGTCTTTGTGCCATCGTCAAATGGTGTGAAGAACTTCTCTTTCAAATACAGCGCACCAAGCGGCTGAGCACCCGAGGTTATGGCTTTTGCGGTGACCATCATGTCCGGCCTGATGTCGTAGCGCTGTGATCCAAACATCTCACCAGTTCTGCCGTATCCGGTGATGGTCTCGTCTGCCACCAGAATCACGTCGTACTTGGTGCAGATTTCCCTGATTCTTTGGAAGTAAGCCTTGGTGGCGGTGAAGCAACCACCAGCGTTTTGGATTGGCTCAACGAAGAAGGCAGCAACCGTATCGGGCCCTTCAAACAATATGGCTTCCTCGAGCCTGTTTGCAGCCCAGATTCCAAACTCGTCCTCATTCTTAAACTCATGAGGAGCCCGGTAGTAGTTGGTGTTCGGCACCCTAAATGCCGACGGCACTAGTGGCTCGAACATCTGCTTGAAGGCGGGAATACCCGTGATTGACAGCGCTCCGTGACTCGTGCCGTGATAAGCGGTCATTCGGGAGATGACCTTGTGCTTCTGTGGCTTGCCGGTCATGCGGAAGTACTGCTTTGCGATCTTCCATGCCGACTCGACGCCCTCGGTGCCGCCAGTGGTGAAGAAAATTCTGGTCATGCCCTCGGGTGCGTAGGAAAGCAATCTCTCAGATAGCTCAATAGCCCTTGGGTGGTGGTAAGACCAAAGCGGCATGAAGTCCAGCTCCATCATCTGCTTCTGTGCCGCATCCGCAAGTTCCTGCCGGCCATGGCCAATGTTGCAGGTGAATAGCCCTGAGAGGCCGTCGATTACCTTGCGACCCTTGGAGTCGATTAGGTAGTGACCCTCGCCGCGCTCGATGATCGTCATGTCGATCTTCTGGTAGGGGCTGTGGCGAGTGAAGTGCAGCCAGGAGTGCTTCTTGGCGGCCTCCTGCCACATCTTGTCGCCAACTTCCTTGCCGGCCTTCATCGCCTCATAGAGCTTGAGTTCAGCGCTTGATTTCGGCTTGGGCTTGACCCTGCCGATTAGCCCCTTCAAGGGGTTAGTTTTTCTGCTCTCTGAAATCGCCATCGACTATCACTTCTTTACTTTGTTTGGGACCTATCTGGTTCCCCAGTTGTAAAACTGCTTGTGCAGCTTTAGGTAGACAAATGTTTCTGCAGAGGTTACCTGAGGAAGCGTCCTAATTCTTTGATTCAGGAGGGCAATCAGGTGGTCATCATCCTCACAAACTACCTCGACCATCAGGTCGAAGCTTCCGGCTGTGAGAACGACATAGTCGACCGCGGGCAGAGTAGATAGAGCCTCTGCCACCTCGGTGACATCGCCTACGCACTTGATGCCAATCATTGCCTGGCGAGAAAAGCCCAGACGCAGTGGGTCGGTAACGGCAACAATCTGCATCACGCCAGAATCGGTTAGCTTCTGAACCCGCTGCCTAACAGCGGCCTCGGAAAGCCCCACGACCTTTCCAATCTCCGCATAGGACTTCCGTCCGTCATGCTGCAACTGCTCGATGATTTGCTTTGAGATTTCGTCGAGCTGCGACTGCCGCGTTCTGGTCGTCCTAGACATGGGACGAGTATCACACCAAAGAAGCTTCGAAAATAGGTATTCCGCAGTTTTTTTACAAATAAGTTACGAAATCGGCACTCTTTTTCATTTTTAATGTCGGGTAGGCCATTGCGGGTCTAGCATCAATGTACCTATCTCAATGAGGAGTGAATTCAGTTGTCAGTAAGAAAGCTTCAGAACTTCGTTGGAGGCAAGTACGTAACCCCGGCTGCCAGTGGGGTGAGCGATGTCATCAACCCATCAACCGAAGAGGTATACGCTCATGCACCCGTGTCCGGTGCCGAGGATGTGAACCACGCATTTGAGACAGCTCATGCGGCTTTCAAAGAATGGTCGCAGGTCACACCAGCTGAGCGCCAGCTAGCGCTATTCAGAATTGCAGACGAGCTCGAGAAGCACGCTGACAAGGCGGCGGACCTGGAGAGCGAAAACACGGGTAAGCCAAGGGCAACCCTCGTTGACTACGAGATGGTTCCTTCTGTTGATCAGATTCGCTTCTTTGCCGGTGCCGCTAGGAATCTAGAGGGCAAGGCAACGGCTGAGTACACAGCTGACCACACCTCCTCGATTAGACGCGAGCCAATCGGCGTGATCGGCCAGGTAACCCCCTGGAATTACCCGCTGAACATGGCGGTGTGGAAGTTTGCTCCTGCCATTGCCGCAGGTAACACCATCGTTCTTAAGCCTTCGGACACCACTCCTTCGTCAACACTCTTTTTGGCTGAGATTGCCAACAAGCACCTGCCTCCTGGAGTGTTCAACGTCATCACGGGCGACCGCGACACCGGGCGCATGATGGTTGAGAACCCGATCCCGCAGATGGTCTCGATCACAGGTTCAGTCCGGGCCGGTATGGAGGTTGCGAAGTCAGCCTCCTCCGATCTAAAGCGAGTTCACCTTGAGCTCGGCGGTAAGGCACCCGTAATCGTCTTTGACGATGCCGAGATGGACAAGGCTGCCGCAGGCATCGTAGCTGCAGGATTCTTCAACGCTGGCCAGGACTGCACAGCTGCCACCAGGCTGCTGGTTCACGAGAAGGCCTACGACTCATTCATGGCAGCACTTCTAGCCGAGGTTAAGGCGAGTGCGAAGGTCGGAATGCCTTCTGACCCCGATGTCCTGTTTGGTCCGGTCAACAACTCCTCTCAGCTAGAGCGAGTTCAAGGGTTTATCGATCGAGTCCCTTCTCACGCCAAGGTTGAAATGGGCGGCAACAGGCTCTCAGGCAAGGGCTACTTCCTTGAGCCGACAGTGCTATCTGGTTTCAAGCAGGATGACGAGCACATCCAGCAGGAGATCTTTGGGCCAGTACTTACCGTCCAGAAGTTCAAGGACGATGAGCAGGCTTTGACCTGGGCAAACGACGTGAAGTATGGGCTTGCCTCCTCTGTTTGGACCACCAACCACACCAGGGCCATGCGTTTTGCTAAGCATCTGGACTTTGGTGCTGTCTGGATTAACTGCCACATCCCACTCGCGGCTGAGATGCCTCACGGCGGCTTTAAGCACTCGGGTTATGGCAAAGATCTCTCGGCCTACGGGTTCGAGGACTACACCCGCGTCAAGCACGTAATGCACTACATCGGAGACTGAAAGTAAAAGTTAGATTTCATTTACGGAGTTAGAAGGAATTTGTGCCAAACTTTGAGCAATTCGGATTCAACCGAAGCGCCTGAGAATGAATACAAGCCGCGATAAGCGGATTTAGGAGAGAAGCAATGAAGCGAGAACTACCGCAAGACCCAATGCTGCGGGACTTAGTTCAGATGGCTAGGAATCACCAGATTTCCAGGCGCGCGGCACTGGCCGGAGTTGGTGGAACGGCGGCTGCCCTTACCCTTGCATCCTGCGCACCAGCAGATGAGGGCCAGGTTGCAGCGACCGACGTTTCTGACTCAGAAAAGGTGTTGGTCTGGCACAACTGGCCTGCCTACATGGACGAGGACGACGACGGCAACTACCCAACCCTGGAGCGCTTCCAGGCTGAGAGCGGAATCAGCGTTGATTACCGCATCGAGATCGATGACAACGACACTTGGTATGCGAAGGTCAAGGACCAGCTCGAGCTCGGCGCCGACATCGGTGCTGACGTGGCTTGCCCAACCGGTTGGATGGCATCGAGGCTCCAGAACCTTGGCTACCTGCAGACCTATGACAACAACAACATGCCAAATAAGGTCGCAAACATTGCGCCAAGCTACCTAGGTTCCGCTGAGGACCCAGACCGCATCTACTCAATTCCATGGCAGGCAGGCTTTGCTGGCATTGGCTACAACAAGCAGGCCTACAAGGATGCAACCGGCAAGGACGCCCCGGGTTCAATGGCTGACCTTTGGGCAGCAGAGCTCAAGGGACGCGTCGGACTCCTTTCAGAGATGCGCGACACAGTAGGCCTTGTGCTGATGAGCCAGGGCATTGACATCACCTCCAGCTCAAGCCTCAGCGAGGACGCCTTCATGGCTGCCCTCGATGCAATCAAGGAGCAGATTGACGCCGGACAGATCTACAACGTTCGCGGTAACAGCTATCTCGATGACCTAGCGACTGGCAACATCATTGCCTCCACCGCATGGTCAGGTGATATCACCGTTATCAACTACGAGGCCGGCACCGACGATGACCCAGAGCCATTCGGATTCATCTTCCCTGAGTCTGGTGCAACGCTGTGGGCGGATGTGTTCGTTACTCCTAACGGCGCGACTCACAAGCGCAACGTTGAGGAGCTAATCAACTTCTACTACGACCCAGCTAACGCTGCAGAGCTAGCGCTGTGGGTGAACTACATCACCCCGGTAGTTGGTGCGCAGGATGCAGCAGCGGAGGAAGACCCAGAGCTAGCAGAGAACCAGCTGATCTTCCCCAACGCTGACACTCTGTCAAAGTCGAAGGCATTCCGCTCGCTCACCGGTCAGGAAGAGCAGCGCTTTGCATCTGCTTGGCAGAACCTACTGCTAGGGGCTTAGTGTCCGCTGACTTCGTTGCTCGCGGTCAAGACCTCGAGCTAGAGAGTATTCGCAAGGAGTTCCCCGGTTTTGTTGCGGTCGATGACCTCGACCTCAAAATTCCGGCCGGGGAATTCTTTGCGCTACTTGGCCCATCGGGCTGTGGCAAGACCACGACCCTGAGGATGATTGCCGGCCTCGAGACTCCGAGTGCGGGCCGCATCCTGATTGGCGGCAACGATGTCACCGACCAAAAGCCACACCAGAGACCCGTAAACACGGTCTTCCAGAACTACGCACTCTTCCCACACATGAGCGTGGAGGAGAACGTGGCGTTTGGACTAAAGCAGCGCAAAGTCGATAACCCCCAACAGAAGGCTCAGGCCGCTCTCGAGATGGTTGAGCTTCAACACCTTGCAGCCCGCAGACCACAGCAACTGTCGGGAGGACAGCAACAGCGCGTGGCGCTTGCTCGTGCGCTCGTGAACCGACCCGCGCTGTTGCTTCTGGATGAGCCACTTGGAGCACTAGATCTCAAGCTACGTAGGCAGATGCAGATTGAGCTCAAGGCAATTCAGATGGAGGTGGGTCTCACGTTCCTCCACGTCACCCACGACCAGGAAGAGGCCATGGACATGGCTGACACGGTTGCCGTGATGAACCATGGTCACATCGAGCAAATGGGTGCCCCCGAGGCTCTCTACGACAGACCCAAGACGGCATTCGTCGCCAAATTCTTGGGACAGTCAAATCTTTTTGTTGGTGAGGTCGCAGAAGCTGACGATGCAAAGCTCGCAATCAATTTCAAGGGAAATAGGCTTGCCGCTCCGGCAGCGAGGGTTGAGAAAACCAAGGGCAAGGTTGCGATTGGTGTTCGTCCGGAAAAGACATCTTTCCACCCCGAGAAGCCAGCAAGCGATCCAGCCGTAAACACCCTGGGCCCGGGAACCATCACCGATATTCGGTTTACCGGTGTCTCTAACCAGTATCAAATCGAGATTCCTGATGTTGGCGAGATAACAGTGTTTGCCCAGAACGTGGGTAAATCCCCAGTGGTTGAGCTTGGGGCTGAGGTCTGGGTTAGCTGGAAGGTGGAGCACAGCTTTGGGCTTGCCGATCTACCAACCGGCGAAGAAGAAGTCGCAGAGTAGGGCCTAGAGGTGGCATTTGTAGCGTTAGGGCCGCAGGCGCCGGTCGCAAGCCAAAAGCCCACCAAGACCGGTCGCGTTGCTCTATACCTTCTTTTGCCGGGCCTTTTTTACCTGGGTCTTTTCTTCCTTACCCCGCTTTTCTCGCTGATTCTGACCTCACTTAAGGCTCCCAGCGCCACTGGTGTCATTGGTCGCTATGACGTCGCACTCGAGATTGGCAACTATGGCTATGCCCTCGGTCAATATGCTCCGCAGATTTTCCGCTCGTTTAGTTTTGCTCTGATTGCGACTGTTATCGCACTTGCAGTTAGCTACCCCATCGCCTACTTCATCGGAGTCACCGCAAGGAACCGCCCGCTTCTCAAGGGCATGCTCCTCACCCTTGTCATTGCTCCCTTCTTTATTTCGATGTTGCTGCGCACCTTTGCGTGGAAGCAGATTTTCTCTAACGATTCTTGGCTTCTAAATACCTTGAAAGATGTCGGTTTGATGGGTGCCGATAGCTACATAATCGGTACGGACTTTGCCGTTATTTTTGGTCTGGTCTACAACTTCATTCCGTTCATGACTCTTCCGATTTATGCCTCCTTAGACAGGTTGGATCTGAGGCTGGTTGAGGCTGGTCAAGATCTCTACGCAAACTCCGTCACGACGTTCCGAAAGATCACCTTCCCGCTGTCTTTGCCAGGTGTGATCTCAGGAACCCTGCTCACCTTCATACCGATTAGCGGTGACTACGTTGTTGCCAGCAGGGACTTTTTGGGAAGTACTGATACGGCAATGATCGGCAACGTGGTCGAGGCGAACTTCCTGCGGATTCAGGATTACCCAACGGCATCGGCTTTATCGGTGCTTCTCATGGCTGCGATTGTGATCCTGGTCTCCGCCTACGTTCGCAGGAGCGGAACGGAGGACCTGCTGTGAAGCTTTCACTTGGCAAGTACCTACTGCCCACCTACGTCGCCCTCACCTTCGCATTCTTGGCGATTCCAATCATTTACACCTTCGTTTTCTCCTTCAATGACTCCATAAAGTCGAACATCATCTGGCGCGGCTTTACCTTGGACAACTGGCTAGATGTTTGCAACCAGCAAGAGGTCTGTGATGCGTTTGGAAACTCTGTAATCGTCGCAGTGAGCGCGACGGTGGTTGCGACAATCCTGGGGACCATGATCGCAATCGCACTCGTGCGCTATCGCTTCCGTTTCCGCAGCGCTACAAACCTGCTGCTGTTCTTGCCTCTGGCAACCCCCGAGGTGGTTATGGGAGCTGGACTAGCAGCGCAGTTTTTGGACTTTGGTTGGCAAAAGGGTCTGCCGACCGTCATCATCGCTCACACGATGTTCACCTTGAGCTTTGTTGTGGTCACGGTGAAGGCGAGGGTTGCGACACTGGATCCTGCGCTTGAGGAAGCCGGTCGCGACCTCTACGCAAACGCAGCTCAGGTTTTCTGGCGCATTACCTTCCCGCTACTTCTGCCGGGCATTTTGGCCGCTGCAATGTTGGCATTTGCGCTTAGCTTCGACGACTTCATCATCACTCAGTTCAATTCCGGTGCCGTGGACACCTTCCCCAAGTTCGTCTACACAGCAGCCGCAAGAGGCATCCCCGCAGAGGCCAACGTAATCGGCTCGTTCGTGTTCTTGGTTGCTATTGCGATTGTGCTGGTAGTTCAGATTCGCTCTTCCAGGAAGCAGAAGAAGCTAATTACCAAATAATTCACTCACTGCCTCGCGGAAGTGGCTCAGGTGACGCTCTACGTCCTCTTGCCTTGTCTCCGGACTCATCAGGGTCATGTTGTGAAACGGGGTCATGAGTATTCCTCGGTTCAGGGCGTGCAGCTGTAGAAACTGCTGAAGCTCGAAGTCCTCAGCCGCCGCCGCCTCGGCGCCGGTCTTTGGTGCAGTGGCTCGGAAGCTGTATTCACCCCTGCACCCAACTCGTGACACCTGCCACTCAAGACCAAACTCATCGATGATTTCCTGAACGCCCTGCTGCCACATAATTGCCAGCGACTCCATGTGCTCAAAGGCCTCCGGCGTGAGTACCTCGGTCAAGGTTGCGCCAACAGCTGCCATTGAGAGGGCGTTTCCGGCGAGGGTCCCACCAACCCCACCAACATCAATACTCTCTAGCTCCATTGATGCTGCGATTGTCTCAGCAAGGGTCTCGGTCATTCCGTAAGCGCCGACTGCAATGCCACCACCAATGGTTTTGCCGAGCACTAGCGCATCTGGCTTCAGGCCAAGTTGGGCCGTCATGCCGCCGGGTCCAGCAGAGAGAGTGTGGGTCTCATCGAGGATCCAGATAATCTCGTATTTTCTGCACAGCTCCTGCATGCCCTCTAGATAGCCAGCATCGGGCAGCACGATGCCGATGTTCGTCAGCGCAGGCTCCATCAGCATCGCGGCCACCTCACCGGTCGCGAACGCAGCCTCCGCGGCAGCGAGGTCATTGAAGGGGATCGAGACAGTCGTTTGGTCCAGGGCAACAGGGGCACCAATGTTGTTCTTGCGCGATGTGGTGGTGCCGTCAGGCGCAAGGTTTGCAAATGTCTCGTCTACGGTGCCGTGGTAGCAGTAGTCGTGGACCGCAATCTTTTTCTTGCCAGTGACATGCCTAGCAAAGCGAATCAGGTGCCGGTTTGCATCTGTCGCGCTGAGAGTGAATTGCCACTTGGGCAAGCCAAACCTGCGCTCGAGTTCCCTGGCGTTCTTGGCGGCCTGCTCGGTTGGGAGCATGAGTGTGATGCCCTTTTCGGCTTGCTCGCTAATGGCCAAAACTGTTGGCCTGGGGGAGTGACCGGACATTGAGCCGGTGTCGCCAAGGCAGAAGTCGGTGTATTCGTTGTCGTCAAGATCTATGAATCTTGCTCCCGAGGCACTTTTCACATAAACAGGGAAGCCTCCTGGCCACTTGGCCATCCAAATCATGGGGACTCCAGCAAGCATGCTGTCCCTGCCGGAACTGTGAGCCAACGAGCTTGCCTGGTGAGTTTCTTGAAAGCGCCTTTGTTCGCGCTGGAAAAGCTCAGCCAAGCGCTCACGGTGCGGATAAGTGGAACTCATGAATCACCTTTGACTCTTGCGGGTTTCCCCTGGATTTGTTGGAGCTAGAGCTTGGCCAGTCCGGCCGCAAGAACGTCAAGTGCGTCGTGCAGCAGCTCGTCGCTGATCGCAAGCGGAGGTAGGAATCTTAGAACGTTGTTGTAGGTACCAGCATTGAGCACCAAAACACCGTTTTGGTGGCAGTGCTTCATCACTGCATCGGTGGCCTCAGGGTTTGGGTCCATGGTCCCTGGCCTAACCAGCTCGATCGCTTGCATCGCGCCCTTGCCGCGCACATCGCCAATTACCGGGTAGTTGTTCTGCATTGCAGTGAGCCTGCCCGATAGTATTTCGCCAATCTGATCTGCTCTTTCGAACCAGCCGCCCTCTTCGAACTGCTCCATAACCGCAACCGCAGCGGCAACAGCCGTTGGGGTGCCACCGAAGGTTCCTCCGAGTCCGCCTGCGTGGGCGGCATCCATAATCTCTGCACGGCCAACAACTCCCGAGAGCGGCATGCCGCCTGCAATTCCCTTGGCGACTGTGATGAGGTCAGGCTCAAAGCCCTCCTCCCACTCGCTGGCAAACCACTTTCCGGTCCTTGCCATGCCGCTTTGAACCTCGTCAGCAACCAGCACGATGCCGTTTGCCCTGGTCCACTCCTGAAGCGTGAGCAGGAACCCTGGTGCCGGGACAATGAAGCCGCCTTCACCCTGAATTGGTTCGATAAACAGTGCGGCAAGTTGGGATGCACCAACCCGCTTTTCTAGGTAGGTGATTGCCCTGGTTGCTGCCTCAGGTCCGGTCATACCCTCAGGGTCTCTAAACGGGTAGCTCATCGGGGCATGGTGGACACTGCCCGCAAGGGGTCCAAAACCGGTTCCGTAGGGGTGAGCCTTGAAGTTCATGGCCATCGTGAGATTGGTGCGGCCGTGGTAGGAGTGGTCAAAGACCGCAATCTCGGTGCGACCGGTCGCCTTTCTTGCAATCTTTACCGCGTTTTCGACAGCCTCTGCACCCGAGTTAAAAAACGCGGCCTTTTTCTTTTTTCCGCATGGAGCGTGGCTGGTGAGTAGTTCAGCTGCCCTGACATATGGCTCGTAGGGGGCGACGGTGAACAGGGTGTGGGTCAGTTTGGCGACCTGTTCCTGAACGGCGGCTACGAGCTTCTCGTTGGTGTGACCAATGGTGACAACACCAATGCCAGAGCCCATGTCAATCAGGTGGTTACCATCAGCGTCTTTCAAGATGGCGCCGTGCGCCTCTTCGATGAAGGTGGGCAACATAGTGCCAACTCCCGCGGATACGACCTCGGTGCGACGCTTCTGCAGGGCTACGGAATTAGGACCTGGAATGGCGGTGACGACGTGGCGCTTCTGCTCGAGAGTCATGTCAGAAGTCTAGATTCTCAATGCTGTTTTCTGGCTCAAGATCCATAACTTCAAAGCGGGTTCTAAGCTTTCCCTATGCGCTCGGTGATAGTTCTTGGTTCTACCGGTTCGGTTGGCTCTCAGGCTCTAGACCTAATCAGGCAGTTCCCCGACCGGTTCAAGGTAGTTGGAATCTCGGCAAACACCTCCACGGAGCTTTTGGAAGAGCAGCGCATTGAGTTTGGGTTGACTCGCGACGAAGTTGCCCTCGGCGCAGACGAGGCAGCCAAGCTGGCAAAGGATATCCAGGCCGATGTTTTGGTACACGGCATTAGCGGCTCAGCCGGACTGGCAGCCACCCTTGCGGCCCTTGAGAGCGGAAAAACCCTTGCCCTCGCCAACAAGGAGTCGCTCATCGTTGGCGGTGAGCTTGTAACCAGCATTGCAAGCCCTGGTCAGATTGTTCCGGTTGACTCTGAACATTCGGCGCTCGCACAGTGTCTAAGGGCGGGAGAAGACAACGAGGTCGAAAAGCTAATTCTGACCGCAAGCGGTGGGCCTTTTAGGGGCTTTAGCGCAGAGCAGCTTGGATCGGTGACTATTGAGCAGGCACTGAAGCACCCGACCTGGTCGATGGGTCGAATTATCACTATCAACTCGGCATCGATGGTGAACAAGGGTCTTGAGATGATCGAGGCTCAGCTGCTTTTTGGTGTCCCGATTGACAGGATTGCAATAACCGTTCACCCGCAGTCAGCTGTTCACTCGATGGTGGAGTACTCCGACGGATCCGTTATCGCTCAGTGCTCAATCACCGACATGAAGCTACCGATAGCGCTTGCGCTTGATTGGCCAAAGCGGCAGCCCGGTGCGGTGGCGCCGATTGATTGGACACAGAGTCACTCTTGGGAGTTCGAGCCCATCGACGAAGAGGTTTTCAAGGCCATTCCGCTCGCTCGCGAGGTCGCACTTCGAGGGCTGACTTTCCCTGCTGTCTATAACGCCGCCAATGAGCAGGCCGTCGAGGCTTTTTTGGCCGGGCAAATTGGCTTTGTCGAGATCGTCAGCATCATCGACCAGGTAATAGAGCAGCACAACCCTCCTTCGAGGCTCACTCTTGAGGGAGTCTTGGAGTCTGAGGCTTGGGCTCGCCTCACAGCAGACTCTCTAATTGCCCAGCGGATCAGCTAGTAACCTTGACTACGTGCTCGACATAGCCCTCTACGCAATCGGCATTTTGGTGGTGATTGTCGGAATTGCCCTCTCGATTGGCCTCCACGAGCTTGGCCACTACGCCCCGGCAAAAGCCTTTGGGGTGAGGGTGAAGCAGTTCATGATCGGGTTTGGTCCGACGTTTTTCTCCCGTCAGCGCGGCGAGACTGAGTTCGGCTTCAAGGCATTTCCACTCGGCGGCTACATTCTCATGGCGGGCATGTATCCGCCGGAGAGAAAGCCCTACCGTGGCCCGTTTGCCAGCTGGATCAAGGAAGCTCGCAAGGAGATTGCCGCTCAGGAAGAAGAGGGTGATTCAGGTAGACAGTTTTACGAGCTGAGCACCTGGAAGAAAGTCACCATCATGCTGGGTGGGCCCATGATGAACTTTTTCCTTGGACTGCTGCTAATTGCAATAGCCCTCACGGGAATTGGCCCACTGCAAAATTCGCTGACCGTGGCCAAGGTTTACCAGTGCATTGAGGCTTCAAGCGATGGTAGCTGCCCGGCGGGAGCACCGATATCGCCCGCAGCCCAGGCCGGAATGGCCGACGGCGACAGGGTCCTGTCAGTAAATGGCACAAGTGTGGTCAGCTGGGCCGAGGTAACGGAAATCATGACCACTCGAGGTCAAGGGGCGTCGACTTTGGTTGTCGACAGGAACGGCCAGCAGCTAAGTCTCAGCATTACCCCGAGCTATTTTGAGAGGGCCGTCTACGACTCAAACGGCACTCTTAGCCTTGATGGTGAGGGTAACCCGGTAACCAGGCTCACCCCGATAATTGGCGTCAGCCTTGCTCCCACGAGCAACCCAATGCCACTCGGTGAATCGCTCGGCTATGGGGTAGCGGCGACCGGGGCAATGTTCGCCTTCATTCTTGAACTTCCGCAGCAGGTATACCAGGTCTTTGTCTCAACCTTCGGCCTTGCCGAGCGCGACCCCTATGGGGCGGTATCGATCGTTGGTGTTGGGCAGCTGGCTGGCGAGCTCACCGCGGCAGAGATTCCTCTAGAGGCCAAGCTCTCCTCGCTGCTGCTTCTTTTGGGCTCATTGAACATTGCGCTGTTTGCTTTCAACCTGATTCCGCTATTGCCACTTGATGGTGGTCACGTTGCAGGGGCTCTCTATGAGGGAGCAAAGCGCAGGGTTTCGCGCCTTGTTACCAGAAAAGATCCCGGACCCGTTGACACCGCGAAGGCTCTGCCTGTGGCATATGGAATGTGGGTGCTACTAATCTTCACAGGGGTCGTTTTGATTCTTGCTGACCTGATTAACCCAATCAGTCTGGGCTAGGAAGCTAAATTAGCAATTGACTGTTGTATTGCTAGAGAAAAAGTAAAGGGGCGTAAGTGCCGGCTGTAAATCTCGGACTTCCCAAGTCACCACCTCCAACTCTCGCTCCCAGGCGCAAGACCCGGCAGATCATGGTTGGCAAGGTGGCCGTAGGCGGTGACGCGCCAATCTCGGTGCAGTCGATGACCACCACCCCGACCACAGACATCAATGCCACCCTGCAGCAGATCGCGGAACTCACGGCATCCGGTTGTGACATAGTTCGTGTTGCGGTGCCATCTCAGGACGATGCAGACGTACTTCGCATCATCGCAAAGCGCAGCCAGATTCCGGTGATTGCGGACATCCACTTCCAACCTCGCTATGTCTTCCAGGCAATCGATGCCGGGTGTGGTGCGGTCAGGGTGAACCCCGGAAACATCAGAAAGTTTGACGACCAGGTTGGCGAAATTGCTAAGGCTGCCAAGGATGCGGGAGTCTCCATACGCATTGGCGTGAACGCAGGTTCTTTGGACCCAAGGCTCTTGGAGAAATACGGCAAGCCAACGGCGGAGGCGCTAGTTGAATCCGCGGTGTGGGAAGCCTCCCTGTTTGAAGAGCACGATTTCCACGACTTCAAGATTTCGGTTAAGCACAACGATCCTGTTGTCATGGTGAGCGCCTACCAGCAACTTGCTGAGCGCGGCGATTGGCCGCTGCACCTCGGTGTTACCGAGGCCGGCCCTGCATTCCAGGGAACAATAAAGTCTTCGGTTGCCTTTGGTGCGCTCTTGAGCCAGGGCATTGGAGACACGATCAGGGTTTCCCTCTCTGCTCCGCCGGTAGAGGAGATCAAGGTGGGCTCGCAAATCTTGGAGAGCCTGAACCTCAGACCTAGAAAGCTCGAAATCGTCTCTTGCCCAAGCTGCGGAAGGGCGCAGGTTGATGTCTACACGCTCGCAGACGACGTAACCGAGGGCCTCAAGCACCTAACGGTTCCGATTCGTGTGGCTGTAATGGGCTGCGTTGTAAATGGCCCCGGTGAGGCAAGAGAAGCCGATCTTGGTGTTGCCTCGGGTAACGGCAAGGGCCAGATTTTTGTCAAGGGTGAGGTCATTAAGACCGTTCCTGAGAGCGAAATTGTTCAGACGCTGATCGAAGAGGCCAACCGAATTGCCGCGGAAATGGATCCAAGTGAGCTTGGAACCGCACAGGTATCCGTCGGCGAGTAGCTAACATTGTGCGCATGCCTTATCGCCTGAGCACACTTTTTCTAAGAACCCTCCGCGAGGATCCTGCCGATGCCGAGGTTGATAGCCACAAGCTCCTAGTTCGAGCCGGCTATATCCGCAGGGCGGGGCCGGGTATCTGGTCCTGGCTGCCGCTTGGGCTAATGGTCAAGAACAAGATCGAGAAAATCGTCCGTGAGGAGATGGCAGCAGCTGGCAGCCAAGAGGTTCACTTCCCTGGGCTACTACCCAAGGAGCCCTATGAGGCCACCGGTCGCTGGGAAGAATACGGCGACAACATTTTTAGGCTCAAAGACCGCAAGGACGCGGACTACCTGCTTGCCCCAACCCACGAGGAGGTCTTCACGCTTTTGGTGAAGGACCTCTACACCTCCTACAAAGACCTCCCACTGAGCATCTATCAGATTCAGCTCAAGTACCGCGACGAGGCAAGACCCAGAGCTGGACTCCTGCGCGGCCGTGAGTTCATCATGAAGGACGCCTACAGCTTCGACATCTCCGACGAGGGCCTCGAAGTCAGCTATCAGGCGCAGCGCGATGCCTACGAGCGCATCTTCAAGAGGCTCGGGCTCGACTACGTAATCGTCAAGGCTGATGCGGGTGCAATGGGAGGCTCGAAGTCAGAAGAATTCTTGTGCCCAGCACCAATCGGTGAGGACACTTTTGTCCGCTCCTCGGGAGGCTTCGCCGCTAACGTCGAGGCGATTCGATTTGAAGTGGCTGAAGAAGTAGATGCTTCAAAGACTCCTGCGGCCGAGATCCACGAGTCTCCGAAGACTCCAACCATCGCCACCCTGGTCGACTTTTCAAATCAGAATCACCCCAGACAGGGGGGTCAGTGGACGGCCGCGGACACTCTAAAGAATGTTGTCCTAGCTTTGGTTTCGCCCGAGGGTAAGCGGTCGCTTGCGATTGTGGGCATCCCGGGCGATCGCGAGGTTGACCAAAAGCGAGCTGAGGCATGGTTCTCACCCAACGATGTAGAGCAGGCCACCGAGGAGGACTTCGCTAAGCATCCGCAGCTGGTCAAGGGTTATATCGGTCCAACCAAGAATGGTTCTCAGTTTTTGGGTGAAAAGTCAGAGAGCAAGATTCCTTATTTTGTGGACCCTCGTGTTGCCAAGGGATCCAGCTGGATCACTGGCGCTAATGAAGATGAGAAGCACGTTTGGCATCTCACCTACGGCAGGGACTTCTCGGCTGATGGCATTGCAGATATCGCCGAGGTAGTTGCCGGCGACCCCGCACCGGACGGCTCCGGTCCACTTGAGCTGGCCAGAGGTATCGAAATCGGGCACGTCTTCCAGCTTGGGCGCAAGTATGCCGAGGCGCTTGACCTCAAGGTCCTAGATGAAAACGGCAAGCTCGTAACTGTGACCATGGGAAGCTACGGAATAGGCGTCACAAGACTTGTTGCGGTGATTGCCGAGCAGTCTCACGACGAAAAGGGTCTGATCTGGCCAGAAGCCGTCGCCCCCGCACAAATCCACATCATCGCGGCAGGCAAAGAGGAGAGCGTCTTTGAGGCCGCTGAGGCTCTTGCTGGCGAGGCCGAAGAGATGGGTTTTGACGTGATGCTTGATGACCGCAAGGTGTCTCCCGGGATCAAGTTTGCTGATGCTGAGCTATTGGGTATGCCCTGGGTCATTGTTTGCGGCAGGGGTCTCGAGGGTGGAGAAGTGGAGCTTTGGGACAGAGCGTCAGGCGAGCGCTTGACTGTAAAGCTAGAATCTGCATTAGCGGAGATAACCTCGCGCAGGAAATAGAACAGGTGCAGGCCATATGGATATCGATCTCAGTGTCCTCCGCCTGCTAGAGCGCGAAAAAGAAATCCCCTTCGACGAACTCGTCCAAATTATCGAGGCCGCCATTCTTGCCGCCTACTACAAGCACATCGGAGAGCACCCCAAGGGTTGCCGCGCAAACCTAGACCGCAAAACTGGGCACGTATCTGTTTTCGCGGCCGTCTTGGATGAAGAGGGCGAGCCAACCGAGACCGAAAATGAGGTGACTCCCGAGGGCTTTGGCCGAGTTGCTGCCTATGCCGCAAAGCAGGTAATCGCGCAGCGCATGCGAGAGATAGCCGATGAGGGCCTACTTGGAGAATTCAAAGGCAAAGAGGGCGACATAGTTGCCGGTCAGATACAGCAAGGGTCAAGGCCCTACATGGTTTATGTGAACCTGGGCTCAATCGAGGCAATCATGCCTCCTGAGGAGCAGGTCCCAGGTGAGGACTACTCCCACGGCCGCAGAATTCGCGTCTACGTCACCAGCGTCCAAAAGGGTTTGCGGGGACCAATGATTACGGTTTCTAGAACCCACCCCAACCTCGTGCGCAAGCTTTTTGCTCTTGAGGTTCCAGAGGTTGCATCGGGTCAGGTCGAGATCACCTCGATAGCGAGGGAAGCTGGTCACCGCACCAAGATTTCAGTTCGTTCTAACGAGCCGGGCATTAACGCCAAGGGAGCCTGCATTGGAGAACTTGGTCAGCGGGTGAGAGCGGTCAGCAGCGAGCTAAATGAGGAAAAGATTGACGTTGTTGACCACTCTGAGAACCTTGCAGAGTTCGTTGCCCACGCTCTTTCACCGGCCAAAGTGTCTTCCAGTTTTGTCATTGATGCCGGACTGAAGGCCGTTAGGGTTCTGGTCCCAGATTTCCAGCTCTCATTAGCTATTGGTAAGGAGGGTCAAAACGCCCGTCTGGCTGCAAAGCTAACCGGCGCCAAGATCGACATCCAGCCCGATAGCACGATGGATGAATAGCCAGTAGCGCCATTTCCCAATAGAATGGGCGAAGTCCAAAGCTTCGCAGCGTTGTTGCGAAGACTTTCTATAGACATAGAAGCAGGCAGAAGATGTGTGACACCAAATGAGCTTTCAGAAATGAGACCCGCTCAGCAATAAGGCCTGCCCTGTTTGGGGTTGGCCCCAGACAGGAGAAATTCAGTGGCGCTTCCACGCGTATACGACATAGCTAAAGAACTTGGTATTGATACCAAGGTCGCTCTCGCGAAGCTTGAAGAGCTCGGTGAGTATGTGAAGGGTGGCTCTTCCACCATCGCACCACCGGTTGCAGCCAAGCTCCGTGCGGCCTATCCAAAGAAGGAAAAGCCTGCCGAGAAGCCAAAGGCCGAAAAACCAAAGCCAGAGGCCAAGACGACTGAAGCTGAAGCAAAGCCAGCCGAGCAGGTTGCAGAAAAGCCTGCCGAGAAGCCGGCAGAGCCTGCCGAGAAGCCAGCCCCATTGCAGGGCATTCCTCGCCCGGGAAACAACCCGTTTTCTTCAAACCAGGGCATGGGCATTCCTCGCCCGATGGCCAGGCCTGGCAATAACCCCTTCTCTTCAAACCAGGGCATGGGCCGGCCAAGGCCCCAGGGAGCCCCAGGGCAGGCTCAACGTCCCGGTGGTCCAAGACCACAGCAGGGCGGACCGCAGCGTCCAGGCGGAGCTCCACGACCTGGTGGCGGAAAGCCAGGAGGCTTTGGTGCAGGTCCAGGAGGTCCAGGCGGAGCCCCGGGAGGCGGCAGACCAGGTGCATTCCCCGGCAGGCCAGGACCCGGAGGCCGCGGAGGCCGCGGAGCCGGTACCGCAGGAGCTTTTGGTAAGGGCGGCTCTAAGAGCAAGTCGAGAAAGTCAAAGCGGACAAAGCGCGAGGAGTTTGAGCAGCGCGAGGCACCAAGCCTTGGCGGTGCGATGGTCCCACGCGGTGACGGCAGCACGGTTGTGCGAATTCGTCGCGGTGCATCCATTCAGGACTTCGCCGACAAGATTGGCGCAAACGCAGGTCAGCTGATCACAGTGCTGTTCCACCTGGGACAGATGGCAACCGCCACCGCATCCCTGGATGAGGACACCTTCCAAATTCTTGGTGAGGAGCTTGGCTACAAAGTAGAGCTAGTTTCTCCGGAGGACGAGGAGCGCGAGCTTTATGAGGGCTTCGGTCTAAGCATTTCGACCGACATCGATGAGGAAGATTCTAAGAACCTAAGTCCCAGGCCTCCAGTTGTCACCGTAATGGGTCACGTTGACCACGGTAAGACGAGGGTGCTGGACTCGATCCGAAACTCTAACGTTGTCGCAGGTGAGGCCGGCGGCATCACCCAGCACATCGGTGCCTACCAGGTTCACACCATCCACGATGGTGTTGATCGGGCCATAACCTTCATTGACACTCCAGGTCACGAGGCCTTCACGGCTATGCGTGCCAGAGGTACCCAGGTCACCGACATCGCAATCTTGGTTGTTGCAGCCGACGACGGAGTGATGCCTCAGACCATCGAGGCACTGAACCACGCCCAGGCAGCACAGGTTCCAATTGTGGTGGCCATCAACAAGGTTGATAAAGAGGGTGCGAACCCGGACAAGATTCGTCAGCAGCTGACCGAGTTTGGACTGGTCGCCGAGGAGTTTGGTGGCGATGTCATGTTCGTCGAGGTCTCAGCTCTGAAGAACATTGGTATGGACAAGCTGATGGATGCAGTTCTTCTAACTGCAGACGCTGCCTTGGACCTTCGTGCTAACCCTGACCGTTCCGCTCGAGGCGTTGCCATCGAGGCAAACCTTGATAAGGGTCGCGGTTCGGTTGCAACTGTTCTGATCCAGTCTGGAACTCTCCAGGTTGGAGACGCAATCGTTGCTGGAAGTGCTCACGGTCGCGTGAGGGCCATGTTTGACGAGAATGGCAATGCAGTTGAGGCTGCCGAGCCCTCCCGCCCAGTTCAGGTGCTCGGACTGCAGTCGGTACCTCGCGCCGGTGACACCTTTGTGGTTGCCGATGACGAGCGTCAGGCAAGGCAGATTGCCGAGAAGCGCGAGGCAGCAGACAGAAATGCTCTGCTAGCCCGGACGCGCAAGAGGCTCTCGCTTGAGGACTTCACAAAGGCTCTCGAGGACGGCAAGGTCGAGTCCCTCAACCTCATCATCAAGGGTGACGTCTCGGGTGCTGTTGAGGCTCTCGAAGACAGCCTTCTCAAGATTGAGGTCGATGACTCGGTCCAGCTTCGAATCATCCACCGCGGTGTTGGTGCAATCACCGAGTCCGATGTCAACCTGGCAACCGTGGACTCCGCCGTCATCATTGGCTTCAACGTCCGTCCGGACAACAAGGCCAAGGAGCGTGCAGACCGCGAGGGTGTGGACGTCCGTCACTACACCGTCATCTACAACGCACTCGAGGACATTGAGAACTCCCTCAAGGGCATGCTCAAGCCTGAGTACGAGGAGAAGCAGATGGGTACGGCCGAGGTCAGGGAGATCTTCAAGTCCTCGAAGTTCGGCACCATCGCAGGTTCCTATGTCCGCTCTGGTCTCATCAAGCGCAACGCACTCGCAAGGGTGCTTCGCGATGGCGAGATGATTCAAGAGGGCCTAAAGGTCGACTCCCTGAAGCGATTCAAGGACGACGTGACCGAGGTGAAGACTGATTACGAGTGTGGTATCGGGCTTGGAGACTTCAACGATGTTCAGATCGATGACGTCATCGAAACCTACGAGATGGTTGAGAAGCCGAGGGTCTAGTGGCAGATGTAGCGAGGGCGAGAAGGCTCGGTGAGCGCATTAAGGTGCTCGCCGCGCAGGCTCTTGCCAAGGTTGTGAAGGACCCTGATCTTGGGTTTGTCACCTTCACCGACTGCCGGGTAACACCGGACCTCGCTCATGCTCGACTCTTCTACACCGTTTACGGGACCGATGAAGAAGTTCAGCGCAGCCAGGAGATTCTCGATGAGAATCGAGGCCGACTTCGCGGAGAGATTGGTCGTCAACTAGGCATTCGCATAACTCCAACTCTCGAGCTGGAAAAAGACGAGATTCCAGAGAATGCGGGTCAGCTGGCAGAGCTTCTGGCTGAGGCAAAGCGCAGAGATGAAGAGGTTGTGCAGCTCGCCAGCAAGGCCCAGCCCGCCGGAGATCCAGACCCCTACCGCAAGCCCCAGGAGGACTAGTGGTCTCGGGTATTGCCCTGATCGATAAGCAACAGGGTTTCACCTCACACGATGTCGTAGCCAAGCTCAGGAAGCTACTTGGAACCAAGAAAATCGGCCACGCTGGAACTTTGGACCCGATGGCCACGGGCCTGCTTCTCTTGGGTGTTGGCTCCGGCACAAAGCTCATGCAGTTCCTCTCGGGACTAGACAAGACCTACGAAGCAACCATTCGACTCGGAGCTTCCACTTCTACTGACGATGCAGAAGGGGAATTAGGTCAAGCCCAGGATGCTTCAAGAATTTCAAGCGATGAACTAGCTAGAGAGATTTTCAAGCTCACCGGCAACATCGAGCAGGTTCCCTCCTCGGTCAGTGCGATCAAGGTAGATGGCAAGAGGGCCTATGACCTTGTGCGCGCGGGTGAAGAGGTCGTCCTAAAGTCTCGAAGTGTGACGGTTTCAAGGTTCGAGGTGATTGGCGAGCCCTCAGTTGTTGGCAAGTACCTAGACATCAATGTCGAGGTGGACTGCAGCTCTGGAACCTACATCAGGGCCCTAGCTAGAGATCTCGGTGACGCGCTAGGGGTTGGAGGTCACCTAACCGCTCTCAGAAGGACAAGAATCGGAGCCTTTGAGGTTTCAAATGCGAGCGATATCGCCCAGGAGCCGACCCTTGTCACAAATGTTGAGGTGTTGAAAATGCTCATGCCGGAAGTTGCCATCTCCCCGCAACAGGAAATCGACCTAAGGCACGGCAAGCGCCTAGCTCTTGAGATTGCTGGGATGAGCTGTGCCACAGCAAACGGAAGACTGGTCGCTGTTATTGAGCCGGCGGGTTCAGAGGCAAAGAGTGCCGTGGTTTTTCCGGAGGAGGCATAGATGCTCGAGCCGCTCTACTACGTCCTTCTGTTCTTGACCCTTGCGGTTGGTGCCGTGCAGCTCTTGCTCGGTTTTATTGGTAGAAAGCCTGGCCAGGCGGAGATCATGATGTCGCTGGCGGTGCTCGCAGGTCTTGCTGTGCAGCTACTTGTTTCATCTATCCTGGCGATCTCCGGGGAGCGCGCGGTAATAAGCACTCTCGAGTACTTCGGCTACCTGTTGGTCGCGATCATTGTCCAAGTGGCCGCTGGGTTTTGGGCCCTTGCCGAAAAAACTAAGTGGTCAACTGTGATCCTCGGAGCTGCATCACTGACAGTTGCGGTGATGCTTGTGAGGATGCTGCAGATTTGGTCTGGGGTCAGCCCGCTCGCCTAAGCCGCAAAGAATAGAGTTATCGCGTGAATCGTTCCCTCGGAGTCGGAAGACTGCTGATTGCCATTTACGGCATCTTTGCCCTTTCGGCCTCTGCTAGGGCCCTGTTTCAGATTGCCACCAAGTTCGATGAGGCTCCGCTTGCCTACTCACTCTCGGCAGTCAGCGCACTGGTCTATGTTTTTGCCACATTCGCTCTTGCTAGGCCTGGGGACGCTTGGAGGCGGCGTGCAACTTTTGCGGTTTGGTTCGAGCTAATTGGGGTAGTTAGCGTGGGCGGACTGAGCATCTTTTTGCCTGAGCTGTTCGACCACCCCTCGGTCTGGTCGGGATTTGGGGCAGGCTATGCGTTCATTCCCCTTTTGTTGCCGGTGCTTGGCCTAATCTGGCTGCGGAGGCAAAGTGCTTGAGATAACGAAGTTGCCTGAGGGTTTTTCCGATACCGCTCTCGCGATTGGAAAATTTGACGGTGTTCACCTAGGTCATCAGCAGCTGATACACGAGCTGGTAACCCAAGCGGAGGAGCATGCGCTAGCTCCTGTTGTGGTGACCTTTGATCGGCACCCAAATCACGTGCTTAACCCGGAAAACGTTCCGCTTCCCATCATTGGCCCCCGCCAAAAGGCCAGACTGGTTGCCGAGCTTGGTGTTGCGGCGATGCGCACCCTGACTTTCGATGAAGAGTTTGCGCACCTAACTCCAGAGGAGTTTGTGGTGACGCACATCGTGCCTCTTAGAGCAAAGCTGGTGCTGGTCGGGGAGGGCTTCCGCTTTGGCCACAAAGGCTCGGGCTCGGTTGAGACGCTCAGCGAGCTGGGGTCACGCTATGGATTCAGGGCCCAGCAGGTAAGCCACGTGATGCTGGAAGACCAGAAGATATCCTCGACTAAGACCAGGCAGTTGATCGCCGAAGGCAAAGTCTTTGCAGCAAGTGTTCTGCTTGGTCGCAATCACCAAACCGAGGGAGTTGTGGAGCATGGCCGAAAGCTCGGCCGCAAGCTTGGTTACCCCACGGCGAACCTATCCCGAGACAGCGAGGGCCTCCTTCCAGCTGACGGTGTTTATGCGGGCTATCTCTATGCCGATGGCGTTCGCTACCCGGCCGCGCACTCGGTCGGGACCAACGACTCGATCGAGGCTGTTCCGAGGCTTTTGGAGTCCCATGTCATCGGCCGAGACGACCTCGACCTCTATGGCAAGACTGTGATTTGCGAGTACGTGGATCAGGTGAGGCCGTGGGCAAAGTTTGAGTCGGTTGAGCAGCTCACTGACCAGATCGCCAGGGATGTTGCTGGCGCCAAGAAAATTCTTGAGGGTTAGGCTCGGACAATGAGTTTTATCGGAGCCATCCAAAGCGGATTTAGAAACTATTTCAATTTCAAGGGCAAGGCATCAAGGCGAGAGTTTTGGTATTGGATTCTCTTCACGGTTCTGCTGGGGCTAGTTATCGGAACCATCGAATCAATCATTTGGCCAGCACCTGAGCAAACCGCTGACTGGATGCAGGAGATTCAAAACGTCGCTGCCCAGCCAACGCCGCTCAGTAACTTCCTGTCTTTTGCGCTTTTGGTGCCAAATCTTTCGATTCTCGCAAGGAGGCTGCATGACGCAGGTTTCTCTGCAAAGTGGCTATTCCTGCAGGCCGTCCCGATTGGTTATGGCATATTCGCCGGCATTGGTGCGGTTGCGGTTCTCAATAACGCAATGCCTGGAGGAATGCTTACCTCCGAGGAGCTTATGAGCCTAATCTTCTTGATTTTGCCGATCTTCGCGCTGTTCCTGGCAGTCATGGTCGTCTACATCATCATGGCGCTGAGACCCTCGAAGAGCTTCTATGACGGCAACAAATATGTGGAGCCTGAGCCCCTTGACTCATCGAGTGAAGGCACTACCGCCTAGCATTTTTAGGCTTTTATCTCTAAGCTTTTGCTTCTGCCGTATATCGGCCGCGGATAAAGAGAGCTTTAGTCAAAAGGACTTTTGCGCCGCGCTGCGGAAAGAAAGAGGACTAAGCAATGGCTCTAGACCCAAGCATCAAAAAGCAAATCATCGATGAGTATGCAACCGGCCCCGGTGACACCGGAAGCCCAGAGGTGCAGATTGCGGTCCTCTCACGCCGCATTCTCGACCTAACCGAGCACCTCAAGGAGCACCACCACGACCACCACTCACGTCGTGGACTTTTGCTCCTGGTCGGTCAGCGCAGGCGCCTACTTGACTACCTGAAGAAGGTAGACATTGCGCGCTACAGAACCCTGATCGAGCGCATCGGACTCCGTCGCTAGATGCTTTTCAATTACCCCCGGCAAACCGCCGGGGGTTTTTGCTTCTAGGCATTTTTGACCCTAAGTTGTTACGCTTGTAATACGGAGGAGCCCGAAGGCGGGTCCTCGGTGGAAGATTTTGGGTCACGGCCCCAGAATTTTTTACTGACGACCAGCACTTCCTCCTCCTAGCACGCATGCGAAAAGCCGATTTGGTTTTTTGCGTTTGTTGCGTGCGCGTAAGGATAAGGAGGGGCCATGGAAGGCCCAGAGATTAAATTCGCAGAAGCCGTGATCGATAACGGCAAATTCGGAAAGCGCACCATTCGCTTCGAGGCCGGGCGCCTTGCCCAGCAGGCAGCAGGTGCTGCAGCTGTCTACATCGACGAGGAGACAATGCTCTTCTCGGCAACCAGCGCTTCAAAGCAGCCCAAGGAGCAGTTCGACTTCTTCCCGCTGACCATTGACGTTGAAGAGCGCATGTATGCAGCAGGAAAGATTCCGGGAAGCTTCTTCCGTCGTGAGGGACGCCCATCGACCGAGGCCATTTTGGCCGCGAGGTTGATTGACCGTCCACTGCGCCCATCGTTCGTCGATGGTCTACGCAACGAGATTCAGGTTGTAGTGACAGTCATGTCAATTCACCCTGACGAGCTCTACGACGTGGTTGCCATTAACGCAGCCTCAATGTCCACACAGCTTGCAGGCCTGCCATTCTCAGGTCCGGTTGCAGGTGTTCGCGTGGCACTCATTGATGGCCAGTGGGTGGCATTCCCTAAGCACTCGCAGCTTGAGAACGCCGTGTTTGACATGGTGGTTGCCGGTCGGGTCATCTCGGAAGGTGGCAAGGAAGACGTCGCCATCATGATGGTCGAGGCTGAGGCCACCGACAACAGCTGGGACCTAATTGGTGGCGGCGCTGTTTCGCCAACCGAGGAGGTTGTGGCGCAGGGTCTTGAAGCTGCCAAGCCATTTATCAAGGCACTCGTTGAGGCACAAAACAAGCTTGCCTCTCAAGCTGCCAAGGAGACCGCGGAATACCCAGTATTCCTGCCTTACTCCGATGAGGTCTATGACGCAGTTGCCGCTGAGTGTGGCGATGAGCTTGCCAAGGTCTACCAGATCGCGGACAAGCAGGAGCGTCAGGCAAGCGATGACGAGCTCAAGGCAAAGGTTCGCGAGAGCCTAGAGTCGAAGCTCTCTGAGGAGCACATGGCCCAGTTCTCGGCTGCCTACAAGGCGGTTTCGAAGAAGGTAATGCGCACCAGGGTCCTCAAGGAGGGCATCCGCATTGACGGTCGTGGCCTAAGCGACATTCGTGTGATTGATGCCGAGGTTGCAGTAATTCCTCGCACCCACGGCTCGGCCATCTTCCAGCGCGGTGAGACCCAGATTCTTGGTGTCACCACTTTGAACATGCTCAAGATGGAGCAGCAGCTAGACGCGTTGACTCCTGAGACCTCAAAGCGCTACATGCACCACTACAACTTCCCTCCCTACTCAACCGGTGAGACCGGCAGGGTCGGTTCCCCGAAGCGTCGCGAGATTGGTCACGGAGCTCTTGCCGAGAGGGCGCTGGTTCCAGTGCTTCCTTCGCGCGATGAGTTCCCATATGCCATCAGGCAGGTTTCCGAGGCACTTAGCTCAAACGGTTCAACCTCTATGGGTAGCGTTTGCGCCTCGACTCTGAGCCTCCTAAACGCGGGTGTGCCACTGCGTGCACCTGTTGCGGGTATCGCCATGGGGCTTATCTCTGACACCGTTGACGGAAAGACGCAGTACGCCGCTCTGACTGACATCCTCGGTGCCGAGGACGCCCTTGGCGACATGGACTTCAAGGTTGCCGGTACTCGCAACTTTGTAACAGCTATTCAGCTCGACACCAAGCTCGACGGCATCCCGTCGGCGGAGCTTGCCAAGGCGCTAACTCAGGCCAAGGAGGCAAGGCTCTTCATTCTCGACATCATGAACGAGGCAATTGACGAGCCCGATGAGCTTTCTGTCTTCGCACCAAGAGTGATCGCGGTGAAGATTCCGGTTGACAAGATCGGTGAGGTCATTGGTCCAAAGGGCAAGATGATCAACCAGATCCAGGAAGACACCGGAGCCGACATCTCGATCGAGGACGACGGCACCGTTTACATCGGAGCAACCGACGGCACCAGTGCCGACGCTGCTAAGGCCGCCATCAATGCAATTGCGAACCCACACGTTCCAGAGGTGGGCGAGCGATTCCTGGGAACCGTCGTGAAGCTTGCGACCTTCGGAGCCTTCGTGTCGCTCCTTCCAGGCAAGGACGGACTACTCCACGTCTCAGAGCTGAAGAAGCTCTCTGGCGGAAAGCGCGTTGAGAACGTCGAGGACGTTTTGGAGGTTGGCCAGAAGATTCTGGTCGAGCTAACCAAGGTCGACGATCGCGGCAAGCTCTCGCTCTCACCAGTTATCGAGGGTGAAGATGCCGGCGAGTCCGAGGAAGATTCCGAGTAGTTATTGGAACTAAAGCTAGATAGCTCAGTCGAATTCACCGCTGAGGCATCAAGGATCTCAAGAACCTTGCTGCCCAGCGGTGTTCGCATTCTGAGCGAGGAGGTTCCATCCGCCCCATCGGTTGCGATAGCGGCCTCGGTAGGCGTTGGTTCAAGAGATGAGACCGATGACCACCTCGGGTCAACCCACTTTCTTGAGCACCTTTTGTTCAAGGGGACTGCGAAACGTTCGGCCAGGGATATCTCGGTCGCCTTCGATTCGGTAGGCGGCTCGTCGAACGCCGCTACGGCAAAGGAATACACCAGCTACTACGCAAGGGTGCAGAACGCTGCAATGCCGCTGGCACTTGATGTGATCCTGGACATGTTCACCTCAGCCAAGCTCGACCCGGCTGAATTCGAGACCGAGCGAACCGTGATTCTTGAAGAGCTTGCCATGAATGAGGACGATCCTGAGGATGTTGCTCACGAGGCCTTTGCGGATGCACTAATGCCCAACACTGCTCTAGGTCGCCCGATTGGCGGCAGCCCTGAGAGTATCAAGGCTGTCACCAGGGACCGAGTCTTCGAGCACTACCTGGAAAACTATTCGCCAAGCTCTCTGGTTATTACCGCGGCAGGCGGTCTCAAGCACGAAGAGCTTGTTGAGCTTGTTACCAAGCAACTCGACGAGGTTGGGTGGACAGCAACCGGTCAGCCTGCAGCAAGGCGCGAACAGGGCCCCGCTTTGGTTCCAAGCCCGGAGCCGATGAGGCTAATAAAGAAAGACGTGCAGCAGGCAAATGTCTTGCTGGGTCACCAGAGCTTCCACGCCATGGATGAGCAGAGGTATGCGCTGGGAATCATGAACACCATCCTTGGCGGTGGCATGTCATCAAGGCTCTACCAGGAAATCCGTGAAGACCGAGGCCTCGCGTATTCCACCTACTCCTACCAGCACGGATATTCCGATGCCGGATTCTTTGGAATGTATGCCGGATGTAATCCTGAGAATGCCGCACTGGTTGTGGACCTGATGCGTCAGGGACTAGACGGCATAGCCCAGTCTGGGGTCACCGACCACGAGTTCGAGTTGGCACTTGGAAACATAACCGGAGGACTGGCACTGCGCTTTGAGGGGACGCTCTCGCGGATGAACAGGTTGATGGGTGCCGAGCTTGGAAGCGGCGAGTGGCTCAGTGTCGAAGAGGTGCTGGAGCGGTTCCGAGCGGTCACCAAAGATGAAGTTCAGCAGGTGGCGCAGCGCATCAGCGCGATGCCGCAGACTCTGGTGGCAGTGGGTAGCGCGCTAGATCAGCTTGAAAAGAGAGCTTGATAGGTTTAGACACATGATTTCAGTGGCAATCCTTGGTGCCTCGGGCCGAATGGGCAGGCTAACCAAAGAGTTGGTGGACGCAGACGCCAACCTAAAGTTGCATGCCGCCATGGACTCATCTTCCGCTCCCCAGCAGATGCTTGGAGCCGACGTTGTCATCGACTTCACCAACTTAGGCGCCTCGGAGGAGCTTGTGAGGTTTGCTGTCGAGTCCGGCATGAAGGTCGTGGTCGGAACCTCGGGTTGGTCCGAGGTAAAGCTTGCCGCTATTGAGAAGCTTCTTGCAGATAACCCCGCGGCAGCAGTTGTTGTAGTTCCAAACTTTTCGATCGGGTCGATGCTGCTGCAGCGCTTTGCCGCTGAAGCTGCTGCCCACTTTGCCTCGATAGAGATTATTGAGGCCCACCATGCGGGAAAGCTCGATTCGCCCTCGGGGACGGCTATTAGAACCGCGGAGCAGATTTCGAAGAACCGTGGCTCTCAGCCGCTGATTCCGGGTGCTGATCAGGAAGCCAGGGGAGAGGTGGTGGCAGGAGTGCCAATCCACTCGCTTCGAATGGACGGGGTCAGTGCGAAGCAAGATGTTATTTTTGGCGGCGACAGTGAACAGCTGGTGCTGAGCCACGATGTCTCCTCTCACCGCGCATACTCTGCTGGGATACTGCGGGCGATTGAGTTTGCAGCCAAGTCCAAGGGCCTAACTGTTGGCCTGGAGAATGTTCTTGGCTAAGAGCGCGACCCTCGCCTGGCTTGCAGTAATTGTCTTTCTCACACTCCTTTACGCATTTGAGCTGGTGCAGCGCGCGGTAGTGCTAATCTCCGATGGTTCCCCGATTGCTCTTGCCATGGGGCTTGCGATTATCGTGCTGCCACCTTTTGCGGTGGCCTTTGT
>JBMUBK010000006.1:0-30813 GCA_049457355.1 Aquiluna sp.
GTGGGAAACCACGCCAAGGCCACCATCGCACTTGATCACCTCGGGCAAGGCGTCTTGGGGGAGAACGTCGAGATTATCCTCGGCGATGGCGCTCAGTTGAACTTTGTCACTCTGCAGGAGTGGGAGAGCGGGTCAACCCACGTCTCAACTCAGTTCTCAAAGCTAGGTCGCGACAGCAGCCTCAAGCATGTTGTTGTAACCATGGGTGGTGATTTGGTTCGAGTAGTTCCAGCGGTTTCGCTTAGCTCATCTGGCGCAGAGGTAAACATGTATGGGGTTTACCTCGCCGGCAGCGGCAACTACTTTGAACACCGTCCATACGTCGACCACATTGCAGAGAACTGTGTCTCAAACGTTGCCTATAAGGGCGCGCTTCAGGGTGCCGGTGCTCACACTGTTTGGGTTGGGGATGTTTTGATTCGTGAATCTGCCGTTGGAACATCAACCTACGAACTCAATCGCAATCTGCTCCTGACCGATGGTGCGCGGGCGGACTCGGTTCCAAACCTCGAGATCGAGACTGGAAAAATTGAAGGTGCCGGACACGCAAGTGCTTCGGGACGCTTTGACGACGAGCAGCTTTTCTACCTGATGTCTCGCGGTATCGAAGAGGATCAGGCGAAGAAACTGGTTGTTCGCGGATTCCTCAGTGAGGTAATCCAGAAGATTGGCATTGAGTCGATCGAGCAGCGCCTGATCTCTGCGATCGAGGCAGAGCTAGAGAGGGCGGGGGCGTAAATGGCTATTCGAATTTGTGCTCTGGATGATCTCAAGCCGGGCAAGGCGTTGCGGGTCAAAATTGGCGACCACGCTTTGGCCATCGTCAGGACACCATCGGGTGACGTCAAGGCCCTCGATGACAAGTGCTCCCACGGTGAGATCTCACTGAGTGAGGGGTTCGTGGACGATAAAACCATCGAGTGCTGGGCACACGGTGCAAAGTTTGAGCTCGACACCGGTAAGCCACTATCGCTTCCTGCATACGAGCCGGTAGCAACCTACGAAGTATTGATTGAAAACGACGAAATTTTCGTCGAGTACGAAGACTAAGACCCTAGGAAAGAAGACAATGACCACTCTAGAAATCAAGAACCTACACGTCTCGGTTGAGACCGATCAGGGCAGCAAGCAGATCCTGCGCGGAGTCGACCTGACCATCAAGTCCGGCGAGATTCACGCGGTCATGGGGCCAAACGGCTCTGGTAAGTCAACACTTGCCTACTCCGTGGCCGGTCACCCGAAGTATGAGGTCACCGATGGACAGATTCTTCTCGATGGCGAAGACGTTTTAGAAATGAGCGTTGACGAGCGCGCCAGAGCAGGAATGTTCCTAGCCATGCAGTACCCGGTGGAGATTCCAGGAGTATCAGTTTCAAACTTCTTGAGGACCGCAAAGACCGCTCTCAGCGGAGAGGCTCCAAAGCTGCGTGAGTGGGTCGGCGACCTTCGCGATGCCATGGGCAACCTTCGCATGGACTCGGACTTCACCGAGCGCAATGTGAACGAAGGATTCTCCGGCGGTGAGAAGAAGCGCCACGAGATCTTGCAGCTTGAGCTGTTGAAGCCAAAGATTGCAATCCTCGACGAGACCGATTCTGGTCTGGATGTGGACGCTCTCAAGGTGGTCTCCGAAGGCGTAAACCGTGCCCACGCTGACAATGGGCTTGGCGTATTGCTCATCACCCACTACACCCGCATTCTTCGCTACATTAAGCCTGACTTCGTGCACGTGTTCGTGGCTGGCAAGGTCGCAGAGCAGGGCGGCGCAGAACTTGCAGAGCGCCTCGAAAACGAGGGCTACGACCGCTACACCAAGGCCGCCGTATGACAGAGCCAAGAGAACTAACTCCACAGCGCTATGACGAGGTCATCGACGCTATGAAGGAGATCATTGATCCCGAGATTGGCGTGAACATCGTTGATCTCGGACTGGTCTACGGGCTTCAAGAGTCTGAAGACGGAGCGTTACTTATCAACATGACTCTGACCTCAGCTGGTTGCCCGCTAACGGATGTTATCGAGGAGCAGACGGCAGAAGCACTTGATGGGGTAGTCGAGGCTTTCAGAATCAACTGGGTCTGGATGCCGCCATGGGGCCCAGAGAAAATTACAGAAGATGGCCGCGAAATGATGCGGTCAATCGGATTCTCTATCTAGCGAACAAACTTCCAAGCAATTGGAAGTAACGTCGCGGCCGCAACGGCCTTGATTGCATCTCCAACCAAGAATGGCGCGACTCCGGCGGCAAGAGCCTGGGGGAGTGTGAGTCCAAGACCCACCACTAGCCAGCCAGCGCCAAGCACATAGATGATTGTGCTACCAAGGGCAAATGAAGCAGCGACTCTGATTGGGGTCGTTGAAAAACCTCTGGCAGCCAAAGCCCCAACAACAAAGCCTGCAACGACAAATCCAACTAGGTAGCCGGCGGTTGGCAGCACAGCTGTAAGCGCCTTGGCACCCGCGAATACTGGCAGTCCAGCTGCGCCCATTGCCAGATAGACGCCCATAGATGCCGCGCCCCTGGAGGCGCCAAGGGTGGCAGCCACCAGCAGCACTGCAAAAGTCTGAAGGGTCATGGGGACCGGATACATCGGAATCTGGACCTGAGCCGCGAGCGCAGTCAGAGCGGCTCCAGAGAAAATTAGCGCCACGTCATTTACACGCGTGCGGGGGACAATCCTGTCAACCAGGGTGGCAGTTGCAATGGACATCTGATTCCTTCCGATTACTTGGGAAGTTTACTGGTTCAAATCTTCATACTCGGCATCGATTACAGCCTGGGTTCGCTTTTGCTGCTTCGGCTGAATCAGCCCAGCCTCCTCGAGTCTGATTCTTCGGTCATTGCGTAATGCCCAGAAAAAGGCGGCGAAAGCCATGACTCCGAAGATGATCCACTGAATCGCGTAGGACAGGTGATTTCCCTCGTTGAGAGTCGGCTTCGGCATTGGGAAGGGGGCATCTTGATAGCTGGGCTCCTCTGTCACCATGCGTCCATAGTGCTCCTCAATGACCTCACCGGAATTTGCAAATCGTTCTGCTAAACGCGGCAGATCGATGGATGCAATCTGGCCGGGAACATCCTCGCGGTTAAGATCAGGTTCTGAAACTCTCAGCCTGAGCGTCAGGCTGTGCTCTTCGCCAGAGGGCAGGGGGTTTGAATCGGGGGTTACAAGCTCCGAAGATGCAAACAGCCAGCCTCGTTCGATGATCAAGAGCTCTCCAGATGGCAACCTGAGCGGCACCAGCTGAAGAAAGCCAGGTTGGCCATTTAGCGGCCTGTTTCTGACAACAGTTGCCAGTTCGGGAAGGTAGGTTCCGGTGACCTCGACTGGCGTCCACTCCTGGTCTGAGGTGCCGTCGGGATTGATAACCCAGTCAATGTCTGAGTAGGGAACCGGTTCTAGGTCGTAGTTTTGAATGACCTGGTCAATTCGCTCTACCCTCTCGGCTCGTCTGGAGAACTGCCACCAGCTCAGCAGTGAGGTTGCGATTGCAAAAAGCAGGACAAGTGCGAGCCACGGGCCCCACCTTCTAATCGTGCTTTGCTTCAATGACCTTTGTCCCTAGGAAGAAGTTTCTTGCCGATAGATAGTCAACCAGAAAGCTCAAATGCTCATCACAGGCTGCCCAGGTCTTGGTGCGGCCGGAAGTGTGAATCTTGGGGTTAGCCCACTCAATGAGCGAAGTCGCAGCAGCGCCGCACCCTGCCCTAGAGCACTTAGCGATCATCGCCTAATTTGATATCGCTCGCCTTCACTGAAAGCTTCGGAGCAATCACTCCAGATTGCCCCTTGGAGCGGCTGGGTCCCTGAGCGTTTGCCAGAACTACCGCGAAATATGGCAAAAAGATTGCTCCCGCGAAGAAGAACCACATCCAAAAACCCTGGGTCACGACTCCGAGAATGATGCAGAGCGTTCTAATCGACATTGCAATCGAATAGCGAACCATTCTTTGCTTGCGCTCATCGTCCGGAGAGAGCTCCAGCGAAGTTACGCTTTGCCGTTTTGCCAAAAGGGTTCCTGACCGTGAAATTACTAGACTGTGGTATTCATAACGCCAGAGACCCAATGGTATTCCCGCAAGGAGATGAAAAGATGCCACAACCAAGGACTGTTCTTGTGACCGGTGGCAATCGTGGCATTGGTTATGCCATTGCGTCAGAATTCGTCGCGCAGGGGCACCGGGTTGCTGTCACCGCTCGCAGCGGAGCGGGCCCCGCTGGTTCGCTTTCGGTGAGCGCAGATGTCACAGACTCCGAATCACTTGATGCGGCTATCGCAAAGGTTGAGGCGGAGCTTGGTCCTATCGAGGTAGTTGTGGCCAATGCTGGCATCACCAAGGACACTCTGCTGATGCGAATGAGCGACGAAGAATTTGAGTCTGTAATCAATACCAACCTCACCGGTGTCTTTCGAGTTGTCAAGCGAGTCACCAAGTCCATGCTGCGTGCAAAATACGGGCGCGTGGTGCTGATTGGATCGGTAGTCGGACTACTGGGAAGTGCCGGACAGGTGAACTACTCGGCAGCGAAGAGCGCTCTTGTTGGAATGGCCCGAAGTATCACACGTGAGCTTGGCGGCAAGAACATCACGGCCAACGTGGTGGCGCCCGGGTTTATCGATACCGACATGACCGCCGAGCTTGGCGAAGACCTTGCGGCAAAGTACCGCTCGCAAATTCCAGCTGGAAGATTCGCTTCCCCAGAAGAGGTGGCAAAGGTTGTTGCCTGGGTGGCCAGCGAGGATGCCAGCTACATCTCAGGTGCCGTGATTCCAGTCGATGGTGGCCTGGGAATGGGTCACTAGGTAGTAGTTTTTAGCAAAGGGTAGGAGACAAATTGGGAATCTTAGAGGGCAAGAAAGTCCTAATCACAGGAGTTCTGACTGAGGCATCAATAGCCTTCTCCGCCGCAAGACTTGCTCAGGAGCAAGGTGCTGAGGTGCTACTTAGCTCGTTTGGCAGGATGCTGCCGATCACCACAAAGATTGCAGAGCGCCTCCCGAAGCCAGCTGAGGTCATCGAGCTTGATGCGACCAACGCAGAGCACCTGGCGAATCTACCTGGGCTAGTCAAAGAGAAGCTCGGATCTCTAGACGGCATTGTGCACGCCATAGCATTTGCTCCGCAGAGCGCCCTTGGTGGAAATTTCATGGAGACTGGTTGGGAAGATGTTTCAACCGCCGTTGAGGTCTCTGCCTACTCCCTAAAGTCCATCACCACTGCCTGCATGCCCGTCCTCAACAACCCCAGCTCTGTGGTTGGGCTCACCTTTGACGCAACGGTCTCCTGGCCGGTCTATGACTGGATGGGTGTGGCAAAAGCGGCTTTTGAGTCGACCTCGCGCTACCTAGCGCGCTATGTGGGGGAGCACGGGGTGAGGGTGAACCTGATCTCTGCCGGACCGCTTAGGACCACAGCCGCCAAGGGCATTCCTGGCTTTGCCACTATGGAAGAACTTTGGACTGGAAGAGCACCACTTGGTTGGGACCTAACCGACACCGAGGCTGCGGCCAAGGGTCTAGTGGCGCTTCTCAGCGACTGGTTCCCCGCCACAACTGGAGAGATGATTCACGTTGATGGTGGTCTTCACTCCACCGGCGCCTAGGGGAGTAGCTCGATAACCTGTCCCAGGTCTCGCTCGTCGATAACAACATCGGCGCTTTCGCGCACGATTGGTTTTGCACAAAATGCCACGGAGACCCCGGCAATTGCCATCATTCCGAGATCGTTGGCACCATCACCGATGGCAAATGTCCTGGCAAGGGGGATGTCATTCTCCTCCGCCCAGAGCTTGAGGTACCTTGCCTTGGCCTCACGATTCACCAGCTCACCCACAACCTCACCGGTGAGCTTTCCGTTGTCCACTCCCAGAGTGTTGGCCTGCGCGTAGTCGAGATTGAGCTCGCGCTTCAAACCGTTTAGGAGCTGGATGAAGCCGCCTGATACGGCTGCTGCCTTGCCGCCTCTTGCGTGAATCTCTTGAATTAGCTCGCTGGCCCCTTTTGTTGGCGTGAGGCTGTTCGCAGTTAGCTCTAGGACGGATTCAGGTAGGCCTTGTAATGTCGCAACCCGCTCAATGAGTGATGTTGAGAAGTCAATCTCGCCTCGCATTGAGCGCTCTGTTATCTCGGCGACCTTCTCCCGATTACCCGAGTGTTCTGCGAGTAGCTCAATCGCTTCTTCGTTGATGAGGGTGGAATCGACATCAAAAACTACTAGGAAGCCTGTCAAGGTGTTACCAGGATGCCCTTCGGCACAACAGTTAGCCCGGACTCGGTCACCGTAAAGCCGCGCTCAAGGTCGCGCTCTCGGCTAACCCCAATGCTCGCACCGTCAGCTACCACGACGTTCTTGTCCAGAATGGCCTTACGTATTGTGCAGTCCCTGCCCACCTGAACCGCATCGAGCAGCACCGAGTCGGTTACTAGCGAACGCGAACCGACCCTAACGATTGGCGAGAGCACGCTTCTCTCGACTATTCCGCCGGTCACAACCACACCAAGTGAAACGATTGAGTCGTTGGTGCGACCCTGATTGCCCTCGGAGTCGTGTATGAACTTTGCCGGTGGCATGTTGATCTGCTGGTTGAAAACAGGCCAGTCGGAGTTGTAGAGGTTGAAAATTGGCATGGTCGAGATCAGATCCATGTGGGCCTCGTAGTAGGAATCTATAGTTCCAACATCTCGCCAGTAGGACTTGTCTCTCTCGGTGGCACCGGGGATCTCGTTGAATGTGAAGTCGTAGACACCACAGGTGCCAGCATCCACAAAGGCCGGAATGATGTCGCCTCCCATATCGTGGGATGAGCTCTCGTTGTCCCCATCGCGCTGAATCGCGTCAATTAGGGCCTCAGCATTGAAAATGTAGTTTCCCATCGAAACCAGAGCCTGAGAATCGTCTCCTGGAACAGGTTTAGGGTCGCTGGGCTTTTCCCTGAAAGCCGAGATCTTCCCTGGGCTCTTCTCGTCCACCTCGATGACGCCAAACTGGCTTGCTAGGGAGATTGGTTGCCTAATGGCAGCAACGCTTGCCTCCATGCCGGACTCGATGTGAGCCTGGAGCATCTGATCGAAGTCCATTCGATAAACGTGGTCCGCACCAACCACGACAACGTAGTCAGGACGCTCATCGCTGAGGGCGTTCATGGACTGAAGGATCGCATCGGCGCTGCCGGTATACCAACGCTTACCCAGCCTCTGCTGGGCAGGGATCGAGGCGACGTAACCACCCAGCAGGGGCGACATGCGCCAAGTCTGGGATATGTGCCTGTCAAGAGAGTGCGACTTGTACTGAGTCAACACCACGATTCTTCTCAGTCCCGAATTGAGCAGATTGGAAAGCGCAAAGTCAATGAGGCGGTAACTTCCGGCAAAAGGAACGGCGGGCTTTGCCCGGTCTGCGGTGAGCGGCATCAGCCTTTTGCCCTCGCCGCCTGCGAGGACCATTCCGAAGACTCTTGCCACTGCCATAGCCAAATGTTAGTTGCCTCAGCCTTTACCCGCACTAGCATTTGCCTATGCGTGTGGATTTCGTTACCAAGGAGTACCCGCCAAACATCTACGGTGGAGCCGGTGTTCACGTCACCGAGTTGGTCTCGGTTCTACGCAAGCGAATCGAGGCTCGAGTCCACGCCTTCGGAACCCCAATTGCGGAATCGCTAACCTACGGATACGAGGTTCCTGCCGCAATGCAGGGCGCAAACCCGGCTCTTCAAACCATGGCAACGGACCTAGAGATAGTCAAGAATCTGGCCGGCGCTGACCTGGTCCACAGCCACACTTGGTACGCAAACTTTGCCGGTCACATCGGTTCGATGCTCAATTCGATACCTCACATCATCACCGCACACTCACTCGAACCTCTAAGGCCCTGGAAGCGTGAGCAGCTCGGTGGTGGCTACGAGGTTTCGTCCTTCATTGAGCAAAGCGCCTACGAGCAGGCGAACCGCATCATCGCTGTTTCTGCCGGCATGCGTGCCGACATTCTCGCTTCCTACCCCCAGCTAGATGCGAAAAAGGTGGAGGTAGTTCACAACGGCATCGACTCAAACAAGTGGCAACCAACCACCAATGAAGATTTGTTGCGGCACCACAGCATTGACCCGAACCGACCAATTGTCAGCTTCGTCGGTCGCATCACCCGGCAAAAGGGTCTCACCTACTTCCTCAGGGCAGCCAGAGCGCTTCCCAAGGATGTTCAGCTAGTGCTCTGCGCGGGCGCTCCGGATACTCCAGAAATTCTCTCTGAGGTAGAGCAGTTGGTTGCTGAGCTAAAGCGGGAACGCGATGGGGTTGTTTGGATTCCGGAACACCTGCCCCAAAAGCAGCTTGCGGCAATTTTGACCGCAACCGATCTTTTTGTCTGCCCCTCGATTTATGAGCCCCTTGGCATCGTGAATTTAGAGGCCATGGCCTGCGGTGCCGCTGTGATCGCCACCGCAACCGGAGGTATCCCAGAAGTTGTGGTTCCGGGGGAGACAGGCTGGCTAGTTCCAATCGATCAGGTGACCGACGGCAGCGGAACCCCCAAGGAACCTGAGAAATTCATCGCTGATTTTGCTGGTGCGCTTGTTGCAGCCATCGAATCTGACAGCCTTGAAAAGTTCGGCAAAGCCGGTAGAGAACGTGCAATAGATGAATTTAGCTGGGAGACCATTGCGACTCGCACGCTAGAGGTCTATAACCAAGCCCTGCAGGGCTAGGATTTTGCCGATGGTAAAGGTAGCCGATCTTCAGAATGTCGTTGTAAAGCGCTCAAACAGGGAGATCCTGAAAGCCATCAACCTTTCCCTCGACGCCTCCGAGCGCTGGGTAATTCTTGGACCAAATGGAGCAGGAAAAACTACCCTGCTCAGGGTTCTGGCAGCACAGATTCAGCCCAGCTCAGGCAAGGCCATGATCCTCGATGAGAACCTGGGCGAGGTTAATGTTTTTGAACTGCGCACCCGAATCGGATTTGCATCAAGCGCGCTAGCTGCCCAAATACCAAATAGCGAGAGCGTGCTGAATGCAGTAATGACAGCAAGCTATGGAATTACCGGACGCTGGCGCGAAGAGTACGACGCGATAGATGAGCGCAGGGCGAGAAGAGTTTTGGCGGAGTGGCAGCTTAGTGAGTTTGAAGACCGACCTATCGGGACTCTAAGCGACGGAGAGAAAAAGCGTGTTCAAATCGCTAGGTCGATAATGACCGACCCCGAACTGTTGCTACTCGACGAACCGGTTGCAAGTCTGGACATGGCAGCGCGCGAACAGACAATAAGTCTGCTTTCCGGTTATGCCCTATCTGAGACTGCACCGGCGATGGCAATGGTCACCCACCACATTGAAGAAATCCCTGCCGGCTTTACGCACGCGCTTCTTTTGCAGGACGGGGCAGTGGTTGCGCGGGGAGAAATCGCAAGCACCCTGACCTCAGAGGCGATCTCAGAGACCTTTAGGTACCCACTCAAAGTAACCCAAGAAGAGGGTCGCTTTAGGGCAACCGCACGCTAGCGCTGGGGAATCGAATCTGCTAGGCTTTGGCGCTGTTGCTCAAAGCAACAAAACTCTCAAAAAAGGAAATCATGAAGGCTGATATTCACCCAAGCTACGGACAGGTCATCTTCCGCGACCTCGCGTCCGGCGTTGCCTTTCTAACCCGTTCCACCCTCACCAGCGACAAGACAATGGAGTGGGAAGACGGAAACACCTACCCGGTCTATGACGTCGAGATCAGCTCCGCCAGCCACCCGTTCTACACGGGCAAGCAGCGCATCATGGACTCCGCAGGTAGGGTCGAGCGCTTCAACGAGCGTTACAAGAACTTCGGCTAATTCTTTATTGGCCAACCCAATTCCGCCCGGAAATCCGGGCGGTTTTGCTTTTTAAGGAACTCTTGCATCGATAGCTGCCACTCGTCTGCCCAACGAGCCTGAAGGTCGTGGAGCTCACCGAGATCGATGTCGAGCTCCGGGTATTTTGCAGCCATCCGCTGAGCAAGCTGGCCTGCGGCAACAGCATCTGCGGTTGAGTTGTGGGCATCGGAAAGTTCGACTTTGTAGATTGCCGTCAAAGTTGCAAGATTCTTTTTGCCACTGCGGTATCTCTCGAGCTTGCGATCAATAACCAGGGGGTCGATCACGGGTTTTGGGTCCAGGGGCTCGAGAGAGTATCTCAAGGCTTCTGAGCGCAGGATGCTGAAGTCATAGGAGGCATTGAAGGCGACCAGAGGCATCTCTAGGTTCAGGCTTCTAAGCAGCTCAATAATTTCTCTTACAGAGCCAGCTGGTTCGGCTCCTTTTTCCCTGGCCACCTCCGTAGTCACGCCGTGGACGCGGCTGGCGGCCTCGGGTATCTCAATTCCAGGGTTTACAAGCCATTCGGTGACGCTCTCGGTCTCACCGTTTTGATTGATGACTGCGACACACGCGGTCACAATTCTTGAAGTATTGAGGTCCAGACCCGTGGTTTCAAGATCGAATACCGCAAGGCGCTTAGCCCAGCTTGGCATCTGGGGGTCAAAGTCAAAATCGAGCAAATTCTTAATCTCCTGAGAGCACCCTATTGCAGGGCTTAGAGGAACCTAGACTTGTGCCGTGCAGGTGTTGAAAAGTTCTCCGCAAAGCCTTTTTAGGCTTGCCGAACTAAGGCTCAAAAGAAAAGATGTCGGTTCAACCGCCACCTGGCACCTAGGTGACGGCGGTCCGCGAGTGCTCCTGATTCACGGCTTTCGAGGCGACCACCACGGACTTCTTGGGGTGGCAGGTGCTCTGCCACAGGTGCGATTTACGATTCCCGACCTTCCAGGCTTTGGGAAAACTCCGGCCTTGGACTCCGAGCACAACCTTGAAAACTACGGCAGCTGGCTAGTTGATTTCGTGAAGGCCTCCGGTGACTATGACCTGATTCTTGGTCACAGCTTTGGCTCGCTGGTGGTGGCGTCTGGATTTAGCCAGGGCTTGGCTATCGAGAAAGTCGCCCTGCAAAACCCCATCACGACTCGTGCTAGTGAGGCTGGTTCTAGAGCCAACAAACTAGCTGACCGCTACTACGAACTTGGCTCGCGGGATGGATCGAACCTGCTGACATCACAGCTGGTGGTTAGAGGAATGTCTATAGCACTGGCAAAGACAAAGAACCTAGGAGTTAGAAGGTTCATCCACAAACAGCACTCCAGCTACTTTTCGGTTTTCGAAAGCAATCGAGTAGTCGCGGAAGGCTATCAAGCGGCTAGTCGCGGAAATGTCCTCGATTTTGCCGATCACCTCCCCGCCAAGCTGCTTGCGATTGCGGGGGATAGGGACGTTGTGGCGCCTATAAATGGACAGCTTGAGCTAGCAAGGGTGACCGGGGCGGATCTTCGCGTTCTAAATGGCGTTGGACACCTAACCCACTACGAGCGGCCCTCAGAGGTCGCCACCCACCTCAGCGAATATCTGGTGGCGTAATGGAGGGTATTTGGTTTGACGGCAGGTACATAAACCCAACCAAGCCAGATGGCATAACCAGCTTTTCCCTAGGTCTAATTGAAGCGGCGCTTAGGCTGGTTCCACTTACGGTGATGGTCGATAGTCAGCAGAAGGCTGACCTGCTTCCAAAAAGCGACAAGCTTCGCATCTATTTCACCAACCCAGTTACCTCGCCGAAGGAGCTTTTCTCCACGCGAAGGCTAAACAGGGAGGGAATCAAGGTTTTGTTCTCTCCCATGCAGACCACAAGCGGCTTGGGAAGAAACTTCAAACTGGTCTACACCCTCCACGACTTGATCTACTATCGCCACCGCACTCCTCCCGCAAATTTCAATTTATTTATCCGCATCGTTTGGTTCTTGTATCACCTGAGCTATTGGCCACAACGCAGACTTCTTAACCTCGCTGATGCCGTGGCAACCGTCTCGGAGACCACAAAGGACCAAATGCTCAAGCATCGACTGACCAAGCGCCCGATCTATGTGATACACAACGCCGCTCAAGCACCTGAGCGAGTAGAAAAGGCAAACCGCCACGATTCAAAGTACTTGGTCTACATGGGGAGCTTCATCGGCTACAAGAACGTAGAGACGCTTATCAGGGGTATGAAGTATCTCTCCGATCACACTCTCGTTCTGCTCAGCCGAATCACGCCAGAGCGCAAGGCCGAGCTGCAAGCCATAGCCGACGAGGTCGGGGCTAGTGTGCGGTTTGAAAACGGGGTTACGAGGGACGAATACCACGAGTGGTTGCACGCGGCAAAGGCGCTGGTAAGCGCATCAATGGATGAGGGGTTTGGTATTCCAGTCGTTGAAGCAATGGAGCGCGGTTGTCCCGTCATTCTCAGCGATATCCCAATCTTCGATGAGGTTGCGGGCCCTGCAGGTCTGAGGTTTACGGCTACCGATGCAATTGCGTTTTCGGAGCAGGTGAAGAGATTGGGAGAGAAACGAGATTGGAAGCTACACAGCGATCTTGGCTTGACTCAAGCAGAGTTCTTTACCTGGGAGGACAGTGCAGAGCTCTTTATCGAGCTTTGTGAGGAGCTAGCTGCTTCCTAGCGGCTTAGGGGCCCAGGCGTCCAGAGTCCAGCTCTCCTGTAGGCGCAGCACATGCAGTGAGGCATTTTCTAACCTTTCACCCTTTGGTGGCACCTTTCCCTCGGTTACCTCAGAGAGCACAAACCGAATAAGCGCACCATGGCTTACAGCCAGAACGCGAGCGCCGGAGTGCCGTTTGGTCACCTCTGAGAGCAGCAGCCTTGCCCGCTCGGTGACTGCCTGTGTTGACTCGGCACCGGGAATCTCGTCAAGCTGCGAGTACTTCTCATGCCACTCGGTGTAGAGCATGCCCTCACCGATTCCAAAGGCGCGCTCTAAGAGCAAGTCGTCCTGCACCACTTCCTTGGCACCGATATGCTCGGCGAGGATTTCGGCTGTGTGCCTGGCTCGCTCTAGGGGTGAGGAGAGCACGATGTCCCACTCAGTAGGAAGATGAAGCGCAGCCTGCTGGACCTGCTCAATGCCGACCTGATTCATGGGGATGTCAGCAGTACCCTGCAGTCTGAGGTCTATGTTCCAATCGGTCTGGCCGTGCCTAAACAGGCCCAGTACCGTCTCGTTAGCCAAGAATCGCACCCAGCAATTCCGTGGTTGAGCCATTGATTCTTACGCTCGCAAACTCATCTGCCCTGGTTGGTCCGAGGTTGACAATCACAACCGGCTTATCGTCTGCTACCGCGCGCTTTACCAATCTCAGGCCCGAGTTCACCGTTAGAGAGCTGCCGGCTACCAAGATCGCCTCTGCCGCGGCTACGCGAGATTCGGCATCTGCAACTCTGGGCTTTGGCACCTGCTCGCCGAAGAAGACAACGTCTGGCTTGTAGTGAGAACCGCAGCTGCAGTCCGGGACTGTGAAACCCTCGGGCACCTCAACTTCGGCATCGCCATCGGGGGAGAACTCAACGCTGAAGTCCCTGATCAGCTGAGGGTTTGCCTCCGCAATGCGCTCGTCCATCTCTAGTCGGGAGAAGCTGTCCCCACAACCTACGCACAGCACACGGTCTAGCCGGCCGTGGAGCTCTAGGACGGACCTAGAACCAGCCTTTTGGTGGAGTCCGTCCACGTTCTGGGTTATCACAGATGAGATGACCCCTCGCTTTTCGGCATCGGCAATGGCCTGGTGGCCCTGGTTTGGTTTTGCGCTTGCGATTCGGTTCCAACCCACATAGCTGCGGGCCCAGTAACGGGCCTGGTTTGACCTAGAGCCCATGAATTCATCGAATGTGAGTGGATGCTTTTGAACTCGGCCTTCGCCTCGGTAGTCGGGAATGCCACTGTCTGTGGAGATGCCTGCTCCGGTGATTACCAGAGCTGTGCGGTTAGCGAGAAGATCTCTAGCGCGCTCAACCGAGTAGCTAATTGCTGGGCTGAGGGAATCTGTCACTTACCGATTCTAACTGAGTCATTTGTTGTGTCCGAGGGGGGACTTGAACCCCCACCCTCTATGCGAGGACTAGCACCTCAAGCTAGCGCGTCTACCATTCCGCCACCCGGACTCAAGGATGAAATCTACCACGAAAGCAAGTCGAGAAACAGCGGGGGTACTTGGAAAGCTGCAGGTGAAGCGATAGCTTTTAGATATGCATGAGGATCCAGCAGTTGCCCTGCAGAGGTTGGTTTCCGCGCTAGAGCGGCACCTTGATGCCTCCGCCACTAGGCGCGAGGGAAACGACGAGGCGCTCAACCTTGCCTACGATCAGCTTGAAGAGGCATTCCTCGGCTATGAAGAGGCGCTGCAGCAGACCTACGGGGAGTATCTGCCTTTCGAGCAGGCCGAAGAGCAGTGAGTTTCTTTGAAGCCATACTGCTGGGACTAATTCAGGGCCTCACAGAATTTCTTCCGATATCTTCCTCGGCCCACGTTCAAATCGCGCAGGAGCTGATGGGGCTCAGTGAGCTCAGCAAACCGCAGCTGACCGCCTTTATCGCGACAATTCAGATTGGCACCGAGCTGGCTGTGATCAGCTACTTCTTCAAGACCATCGTTTCAATAGTTTCAGCGTGGTTTAGCTCCGGGTTTCAGTCATGGTCCAAGCAGCCAGGAGAGGCTCGCATGGGCTGGCTGATAATCGTGGGAACGCTGCCGATTGCGGTTTTGGGACTGCTGTTTAGGGAGCAGGTGGAAAACGATGTTCGGCAGCTTTGGGTCATCGGAGTGACGCTGATCGTCTTTGGGCTCCTTCTGGGGCTAGCTGACTTCATAGGTAAAAAGCGCAAGGCGATTGACGAGCTAGGTGTGGGTTCGGGTATTGCCTTTGGTCTTGGCCAGGCGCTTGCCCTGATTCCCGGGGTCTCAAGGTCGGGTGGATCGATCACCGTCGGGCTGCTTTTGGGATTTACCAGAGAGGCTGCCGCACGCTACAGCTTCCTTCTTGCAATTCCGGCGGTTCTGGCAGCTGGCACGCTGCAGTTTGTTAGCTCGTTTGGAGATCTTCCTCAGGATCTACTTTTGGCAACCATCACTGCAACGATTGTGAGCTTTGTTTCTGGCTATGCGGTTATCGCCTGGCTACTTCGCTATCTAGAGCGAGGTTCCTTCCTGCCATTTGTGCTCTGGCGGGTAATGGTGGGGTCGCTGCTGCTGATCGGCCTTGCGATTGGCGCTATTTAGCCCTGGTCTCCAGGGGAGTCTGGACGCTGCCTGAGGTAGCGCTCAAATTCTTTGGCCAGCGCATCACCAGATGCCTGCTGAGAATCAAGTTCATCGCGACTGGTTTCGAGCTGGGTGACGTAGGCGGCCATCTCCTCGTCTGACTCCGCCATCTCGTCGATTGAGCGCTCCCACTCGAAAGCAAGTTCGGTAAGAGTGTCTGAGTCAAAGGCAAAGGGGGTGACTGAGGTCAGCTCGGATAGAAAGCTGATCGCGGCCTTTGGGTTTGAGGTGTTGTGGACATAGTGAGGAACAGAGCCCCACAGTGAAAGCACGGGGATCCCCTCCGCCTCAAAGGCCTGGGACAAAACCGTCAGGATTCCCACCGGTCCCTCGTATCGAGAGGGCTCGAGGTCAAACAGTTCTCTCAGAGCTGGGTTCTGGGAGGAGCGGAAAACCTGCATCGGTCTGGTGTGCGGCACATCAGCCAGCATTGCACCCAGCATGATCACGTAGTCAATCTCTCGGTCCTGAACCATCTCCAGCACCTCGCCGGCAAAGCTCAGCCAGCGTCTAGAAGGCTCGGTGCCGATGAGCAAATAGAGATCATCAAGCGCTGGAATCTTGGCGATCTGCTCTTTTGAGGCTTGCATTAGCTCGGTGCCTGGCCAGCTGAGGGTGCGGTTTCCGTCCTCATCTAGCTCGAGCATCGGACGGGAAAACTGGAAGTCGTAGTAGTCCTCTGGATCCACGGCATCGATTGTCATGGCCTGGATCTGCTCAGCGATGGCCTTGACGGCACCCGAGGCAGCCTCGGTGGCGTCGTTCCAACCCTCAAATGCCACAACCAGAATTCGACCGGAAAGCATCTAGCTCCTTTGTTCCAGGTGAAAACTCTAATTCACACCGCAAACTAGACTTGCCGCAATGTCAAAAAACGCTTTCCCCCTCGCCGTGCTTTGGGATATGGACGGGACCCTGGTCGACTCCGAGCACTACTGGTCGATCAGTCAAAACCGGCTGGCGAACCAGTACGGGGCAGTCTGGACTGACGAGGACGAAAAGGGCGTCGTTGGGTCATCGCTTTATGACTCCTCGGACCTAATAAAGCGAAAGTTTGGCATCGAGGACAAAAGTGTCCAGGAGATCATCGACCACCTCACCGACGAGGTAATTGAGCAGCTGAGGCAGGTATTGCCCTGGCGTCCGGGGGCTCTAGATTTGCTCCTCGAACTCAAGCAGGCCGGCATTAAGACCGCGCTAGTAACCATGTCGATGCGCAGAATGGCCTTGGCGGTTGCCGAATCGATTCCATTCCCGGCCTTTGACGCAGTTATTGCCGGAGACGATGTTCGATATGGCAAGCCCCATCCAGAGCCCTACTTGACTGCGGCCGCAAAACTGGGAGTTGCACCGATCGACTGCATCGCCTTTGAGGACTCGGTAACCGGGCTGAACAGCGCAGCCGCTGCCGGAACTCACGCAATTGGAGTGCGAAACTTGGTTGAATTACCCGATGGCGACGACAGAAGAATCATTGACACACTGGTTGGACTATCTGCCACAAACCTCCACGAACTGAGAATTCATGAGTGAGATATTCAAGGCAGGGGATAGGGCCCAACTAACCGGCCCCAAGGGCAAGATGAACACCATCGTGCTCGAGGCCGGGGGCAAGCTTGGCACCCACAAGGGCGACATTCACCACGATCAGATAATCGGCATTCCCTCTGGTTCGGTTATCGAAAACCGCAACGGAGATAAGTACCTCGTGCTAAAACCGCTGCTCTCGGACTATGTCCTATCGATGCCGCGAGGGGCCCAGATCATCTATCCAAAGGATGCTGCGCAAATCATTGTCGAGGGAGATATTTTCCCGGGTGCAACAGTTATTGAGGCAGGTGTGGGCTCGGGGGCACTCTCCGCATACCTGCTGAGGGCAATCGGAGAACGTGGCCACCTTCACTCTTTCGAGGTTCGCGAGGAGTTTGCACAAATTGCGCAGGCTAATGTCGCCAACTTCCTTGACGGGGAACCAAAGAACTGGACCGTAAGAATTGGCAAGCTCCAGGAGCAGTTGCCGCTGGCTATTGAAGTCAAGAGCGCGGACCGAGCAATCCTGGACATGCTGGCTCCCTGGGAGTGCGTTGAAGCTGTCCATGCTGCACTGAGGCCTGGAGGGTTGCTCGTGGTCTACGTTGCCACCGTTACGCAGCTGAGCAGGACCGTGGAGGAGATTAAGTCTCTTGGTGGGTTTACCGACCCAAACGCTTTTGAAACTACTGTCCGGCCATGGCACCTAGAGGGGCTTGCCGTGAGGCCAGAGCACCGCATGATTGGCCACACCGGCTTTTTGATGACTGCCAGGCGGCTAGCTGATGACACCACGCTTCCGGACTTCAGAACCAGAAGGGTCAACAAGGCGGAGTTTACTGATGCGGACATGGACTCTTGGCTCCCCGAGGCTATGGGGGTAAGGCCCATAGGTGAGAAAAAGCTGAGAAAGACCGTGAGAAAGGTCACATCCGAGACCGATAAGCGGAAGAATTAGGAAATCGAAGGGAACCCATTGAAAAAACTTCTGGCACTAATTGCGCCCGTGCTGCTGATTGCTGGATGCGCAGCAGCAGAGACCGAGCCCCAGGGCTATGCGCAGATGTCCACAAAGCTTGAGAACTACTGCGAGACATACTCCACGGGCGATGCTGCTGACCTGATTTCCGCAGCCGGAGAGCTGGGCCAGCAGCCAGAGGTTAGTTTTCCCTACCCGCTGACGGGAACCGGGGTAGAGACCAAGGTCATCATTGAGGGCTCTGGTGGCGCAATCGTGGGTGGACAGCGCGTCTCACTTCACTACGCGGGCTTCAATGCCGCAACCGGTGAGCAGTTCCAGGCAAGCGACTTCACGACCGACGACTACATCTTTCAAGACCTAGTCCAGGGAAACAGCCCGGACTTCTGCAAGGCACTTACCGGGGTTCAGGTTGGCTCCAGGGTCGCGGTGCTGCTTGACCCCCAGGCCGCACACGACTCTGCAGGAATTCCAGCCCTTGGCATTGAGGCCTCTGATGGCATCATCTTTGTCTTCGATGTGCTGGATGCGTTCCTACCTCGCGCCGTTGGTGACGCTAGGGCAGCAGAGGCCGGAATGCCCACCGTAATCCTCGCACCGCAGGGTCAGCCAGGTATTCAGGTCCCCGCAGAGGAAGCGCCGAGCGAGTTCCGCAGGACAATTTTGATTGAGGGAACCGGAGAACCAGTCGAGATTGGCGACCAGGTCGTGGTTCACTACGCAGGTTGGACCTGGGAGGGTGAACAGTTCGACAACTCTTGGGATCGCATCTCGCCGGCCAGCTTTACCATCTCCTCGAACTCTTTGATTGAGGGCTTTGTCCAGGCGCTTGAGGGAGTCAAGGTCGGGTCGCAAGTGATTGCCGTGATTCCACCAGATCTCGGCTACGGCGATTCAGCGCAGGGCTCGATACCACCAGGTTCTACCCTGATATTTGTAATTGACGTTTTGGGTAAGGACTAGCCAAAAGACCTAGGGGGCAAGGTGGCAAAGCAATCTCCAGCTGAGCGCCTCTTTACCCTGACCTGCTGTCTGCTTGCCTCTCCCGTAATAGGCCTTAGTAAGCAGGATCTCTTTGATGCTGTGCCTGCATATCGGGAATCAAGTGGTGGCGAGGCCCTTGAGAAGATGTTTGACAGGGACAAGAAGGCGCTTCGAAACATGGGAGTGCAGCTAGAGGTAAAGAACAACGACGCCTTCGAAGAAGGTGAGAACGCCCGCTATCTAATCAGCCGAGGAGCCTTCGTTTGGCCCGCAGAGTTTGAGCTCAACCCCAAGCAGCTGGGCCTAGTGGAACTTGCGGCGAGATCATGGAACACGCAAATCTTTGGAAGCGCTGCTCGCAGCGGGCTAACAAGGCTTAAGTCTCGGGGCATGGTCGAGATAGACCGGCAGCTGCAGCACATCTCACCCCGTCTTGTCGCAAAACACGAATCTTTTGGTCCGCTGGCCGACGCCATCAGTGCCTCGACAACCGTTGTCTTCGAATACCGCAAGAGTGATGGCAGTCAGTCTGTGCGAGAGGTGGACCCGCTCAAATTACGACTGATTGAGGGGGAGTGGGTCTTGCTTGCCCGTGAGAGAGAAGCGATCAAAAACTTCTTACTGCGCAGGATTGTTAGCAAAGTAAAAGACACTGAGGCTGTATTCGTTCCTCCCAGCGATGCTCTGATTACCCAGGCGGAGCAAGACCTAGTCGCATTTGCCGCATCGAATGTCGCAGTTATCGAGATTGTTCCCGATAGCGAGGCGTGGTGGCACTTTGGTGCAGAAAGCGAGCAGCTGGAGCTAAATTTCATGGATGAGGCCCTGATGGCTGAGGACCTGATGGAATTTGGAGCCGACCTAAAGGTATTAGGGCCAAAGTCTTTGGCCGATCGAATCCAGGCCGGCTTTGAGGCGGTGATTTCCTCTCATGCCTAAGCAGGAACTAGACGGGGTTGAGCTATTTAATCTCTCGCTGTCGATTGTCGGAACTGTGCTTCGCGATGGTGACCAGAGGGTAAGCGATCTCGCAGAGCTCTTTGAGGTCAGCGAGGCAGCCATCATCAAGGCCGTCATGGCAGTTGCCAACAGCGAGGACGTCAAGAACTACGAGACTCACTTCTATGTTGATGTGGATGAGCTTGCCGAGGGCTACGTCTCTCTCTCGCAGGGCATGTCATCGCTGAGCGAGCCACCTTCGCTCTCAAGGAGGCAGCTGAGCTCTATTGCAATTGGCCTTGATTACCTTGCTGCAATCCCTCAGTTCAAAGCCGATGCTGACCTGCAGGCCCTTAGGGCGCTAATCAGTGAGAGCTCTCCGGCCTCGGCCACCTCCCACATCTCCTCGCGCCTAACCGAGCAAATCGAGACTCTGCAGGAGGCGATGAGTAAAGGCATGGCTATTGAGTGTGAATACATAAATCAAACCGGAGCAAAATCCTCGCGAACCATAGATCCACTTCGGATCGACTTCATAGGCCGTCGCCACTACCTGCGCGGTTTCTGTAGAACCAGCAATGAGCTGAGGGCCTTCCGGCTCGATCGAATTCAGAGTCTCAGCATCACCGGTACTGCCATTCCCGCTACCACCAAAAGCCTTCCGATTCCCGAGGAGGTGTTTGGGGAGGTCGCCGAGGAGCAGATTGTTGAGATCACAGCAAGCGCAGAAGCGGCAGAGATCTTCTGGAACTTCCCGGTGGCAGGCAATACAAAACGAACCGGCGACCAATTACAGGGTTCGATACGGGTTGGGAACTTGGCAGCCCTGGGAAGGCATGTGGCAAAGTATGGTGGCATGGTGAAGGTAATTTCCCCAGAGAGCGCCAGGTCAGCGGTAAGAGACTTTGCCCAGCGTGCCCTTGCAGGAGCCGCCACTCCAGGTGACGAGGACTAATGGAGCTAACCACAATCGCAATCTGGGTCGCCGCACTCGGTGGACTATATGCGCTAGGTCTTAGCGGTTATCGCATCTTCATAGCTATTCGGGCTCTCAAAGCCCAGCTGGCTAGGGCCAAGGGGCTTATCACCGATATCGCAGCGGCGGAACATAACGATCCGACCCCCGCGGTGCCAACCAACCGCTCGGACCTAGTTAGAGTTATTACAGAGAGACAGGCTCTCAAACGTGCAAGAGCGCGTGAAGCCGAGGCGCGACAGCGTAGACTGGTGCAGCGGATTCGAGAGATCGAAATAGATAAGAGGTAGGCATGAGACTTCAAGGCTGGGAATGGATCATCATTCTTGCAATCGTCCTGTTGCTTTGGGGAGCGCCGAAGCTTCCAGCTCTAGCAAAGAGCGCGGCTCAGTCGATGCGCATCTTCAAGAAAGAAATCGACAAAAACGGCGAGCCGACTGACGTCGCCAAAGAGGCCAGCGAGAGCGAGAAGAAGCAAGACTAATGGCCCGGCGCAAAGACAAAGAGCGCCGAATGAGTCTTGGCTCCCATCTCAGGGAGCTAAGAACGCGTCTTTCATGGTCGGCGGGCTTCATTCTGGCCGGCTCAGTTGTGGGCTGGTTTCTGTTTGACCCAGTATTTCGGATTCTCCAAGAGCCCCTAATTGAAGTCACGCAGCGTCGTGGCATAGAAGCCATCGTCAACTTCGGAACCGTGGTTTCCGCTTTTGACCTACGCATTCAAATCTCAATCTTCCTCGGAGTGATTCTCACGTCTCCGGTTTGGCTTTGGAACTTCTGGGCCTTTATTGCACCTGGGCTCAAGCAGAAGGAAAAGCGCTACGCAACCGGTTTTACGGTCGCGGCAGTGCCGCTGTTTCTGGCGGGTACAGCCCTAGCCTGGACCTCGCTTCCAGGTTTTGTCGTCGTACTAATTGGATTTACCCCTGAGGGAAGCTCTAACGTCATCAACGCGAGCGAATACATCCTCTTCGCGATCCGTATTCTTCTGATTTTTGGCATCGCGTTTGTGATGCCTGTGGTTTTGGTGCTCCTAAACTTTGCGGGTCTTGCAACCGGTCGGGGAATTCTGAAGTCCTGGCGCCTCGCCGTCTTCATCATTGCCGTGGTGTCAGCACTCGCCACCCCAACCGCCGAGCCAATGACCATGTTCCTGCTCATGGCACCGCTGAGCGCCCTGTATTTCTCGGCAATCGGAATTGCGATGGCCAACGACAAGCGTAGGGAACGCAAACTAGCTAAGTTGGTGGGCGCCGATGACCTCGAGCTCGACTGAGCCGAGCCCGGCAGAGCGCTATAAAAAGGCAAAGAGCAAGGCTAGGTTCCCCGAGTTTGAGCTCTTCTGCGCCGAACTTGCCTTTCCCCTAGATGACTTCCAGGAGCGAGCCTGTCGCTCCCTTGAAAGTGGCCACGGGGTTTTGGTGGCTGCGCCAACCGGCGCAGGTAAAACCATCGTGGGTGAGTTCGCAATTCACCTGGCGCTTGCCTCGGGTCAAAAGGTCTTCTACACCACACCTATTAAGGCCCTCAGTAACCAAAAGTTTGCAGAGCTTGTAAAGAGATACGGAAAGGAGCGGGTAGGGCTCCTGACAGGGGATAACAACAACAACTCCGAAGCCCAGATCGTTGTGATGACCACCGAGGTGCTCAGAAACATGATCTATGCCACCTCAACGACTCTCAAGGATCTTGGATTTGTGGTGATGGACGAGGTTCACTACCTCGCCGACAGATTCAGGGGAGCGGTCTGGGAAGAGGTAATTCTCCACCTTCCAAAATACGTAAAGGTAGTGTCCCTCTCGGCCACAGTTTCTAATGCTGAGGAGTTTGGTGCCTGGCTGGCAGAGGTAAGGGGCAACACCGAAATAATCGTTTCCGAGCACCGGCCAGTCCCGCTTCACCAACATGTCCTATTCGGTGACGAACTACTCGAACTCTTCGAAAACGGCAGCGGCCAGCTGCGAGTGAACCCAGAGCTAACTCAAAAGCACCAGGCCCGCTCTCGCTCGCCCATTCGAAGCCGGGGGAAGTATGGCAAAGGTAGGGGCGATAACCGCGCTAACCCGAATCAAAGGAACTTTCCCCGCCTCGATAAACCAGAAATTGTAGAGAAGCTCGAGGATCTTCAGCTGCTCCCGGCTATCTTCTTCATCTTCTCCCGTGCCGGCTGCGATCAGGCCGTCATCAACTGCAGGCGAGCGGGTATTCGGCTCACATCCAAAGAGGAGCAGCAAGAGATCAGATCTCTTGTTGAAGCCCGTTGCTCTTCAATTTCGGACGAGGACCTAGACACCCTTGGATACTTTGAGTGGCTCGAGTCTTTGGAGCGAGGCTTCGCCTCGCATCACGCGGGCATGCTCCCAGCGTTCAAGGAAGTTGTCGAAGAGTTATTTCTGAGGAAGCTTGTGAGAGTGGTGTTCGCCACCGAGACCCTTGCTCTTGGCATTAACATGCCCGCGAGAACTGTGGTGCTGGAGCGTTTGGACAAATACAACGGCGAATCCAGGGTCAACATAACTGCGGGGGAGTACACCCAGCTCACCGGCCGCGCAGGCCGCAGGGGCATCGACACAGAGGGTCACTCTGTGGTGCTCTGGGGAGCGCAGCTCGACCCAAACATCGTTGCGGGCCTTGCATCCAAGCGGACCTACCCGCTCAACAGCTCCTTCCGCCCGACCTACAACATGGCGGTAAACCTGATTGCGGCATTTGGAAAGGATCGCGCGCGCGAAGTGCTGGAGCGCTCGTTTGCCCAGTTCCAAGCTGATAGGTCGGTTGTCGGAGTAGCGCAGGTAATAAAGGACAAGCAGGAATCTCTCAAAGGCTACGAGGAGGCCCTGAGCTGTCACCTGGGGGACTTCAAGGAGTACGCCCGCATCCGCAGAGAGATCTCCGACCTAGAGCGCGAGAGCGCTCGAATAAGGGTCCGCGTCGGCAATGACATCCGCCAAACGAAGCAGATGCGAACCATTGAATCTCAGCTAGGCAGATTGCGTAAAGAGCTCCGCGGGCACCCTTGCCATCAGTGCTCCGATCGAGAGGTGCATGCCAGGTGGGGAGAGCGATACTTCAAACTCAAGCGCGAGGTAGACGCCTCGCTTAGGGACATGGACCAAAAGACAGGTCAGGTTGCGAAGGTATTCGACCGCATCTGCGACCTATTGGCCGACCTTGACTACCTCCGTGAAGAAAAAGGGGAGTACGAGGTAACTAACTCTGGTGCGAGACTCTCCAAGATTTATGGAGAAAGAGATCTGCTAATCGCCGAGTGCATAAATCACGGAGCCTGGAAAGACCTCGATCCTGCTGCTATGGCGGCCATGGCTGCGTCACTGGTCTATGAGGGACGCTCAGACGAGGGAGAGTTTGAGCCGAAGCTACCAAAGGGGAACTTCCGCGATGCGCTTGAGAGAACCGAGCGTATCCAGGAGGACCTACTGGAACTTCAAGAGCGCCATCGTCTAAAAAAGGAGCAGCCTCTAGATCTTGGACTTACCTGGGCCATCTATCGTTGGGCTACAGGAAGCAGGCTTGATGATGCACTGAAACTTGCCGGATTGCTCGCAGGCGACTTCATTCGCTGGAGCAAGCAGATCATTGACCTTTTGGACCAGCTCTCGCAGTCCGCAGATCCCGAGCTCGCCGAAACTAGCTACCGAGCAATTGACCTGGTGAAGCGTGGCATAGTCGCCTACAGCTACTACCTATAGAAATTAGGCTGTTCTCATGCGCGAGATGTTGTGGCGACTGCCCCTGGCTGTCCTCGGTGGGTTAGTTGCGCTCTACACATTTCCAACCGAGAGTATTTGGGTTCTCACTCCTCTGATTCCAGCTTTGGTTCTTCTCGCCACCCTGGGGGTGGGTTTCTGGAAGTCTTTTCTCATTGGGTTCGTTGCTGGACAGGCTTTTTATATCTCCCACATCGAGTGGATCTCGCTGTATTTGGGCCCGGTGCCACTACTTGCACTAAGCACCCTGATGGCTCTCTATTTTGGCCTTGGTACTGCGCTGACATCCTGGCTCTACCAGCGCTACAAGCCAAAGGGATTGAAGGTGTTTGCCTTCGCTTTTGTGGCGGCGGGGGTTTGGACGCTGAGAGAGTTTGCAGCAAACAACTTTCCCTATGGCGGCTTCCCCTGGTCGAAGCTTGCGATGACCCAAGCTGAGAGCATCTTCGCTAACTGGGTTTGGTGGGGAGGGCTCTCCCTGCTGAGCTTCGTAATGGCGCTTCTTGGAGCCTTGGTAGCGCTATTTGTGAAGCACTTCTCGGATCGCAAACTGCCAAAGCGAGCCTTTGTGGCAACTGCCCTTGCAACCATGCTGATCCCAGTGATTACCCCATTGGGTCTCACCACCGAAGAGGCGGGGGAGAAGGTGATTGCTGCGGTGCAAGGTAATGCCAATGCCGGACTGTTCTCGAACGTTGACAAGGGCACCATTTTGCAAAACCACATTGACGCGACAGAGCTGGTCTTCGACTCTGAGCTGGCAGACGAGATTGACCTTCTTGTCTGGCCCGAAAATGCTTCCGACATCGACCCACTTAGGTCGCAGACAGCCAGAGCCAAGATTGATGAGGTTGCGGCAGCTGTCGACGCGCCGTTTGTTTTTGGAACACTAACTGTCAGAGGAGACGAGTCCTTCAACTCCACCCTGCTCTGGCTTCCTGGGGTTGGACCGGTTGACTACTACGACAAAAAGCAGCCGGTGCCGTTTGCAGAGTATGCACCTGACCGGGAGTTCTGGAGAATGTTTGCCCCTGACCTTGTCGACATGATCCCAAAGGGCTACAGCTTCGGTGTTCGTGACGGAATCTACGAGATTGATGACTTTGTTGCCGGGACCCTTATCTGCTTTGAGATTGCAGAAGACTCGATTTTGAGAGAGCTGACAACCTCGGGAGCCCAGGTGATTCTCTCTCAGACCAACAATGCAGACTTTGGCTACTCGGACGAGACCTATCAGCAGGCCGCTATCGCCCGGCTGAGGGCAATAGAAACAGGCAGGTCGGTTGTAAACATCTCAACGGTTGGGGTTTCGGTTATCTACCTTCCAAATGGAGAGGTGCTCTCGGAGGTTGAGTGGTACACGCCAGCTGTAATGGTGGAGCGGGTGCCGCTCTACACGGGAAATACCCCTGCGATGACTGTTGGGGCAGTTTTTGACTGGCTGGTGGCCGCGTTGATAGTGGTATTCACCGGGATGATGTTTGCAAGGAGAAGACGTTGAAGGCGGTTGTCCTCATGCCGACCTACAACGAATTAGACGTCCTAGAGCACTCGGTTGAACAGTTGTTTTTGGCCATGCCAAACATCCACCTGACCATAATCGACGATAACTCTCCTGACGGAACCGGCGAACTTGCGGATCGTTTGGCCAGTAACAACAAGCTGATTTCGGTGATACACAGGCCTGCAAAAAAAGGGCTTGGGCTTGCCTATGTTGAAGGTTTTAGATGGGCCATAGACCAAGGGTTTACCCATGTCGTGCAGATGGACTCTGACGGCTCTCATAGGCCCAGTGACCTACCCGCGCTGATTGAACAGGCAGCCTCAAATGACCTTGTGATCGGTTCTCGCTGGGTCGCTGGGGGAGAGGTGAAGAACTGGCCGGCACTGAGGATGTTTATCTCCCGAGTTGGAAACCGCTATGCGGCTCTGATGCTCTCCAGCAGGCTCAAAGACCTAACGGCTGGCTTTCGGATCTACTCAACTCAGCTGCTGGCTCAGTTGCCGCTTTCGAGAATGCGCGCCCATGGCTATGGCTTTCAGGTTGAGATGACGCTGAGAGCCAGCGAGGCTGGTGCACAGATTGTCGAGGTTCCCATTCATTTTGTCGAGCGAGAAAGCGGAAAGAGCAAGATGACTCTTGGCATTGTTTTAGAAGCTTTCCTGCTCTGCACGCGCTGGGGGATTGCCAGGCTGTTTAGGCGGTGAGCCTTCCCTCACTGCGACGCTTTCGCATGTCTACCAAAACCTCTTGCAAAAGGGCTTCTAGCTCCTTCTTGCTGCGTCTTTCCAAAACCATGTCGTAGTGGGAGCGCTGGGTACTCAGCTCGCTAGCCGCCAAATCGACTTCCTTGCCTGACTCCAGACGCGTTGCAATCTCATCGCACTTCTTGCACTCCCAGGTGTCTGGAAGCTCGGCAGTTAGCGAGAAAACCATGCTGAACTCGTGGCCTGCGCTGCAGCGAAAATCAATCGTCTGACGCTCCGAAAGCTCAACGCCTCGATCGGACTCCAGCGACTGGCTTCCCAGTCTCATTCCGCGCATAGATTCAGCCATTAGTTCTCCTTTGAAGGTGAAAACCACGGCCTGCGATAGATAAGTCCTGACTGGCTCCGATTCTCAGCTAGTTGCCAGTTTGAAAGAGATCCACCCTGTCGGAGACGATTCCGTCTGCACCGAGCTCAAGGAGCCTGCGCATTTCGACGGGATCATTGATAGTCCAAAAGTGGACCTCAGTCTGATGTTTCTGCGCCCTTGCGATAAACCTCTTGGTGGCAAAGTTCACCGGACCTCGCCTCACGGGAATCTGGAAGGCGTGCACATCTTTCACAATTGCAGAAAAGCCTGCGCCAAATAACAAGGTGTGGCTGAGCCATGCACTTAGAACCGTAGATAGCGAACCGGAGGTCGCAATTGGCCTCGAGAGGCCCGTCAGGGCGCTTTTTCGGATTGGGTTAGAGAAGCTTGAAACCAGCACGCGATCGTGAGCCTGGAGGCTCTCAATGGCTTCAATGGTGGGAGAGATGGCAGGCCTAGTCTTGATGTCAAGGTTGAATCGGGCACCGGGCAGGGTTTCGAGTGCCTCGGCAAGCGTTGGAATTTCCCCGCCATTTTTCAACCTGATGGTCTTCAGCTCGCTGAGCGAGAGCTCTCGGACCTTTGCATCAATACCTGCAACCCTTGAGAGGTCCTCGTCATGGAATAACACCGCAACATCGTCTGCCGTGGCCTGAGTGTCTGACTCAAGGTGAGTTGCGCCGTGCTCAAGTGCGGCCTGAAAGGCTGGGATGGTGTTTTCGTCAAGATCCGCGTGCTGGGCGAGGCCGCGATGGGCAAACAGCCTTGGCTTAGGGGAGTCGAAATAGGGAAAAAGGTCAGTTGCTGACATTCTTACCCCTAACATTTAGCAGTGCTTCAGTCTAAGTTTCCCACTCGCTTTATAAAGCTAGTTGTCGGGCTATTCATCTATGGCATCGGTGTCGCCATGACCGTGGATGCGCAGCTGGGTCTGGCGCCGTGGGACGTGCTGGCACAGGGTATTTCGAAGCAAACCACGCTCACCTTCGGTTACGCAACGGTTCTGGTGAGCGTTTTGGTGCTTATTGCCTGGATTCCCTTGAGGGTAAAACCAGGACTTGGCTCTGTCATGAACGCAGTAATGGTGGGCCTTGTGGCCGACCTGGCACTGAGTTTCATCCCAACGCCAGATGTCTACTGGCAGAAGCTGCTGCTTTTCTTTGGGGGAATGGTTGTAATTTCCTTTGCAACAGGACTCTACATTTCCTGCGGCATGGGTAAAGGCCCGAGGGACGGGCTCAACGTAGGAATCGCACAGCGTTTCAAACTGCCATTTTGGCAAGCGCGCTCGATAGTCGAGATAGCCGTTGTCGCAATTGGATTTTTCCTGGGCGGTCAGGTGCGCGAAGGAACACTGATCTTTGCTTTGGGAATTGGCTACATGAACCAGTTGGGAATGCGACTATTCGGTCTAGCCGATAAAAGCGGCAAGGTTTAGCCGTTATTGCATGTTCACCCGGTGAGGAAGCACATAGGTCTTGGGCCCAACTGGAGAATTGGATATAGAGCCGATAATAAACATTATGTCAAGTAATGTTTTTCTGGCCACTCCCCACACAAATGCAGGGGTTTAGCTAGTTCGCAGACTGGGTTGCAGCTGTCCAGGTGTCAAGCTTCCGCTTTGCTGCTCCAGAGGACATTGCTTCCTGTGCCTTGCCAAGTGCGCTGATGAATCGCTCGGTTAGATCTGTAGCAGCCAGTGCTGAATCTTTTGCTAGCTCGTAGGCAACTATGCCTGCAGCCGCGTTTAGACAAACCACATCGGAGATAGCTCTTGAGTTAGCGAAGTCTTCACCGGCAAAAAGCTTTGTTGCAACTAGAGCGTTCTGTTTTGCATCCCCACCAAGCAGTTGAGTGATTTCGGCTTTTGCTAGGCCAAGCTTCTCGGGTTCGAGGTTGTGAGAGGTCACTTCGCCAGAGGCTACCTGCCAAATTTTTGCGTTAGCTGTGGTGCTGAGCTCGTCGAGGCCATCATCAGATCTAAAGACAAGTCCTGTTCTTCCTCGCTGAGCGAGCTCCTGAGCCATAAGTGGGGCAATCTTCTCGTCCGCAACACCCAGAGCTGTGGCGATTGGTTGTGCGGGGTTTGCCAGTGGTCCCAGGAAATTAAATGTGGTCGGCACCCCAAGCTGCTTCCGAACAGGTGCCACAAATCTCATTGCCGGATGGAAAACGGGTGCAAAAAAGAAAGTTATCCCCGCATTTTCAAAAACCTGCTTCACCTGAGCTGGCGAAAGATCGAGGCGGACGCCCAATACCTCTAGCATCTCTGAGGACCCAGTCTTGCCGGAGGCTGATCTCGAACCGTGCTTTAGAACTGGAACACCACTTGCTGAGGCCACAATTGATGCCATTGAGCTGATGTTCACCGTTCCGACCAGGTCTCCCCCAGTTCCGACGATATCCACCGCGTCACTTCCGGTTTCGAGAAGAAGTGCATTCTCAAGCATCACGTCAACTAGGCCCGAAAGTTCTTCAACCGTTTCGCCCTTGGAGCGAAGTGCCATCATGAAAGCGCCTATTTGGCCTTCCGATGCCTCACCGGCCATGATCTGCCTCATTGCCCAGCTCGAACCCTCCCGGGAGAGGTTCTCCCCCGCCAAGAGGGTGCTTAGGGCGGATGGCCAGCTGCTCTGAGTCATAAGGAGAGTGTAATGCCGAAAAAAACCATCACATCCGGCGAATATTCGGAGAACTTTGGCTTTGCAAGGCCTTTTTGAGGGCGGGTAGCGGTTACAATTGACCCATGTCAACAACCTCTTCAGCTGCCCCTATGACCATTCAGAGGCCAAACGCGACGAGCGTTGGCACGATTGTTTGGCTTGGCAGCGAGGTTATGTTCTTTGCCGGGCTGTTCGCAATGTACTTCTCGCTACGAGCTGGCGCCCCTGATTTGTGGGCAAATGAAACCCAGATACTTAACGTTCCTTTCGCTTTAGCAAACACCCTAATCCTGGTTGCTAGCTCCTTTACAGCGCAGTTCGGCGTGTTTGCGGCGGAGCGCATGCAAGCCCGCAGGACAGGCCTCTCCCCTGCCAAGTGGGGAATGGTCGAGTGGTTCTTCCTCACCTATCTCATGGGTTCAGTCTTTGTTGCTGGCCAGGTTTGGGAGTACGCGCAGCTTGTTGCAGAAGGGGTCACCCTGAGCAGTAACTCCTATGGCTCTGCTTTTTACATAACCACAGGCTTCCACGCTCTCCACGTCACAGGTGGTCTGATTGCCTTCCTGCTGGTTATCGGTAGGGCCTATGCCGCCAAGAATTTCGGACACCGCGAAGCAACCAGTGCCATCGTTACCTCGTACTACTGGCACTTTGTGGATGTTGTCTGGATTGGCCTGTTCCTAGTTGTCTACGTGCTGAAGTAATCGAAGATGGAGAGCAATTTGAACCCTCAGAAGCCAATGCGTCGTCGCCCCTGGGCTCTTGGCGTCGTGATCTTCCTCGGACTGATCTTGTCCGGTGGAGGTTACGCAGCTGCGACCCAGACTTTCGAAGCAGAGTTTGGCTCACCTGAGCAGGTTGAAGAGGGTCGCAAGCTCTTTTTGGCCAACTGCGCATCCTGCCACGGCACAAACGGTGAGGGCGCAATTGGAGGGCCAAGCCTGATTGGTGTTGGCGCCGCCTCGGTTGACTTCCAGGTCGGAACTGGCCGCATGCCAGGTCAGGCTTCTGGTCCACAGCTTTATAAGAAACCTGTCCAGTTCACCGAGGAGCAGATTGCAGCCATGGCTGCCTACGTTGCCTCTCTGGCCCCAGGACCCGCCATTCCTCCTGAGGAGTACCTAAGGACCGACGGTGACCCAACCCACGGTGGCGAGCTCTTCCGCATCAACTGCGCGATGTGCCACAACGCGGTTGGCGCCGGTGGTGCGCTAACCGAGGGTAAGTTCGCACCTGCGCTGGACGGTGTGACCGAAAAGCACATTTATGAGGC
>JBMUBK010000007.1:0-27638 GCA_049457355.1 Aquiluna sp.
CCGCAGAATCTTGTTCATGAGGACAAAGCACCATGCGAAGAAGCTAGCGAAATCACTCACCCAGGCCGGGATTCCGGCAGTAGATCTCCACGGCAACCTCTCCCAAGCTGCCAGGGATCGAAATCTAGAGGCTTTCAGTGCCGGAAGGGCCAAGGTATTGGTCGCCACCGACGTAGCAGCACGAGGCGTGCATGTCGAAGGTGTTGAGCTGGTGATTCACGTCGATCCGCCAGCCGAGCACAAGGCATATCTGCACCGATCGGGCAGAACAGCGAGGGCGGGTGCATCGGGTGATGTGGTGACGCTATCTCTTCCGACCCAGCGCAAAGACCTGGCTATTTTGCTTAGCCAAGCGAAAATCTCCGCAAAGCCAATCTCGGTTCATGCCAAGTCTCCCGAGGTGACAGCCCTCATCGGAGAGGTGGCTCCTTACGTGAAACCTGCTGCTCCAACTTCGCAACCAAGGAACAATGGCAGGTCAACTGGTCAGAATGCCCAGCGAAAGCGAGCACTTCGCGAATCTGGCGGGGCAAAGAATCAGCAGTCAACAAGACCAGGTTCAAAGTCTCACAGTCAAGGCGCCGCAGCTGGCAGGCGTCGTCGCCAAAATTCCAGGTAGGAGTTAGCTAAAAACTGGCGCCCTCGGTAGGAATCGAACCTACGACCAAGAGATTAGAAGGCTCTTGCTCTATCCACTGAGCTACGAGGGCAGACTAAGAATTCTAACTGTCTGTTTCCCCTAGAGTATTAGAGGTACATCTCTGAACCTGGGTGAAAATGGCGCTAAAGACGACGCAGATTCCTGCTATTTCAGGAAAAGCAGAACTGGTTGATGCCTCGGTCGCTCTTGTTGAGCAGTGGGTGGCAGAAGCCTCCAAACTCAAGGAAAACAAGTCTTCGCAGCGCCTCAGCGGGCTTCTAAAGGACCCCAACGGGCTTGACTTCGCCGTGGGTTTCATCGACGGAGTGATCCGCCCTGAGGACATCCGAGTTGCTGCAACAAACCTCTACCAACTAAGGACACTCACCCCGGGATTTCTGCCTTGGCCACTGCGAGCACTGCTGGGTCTGGGTGCCAACCTCGCGCCACTTATGCCATGGCCAGTTATCCCAATTGCTCGCAAGGTGCTGCGCTCCTTTGTCTCTCACCTTGTCATAGACGCTTCCCAAAACAAGTTCCGCAGGGCAACCAAGAAGCTTGGTCTCAATGCGACTTTGAACGTGAACCTGCTTGGCGAGGCCGTCTTGGGTCATGCGGAGGCGGATAAGCGCCTTAGCCACGTTGCAGAAATACTCTCGAGGCCTGAGACGGAGTATGTCTCTGTGAAGGTTTCAGCCATTGTCGCCCCTCACTCCCCCTGGGCTTTTGACCAAACCGTCCAAGAGGTGATTGAGCGACTCACTCCCCTCTACAGCATCGCTGCAGGGGCCCAGAAGAAGAAGTTCATCAATCTAGACATGGAGGAATACCGCGATTTGGACATGACCATCGCGGTGTTCAAGGGCCTGCTTTCCAAGCCGGAGTTCAAGGAGCTCAGTGCCGGAATCGTTTTGCAGGCATATCTGCCCGATGCGCTGCGAGTGATGATTGATCTCCAGCAGTGGGCCGCGCTGAGAGTTATCGATGGTGGTGCGCCTATAAAGGTGAGGGTTGTAAAGGGAGCGAACCTTCCAATGGAGCGGGTCGACGCAGAAATGCACGATTGGCCGCTGGCAACCGTTTCGTCTAAGGCTGAAGCAGACGCGAACTACAAGCGAGTCTTGAACTATGCCCTTACAGAGGACAGGGTCAGAAACGTAAAGATTGGGGTCGCCGGGCACAACCTCTTTGACCTGGCGTTCGCATGGCTTTTGGCCTCCCAGCGGGGTGCTCAGGACGGCATGGACGTTGAGATGCTCCTGGGTATGGCTCCCAATCAGGCCAGCGTCATTAGCAAGACCGTTGGGAAGCTAGTTCTCTATACCCCAGTGGTTTACTCGCAAGAGTTCGATGTGGCGATTGCCTATCTGATTCGAAGGTTAGAGGAGGGAGCTAGCTCAGAGAATTTCCTATCCAATGCTTTCGAACTCTCAAGTGTGGAGCCCTTCGCTTTAGAACGAGCGAGATACATGCAGTCTCTCGAGCTTATGGGCACAGAAGTGCCCATTCCAAACCGGCTTCAGGATCGCTCGGTAGATACTCCACATCTACCAATTGGCTTCAGCAATGCCGCAGACACCGACCCCTCCACAGCCGGCAATAGGGCCTGGGCGAAGGCGATCTACAGGCGCCTGGCAACTTCGGAAATTGGTATCGATCTTGTAGAGCGCCACACCGTCTCAAGCGAGGTAAAGCTCAACGAACTAATTGTCAGCGCTAAGGCAGCTCAACAAAGATGGCAGGCGCTGACGGCTGATGAGAGAGCGACCAAGATTCATGAGGTTGGCGTTGTGCTCGAGAAAAACCGGGAGTACCTCGTTGAGGTTGCTATGGCCGAAGCTGGAAAGACGCTAGACCAGGTTGACACCGAGATCTCAGAGGCAATTGACTTTGCTCACTACTACGCAGAGCAGTCGCTGAGGCTGAATAATCTTCCAGGCGCCAAGCCCGTTGCAAGAAAAATTACCGTCGTAACTCCCCCGTGGAATTTCCCCATCGCCATACCAGCCGGAGGTGCGCTTGCCGCCCTGGCTGCCGGCAGTGCAGTGATCTTCAAGCCCGCAGGTCCCGCTGCTCGCTGCGGTGCGGTCTTGGCAGAACTGATTCTCGAGGTCATTGATAAAGAACTCTTCGTGCCAATCCATATTGGCGAGCGGGAGTTGGGCCAGCGCCTTATCAGCCACGAGGATGTAGACCAGGTGATTCTCACCGGAGGCTACGAAACCGCGGAGCTATTCAGGAGCTTCAAGCCCGATCTCAAACTGCTGGCGGAGACCAGCGGGAAAAACGCAATTATCGTTACCCCCCATGCCGACCTAGACCTTGCTGCCAAGGACATTGCCTACTCCGCATTTGGTCATGCGGGGCAAAAGTGCTCTGCCAGCTCGATTGTGATCCTTGTTGGCTCGGTGGCCAAGTCCAAGCGCTTCCGTAGGCAGTTGATGGATGCAGTTTCATCTTTGAAGGTCGCCCACCCAACTGATCCAACCGCCCAAATGGGTCCCATGATCAACCCTCCTGAGGGAAAGCTCCTTGCGGGTCTGACAACCTTGGAGCGCGGTGAGAAGTGGCTAATGAAGCCAGAACAGCTGGACGACACCGGCAAGCTTTGGTCACCTGGTGTCATTGAGCACGTCAGGCCCGGTTCCCGAAGCCACCTAGTCGAGTATTTCGGCCCAGTACTTGCCATCATGACCGCACCAAACCTCAAGGCCGCCATCGCGCTGCAGAACAGCGTTGACTATGGCCTCACGGCTGGTATTCACTCGCTCAATAGCCAGGAGATAACCGACTGGCTGGCGAGAGTCCAGGCCGGAAACGTCTACGTGAACCGGGGCATAACTGGGGCTATTGTGCAGCGGCAGCCTTTTGGCGGGTGGAAGAAGTCTGCAGTTGGTCCTGGCGCCAAGGCTGGTGGGCCAAACTATCTCTTTGGCCTAACCGACTGGGTCGCCGAGGAAAACGGCGCCCTGGAGCCTGTTGAGACGATCGAGATGAACTCTCTCCTCGCTCAGGCGGCGATGACCGAGCTCTCAGACGGCGACCTTGCCTCGCTGTTGCGGGCTGCCCAAAGCGATATTGCGGCCCTAAGGCACTATTTCTCCGGCGTGAGGGACGAAACCGGCCTAGAGGCAGAGTGGAACTACCTGCGCTACTTCCGCTCAGACTGCACAATCAGAATCCAATCAGACGCGACCGCCTACGAAACTTGGCGGGTTCTCGTTACCGCAACAGCCCTAGGCCAAGTGGAAGTTAGCGCTCAAGAGCTACCGGCAAGACTGGTTACCCTGCTCACTCGCAGTGGGATGCAAATTAAGCTCGAGAGTGAAGAGGCATGGCTAGCGAGCTTACAAAATAGACCCCGCAGGGTTCGCGTCGTGGGTGGACTGCCCGAAATAACCTCGGGTTCGCCTCTGGCTAATGTCGATGTCGCGATCTTCGACGGACCAGTCACAGAATCTGGCATTATCGAGGGCTTGCCGTTTTTCAAAGAACAGGCTGTCTCAGTTACCACTCACCGTTTTGGAAATCCTGCGAGGCACGTCCAGTCGGTCAAGCTCTAAGCGGCTTCGCAGATTACTCCCAGTGAGTTATCTGCGATTTATGGGAGTATTCTTCTCAATTGGCCTGTTTAGGCTAGATAAGTTCTAATTCGAGGTTCAATTGTTCAAACTTTCCAAGCTTTCACTCGCCAATCGTGCCGTTGTTGCCCTAATTACTGTCATCGTGGGGGCCTTCGGGTTTATTTCGGTTGGTGGCCTCAAGCAGGAGCTAATCCCCTCCATTGAGATTCCCTCGGCAGCGATTGTCACCTCCTACCCCGGAGCCTCACCTGAGGTGGTGGACGACCAGGTATCACAGGCCATTGAGCAGGCAGTTATAGGTCTAGAGGGCATCGAGTCGACGACGGTAACCTCAACCACGGGCCTATCGGTGCTTCGGGTGTCATTTGAATTTGGAACCTCCACTGAAGATGTCACTCAAAAGCTAAATGAGGTACTCAGTGACCTAGGTTCGGTTCTGCCACAGGATGCAAGCCCGAGAGTTATCTCGGGGAGCTTTGACTCAGTACCAATTATTGTTCTTGCGGTCAGCGCCAACGATGGCGACAACGAAGCCATCGGAAAGAAGCTCGAGGAGCTCGCACCAACACTTTTCCGTCAGGTTGACGGCATCAGAGACATTGCTGTCTCAGGAGCCAAGACAAAACGCATCAATCTCGAACTCAACCAGGTTGCCCTCGCCCAGGCTGGCCTAAACCAGCGAGACATCGTCTCGGCCATCAATGCAAATGGCCTCATCCTCCCCGTCGGCTCAATCGTTGACGATGGCGGTTCAATAGCAATTCAGGTCGGTTCCGCGGTAGACAGCGTTGAGCTATTTGAATCTCTACCGCTGATTCCTTCGACTCCAACACCTGGTCAGGCGCCCCTGACTGTTGGCGATGTCGCAAAGGTCACTTATGAGGACGCGCCGGTCACCTCGATTGCGAGGACTAACGGGAACGAGTCGCTTGCTATCTCGATAGTGAAGACTCCGGACGGTAACTCCGTGGCTGTCTCAAATGGTGTTCAGGACCTAATCCCAGAATTGATCGCTGGCCTCGGTGGCGATGTCAGCGTGGTAACCACATTCGACCAGGCACCATTTATTGAGAAATCAATTGAGGACCTCGCAGTTGAGGGTCTGCTCGGCCTCACCATGGCAGTTCTGGTGATTTTGGTATTCCTACTGAGCTTCAAGTCCACAATCATTACCGCGATCTCGATTCCAACGTCAGTCCTTATTACATTCATCGGTCTCTCGGTTGCCGACTACTCGCTAAACCTTTTGACCCTGGGTGCTCTGACCATCTCTATTGGTCGCGTGGTAGACGACTCGATTGTGGTGATTGAGAACATCAATAGACACCTCAGCTATGGCGAAAAACGAAAGACTGCAATCCTCACGGCGGTCAAGGAGGTTGCCGGTGCTATCACCGCCGCCACGATTACAACAGTTGCGGTGTTCCTCCCGATCGCGCTTGTCGACGGGCTAGTCGGAGAGCTATTCAGGCCATTCGCCTTCACAGTCGCGATTGCGCTACTTGCATCTCTCCTTGTCAGCCTGACAATTGTTCCGGTCTTTGCCTACTGGTTCTTGCGCATGCCCAAGCGTCTCCAGGCTGCCAAGCAGGCCGATCCAAAGAACTTTGAGAAAAAGCAGCGCATCGAAGAGGAAGAGCGCGAAAAGAAGCAAATTCTGCAGCGCATCTACATTCCAATCGTGAAAGGAACTACCAGGCACCCCTGGCTGACTCTCACCGCAGCGCTTCTGATCCTTGGCTACACCTTCTCGTTGGTGCCGCTACTGAAGACCAACTTCATTGACGGTGGCGGTTCAAACCAATTCACCGCAAGGCTCTCAATGCCTGCCAGCACCACCTTCGAGGAGCAGGACGAGGCTGCCAAGAGCATGGAGCAACAGATCCTCGCTCTTGAGGGCGTCGATGTGGTTCAGTCAACCGTTGGCTCAGCAGCCGATGGTCGCGTTGCCTTCGGTGCAGCCGCCAGTGGCATCGCCTTCACGATCATTGCCGATGAAGATGCCGACATTGAGGCCATGCAGTCAAAGGTTTTGCAGCTTGAGGCTCCAGAGGACAGCGAAATCACGACCAGCCAGGGTGGGGGCTTTGGGTCGTCTGAGACCATCGATATTCAGGTACTTGCAAGCGATAACGTCTTGCTACAGGAGGCTGTTGACAAGGTTGCCGCGGCCATGGATGGCATCACCGATGTCAGTGCAGTGACTACGACTCTGGAGGCTGATGAGCGAGTCCTCGAGATCATTGTCGACCGCGAAAAAGCTGCCGGTTACCTACTCACCGAGACTGCCGTAACGGGCATTGTCGCCTCACAGCTTCGTCCGAGCCCGCTTGGCACAGTCAGCGTTGAGGGCAATGATGTCCAGGTCTTTATTGCCGGTGCTGAGGCTCCCGAGTCCATCGAGGAGATTCGCTCGTTGCAGATTCCGACTTTCCAAGGACTTGTTCAATTGGATCAGCTTGCCAGTGTCGAAGAGGTTCTGAAGCCAACCTCCATTACCTCGGAGCGGGGCAACAGGACCGCGGAGGTGCAGCTGAGCACCGAGGGCGATGACCTGGGAGCAATCTCTGCAACCGTTCTCGAGCGGCTTGATGCCCTTGAACTGCCAGTCGGCGTAACCGCAACCGTTGGTGGTGCTGCAGCTGATCAGGCCGAGAGCTTCGAACAGCTTGGGCTGGCGCTCCTTGCCGCCGTCGCAATCGTCTACATCGTCATGGTGGCAACCTTCTCGAGCCTGATTCAGCCGCTGCTGCTTTTGATCTCGATTCCATTTGCTGCTACCGGCGCACTTGGGCTGCTGTTGCTGACAGACACTGCCTTAGGAGTTCCGGCACTGATCGGTATGTTGATGCTGATTGGAATCGTGGTCACAAACGCGATTGTGCTCATTGACCTCGTCAACCAGTACCGCGCCCAGGGCTATAGCGTCGAGCGATCGCTGATGCAGGGTGCTAGACAGCGACTTCGGCCGATCTTGATGACATCTCTGGCCACCATCTTTGCCCTAACCCCAATGGCATTTGGCCTGACTGGCGACTCCGGCTTCATCTCGCAGCCTCTTGCGATTGTGGTTATCGGTGGTCTGTTCTCGTCGACGCTGCTGACTCTGATTCTGGTCCCAACCCTCTACTGGCTCGTCGAGGGACGGAAGGAGCGCAAGAAGCTTCGTATTGAGCGCAGACGTGCCAAGAAAGAAAACCGTGCTGCCAAGAAGTCAGGCGCTCCTGTCTCTGTTGCAGATAACCAACCTGAGCCTTCTACCGCTGAGGCAAATGTGTTGACCCTTGAGAAGGAAGAGGAAGACCCAATTGCCGAGGCAATTGAGCAATCCTTTACTCCTGCAACCGGTGGACCTGCGCCCGAGATGCCATGGTCTGACGATGACATTGCAAATGCTCTAGCCGAAGACATGAAGCTTGACGACGAGTCCCAGATGCGTTGGTCGGAAGAGGTAAGCGAAGAGCCACCTGCGAAGGCAGCTAGTGAGCCTGGCATGCCCGAGTTCCTAACAAGTGAGATGCCGATTGTCTCCTCTGAGGAAGCTTCACTCACTGGTCGCGAAAAGCGAGCTGCCAAGAAGCAGGCAAAGCGAGATGCCAAGGCGCAACGCAAGGCCGCAAGGGACTCCAGGCACTCTGGCTAAAGCAATGGCTGAATACATAGTTTGGATTGACTGCGAGATGACGGGTCTCGACGTCGAAAAGGACGAGCTTTGTGAGATTGCAGTTATCGTTACCGACCAAGAACTTACTGCCCAGGATGATGGCCTGCAGATCGTTATCAAGCCTTCCGATGCGGCCATGGAAAACATGGGTGAGTTCGTCACCAACATGCACAGAGAATCTGGTTTGCTCGACGAGATTTCTTCTGGCGAAAGCGCTGAGACGGCGGAGAAAAAAGTCATGGAATATCTAAAGCAGTGGATTGCTGAGCCCAGAACAGCGCCACTAGCCGGAAACTCCATCGGGACCGACCGGATGTTCCTCAACCGCTACATGCCTAACCTCGACTCATTCCTGCACTACCGAAACATAGACGTGAGTTCAATCAAGGAGCTCACGAGACGCTGGTATCCGAGGGTCTACTTCCAGCTACCAAAGAAAAATGGCGGCCACAGAGCCCTTGCCGACATCAAAGAATCTATCCAGGAGCTTCGCTACTATCGCAAGACCATAATGGTTGAGCAGCCCGGGCCTGATTCGGAAGCTGCTAAGAAAGTGGCTGATTCTCTGGACGCTGATACAATCTAAGCGCTCTGGGTTAGCCCAGACATGGTGGGTATAGCTCAGTCGGTAGAGCGCCTGGTTGTGGTCCAGGAGGCCGCGGGTTCAAGTCCCGTTACTCACCCCAGTTAGCTCCCGGCACGCTCCAAAATCAATTCTCGAACTCGCGCAGCATCAACCTGGCCGCCCATCGCCTTCATCACCGCACCAATGACAGCTCCAGCTGCCTGAACCTTGCCCTCGCGAATTTTCTCTAGGACATCGGGTTGTTGCTTCAATGCCTCATCGATGGCAGCGATTAGTGCACCCTCGTCGGTCACAACCTTCAGCCCACGCTTCTCAATAACCTGCTCTGGCGTGCCCTCGCCCGCGATAACACCTGCCACAACCTCTCTCGCCATGCGGTCAGTGAGGTCGCCAGCATCAATTAGCTTCTGAATGGTCGCAACCTGATCAGGGGTAATAGCCAGCTCGCTAGTGCTGAGCTCCATGGCATTGGCTTGCCTGGATAGTTCTCCAGTCCACCACTTCCTGGCGGCCTGAGGCGAAGTTCCGGCTGCAACCGTTGCCTCGACAAGGTCTAGTAGGTCGCCGTTTACGACATCCCTGAATTCAAGCTCGCTGAAACCCCAGTCATTTGCTAGCCGCTTGCGACGCTGCTGCGGATTTTCCGGGAGGGACTCTCGAATTTCTTCAATCCAGTTTTTTGCTGGCTGGACAGGAACCAGGTCTGGCTCAGGGAAGTAGCGGTAGTCATCGGCATCGGACTTGGGTCTACCCGCTGAGGTGTAGCCGCGGTCCTCGTGCCAGTGACGAGTCTCTTGGGTGATGCTGCCGCCCCCGGCAAGGATGTGGGCCTGACGTTGGATCTCATAGCGAACTGCGTTTTCCACGCTTCTGATCGAGTTGACGTTCTTAGTCTCGGTTCTGGTGCCGAGCTTCTCTTGGCCTTTAGGTCGCAGAGAGACGTTGGCATCACAGCGGACGTTTCCTCTTTCCATCTTGGCGTCAGAGACATCCATGGCCTTCACAATGTCGCGAATGTTTCGGACATAGGCAGCTGCCAGCTCGGGGGCATTTGCGCCCGCGCCAAAGACGGGCTTGGTCACGATCTCAACCAGCGGAACTCCGGCACGGTTGAAGTCGACCAAGGAGTATTCCGCGCCTTGAATACGTCCGGTGGCACCGCCGACGTGGGTCAGCTTTCCGGCGTCTTCCTCCATGTGGGCACGCTCGATGAGCACCTCGAATACCTGACCGTCTGAGATCTCGACATCGAGTTTGCCTTCAAAGGCAATTGGCTCGTCATACTGCGAGGTCTGGAAGTTCTTGGCCAGATCCGGATAGAAATAGTTCTTTCTCGCAAAGCGGCCATTTGGGGCAATTTCGCAGCCGAGTGCTAACCCAATGGCAATCGAGGATTCAACCGCCTTCTTGTTCACGGCTGGTAATGCTCCGGGCAGTCCAAGGCATATCGGGCAGACGTTGGTGTTGGGCTCGCTACCGAAGACATTCGCACAACCGCAGAACATCTTGCTCTTGGTGTTTAGCTCGACGTGGACCTCGAGGCCAATGACAACCTCAAATCTCTCAATGGCCTCTTCAAAGTCCATTAGCGGTTCTTTAGCCACGGTTCGCCTCCAATCCTGGCGCCTGGGCGATCAGCGGCGCTCCCCACTGCGCCACATAGAGGGCCTCAATGAGCGATGCGACCTGATACATCCGAGCATCTTCCCTGGCTGGCGCAAGGATCTGCACACCCGATGGCAGGCCATCCTCCTCTGCCAAACCGTTAGGCACTGACATGCCCGGAATGCCCGCAAGGTTCGCGGGAATGGTTGCTATGTCGTTGAGATACATCGCCAACGGGTCGTTTACCTTCTCGCCAATCTTGAAGGCGGTGGTGGGTGCGGTTGGCGTGAGCAAAACATCAACCTGACTAAAGGCCTTCTCAAGATCTTGCTGAATAAGCGTTCTAACCTTCTGCGCCGAACCGTAGTAGGCGTCGTAGTAGCCAGATGACAGTGCGTAGGTGCCAAGGATGATTCTGCGCTTTACCTCGGGCCCGAAGCCGGCTTCCCTTGTTGCAGCCATCACACGCTCAATGGTTGGGTTGCCCTCCGGAGCCACCCTCAGCCCAAAGCGCACCGAGTCAAACCTTGCAAGGTTGCTAGATGCCTCGGCTGGAAGGATTAGGTAGTAGGCAGCAACGGAGTATTCGAAGCTCGGGCAGTCAACCTCGACCACCTCGACACCCTCTGCAGTGAGCTTTGCGATGGTGTCGTCGAAGCACTTCTTGACGCCAGCCTGGAAACCGTCTGAGCTGAGCTGCTTCACCACTCCGACCTTGAGTCCCTTGAAATCCGCAGTCTTGACCGCATCTGCCATCGAGCCCAGAGATTCGGGTAGTGAGGTCGAGTCGTGAGGGTCATAACCTGCAATGACATCCTGCAAGAGTGCTGCGTCCAAAACAGTGTTGGTCACAGGGCCCACCTGATCCAGCGAACTAGCAAGAGCAATCAGTCCATAGCGAGAGACTGTTCCGTAGGTGGGCTTTGCCCCAACCGATCCGGTGACAGCAGCTGGGAACCTAATCGATCCACCGGTGTCGCTACCAACCGCAAGCGGTGCAAGGTGACCCGAAACGGCAGAAGAAGACCCTCCACCGCTGCCGCCTGGAATCCTGTCCAGGTCCCAGGGGTTTCTCGAGGGGCCATAGGCGGAGTATTCGGTGGAAGAGCCCATTGCAAACTCATCCATGTTGGTCTTGCCGAGTATTGGTAGCCCTGCTGCCCGAATCCTCTTGACCACTGTCGAGTCATACTGCGGGACCCAACCCTCAAGAATCTTGGAGCCGGCTGTTGTGGGGGCATCGGTTGTGGTGAGGTTGTCCTTCACCGCAATTGGAACTCCGTGGAGGGCTGAGTGGCGCTTACCAGCAGCAAGGTCGCTATCGGCAGCCTTAGCCGCTGCAAGGGCTGTCTCACGGTTTAGGTGAAGATAGCTGAGGGTGAGGTGGTTCAGGCTTTCTGAGCGGTCGAAGAAAGCTTCAGTTGCCTCAACCGATGAAATCTCTTTTGACTCAATGAGCTGGGCAAGCTCACTCGCGGATTTGGTTATTAGCTCGCTCAAGGGTTAGTCCTCGTCCAAAATTGCAGCTACCTTGAAACGACCCTCGGCACTGTCTGCCGCACCAGAAAGCGCCTGTTCCTGGGTCAGGGATTCAGCGACCTCATCCTCGCGAAATACGTTGCTCATTGGGATTGGGTGGCTGGTTGGCACAACATCGCCGCTCACGGCCTTGTTTACGGTGGCAACCGAGTCGACTATCACACCGAGCTCTCCCGCTAGCTTCTCTACCTCATCCTCGGTAACCAGGATTCGAGAGAGCGATGCGAGGTGCCGCACAAGATCAGGAGTGATTTCGGACATGGCCGTGCTCAATTCTTAGTTTTTGCGTTGTCAAAACACCAAGTCTAGTTTGTGACGGACGCCAACCTGGCAACAAAGGCGCTCTCATCGATAACCTCAACGCCGAGCTCCTCTGCCTTCTGAAGCTTTGAGCCAGCCCCTGGCCCAGCCACCACGAAAGCGGTCTTTTTGGAGACCGAGCTCGCTGCTTTGCCGCCCAATTCGATGATCTTTGCCTCAGCCTCGTCCCTAGTCATCTGGCTAAGTGTTCCCGTTACAACAATCGACATGCCACTGAATGGCCCCTCGGCACTCATAGAACCGGGCCCCTGGTGGCCGGGAATGGAGAGTAATACACCCGCCTTGCCCCAGCGCTCAACGATTTCTTTGTGCCAATCCTCTTCCCACCACTGCTTGATTGAGTCTGCAAGCGTTGGACCGACGCCTTCAACCTCGGCAAGCTCGTTCTCGGTCGCTGCAAAGATTGCCTCCAGCGAGCCGAAGTGGTTGCAAAGTGCCCGCGCTGCAACCGGTCCAACGTGCCGTATGGAGAGTGAGACAAGTATTCGCCAAAGGTCTCTTTTCTTAGCTTCCTCGAGGTTTGCAAGAAGCTTTAGCGCGACCTCACCGGGTTCCCCGTCTTTTTTGCGGAAGAAGTCGGTGACCTTGGGGTTTCCCTCCCCATCGTGCTTTGGGAGGCCCGTGTCGGGGTCGAGCACATAGCTCCGTATTGGAAGCAGTTGCTCGATTGTCAGACTAAATAGGTCGGCCTCGGAACGAAGCGGAGGCTCCTTGGGCTCGATTGGCTGAGTCAGGGCAGCTGCACTTACATAACCCAGGGCCTCGATATCCATTGCCGAGCGCGAACCTATGTAGGCGATGCGCTCCCTAAGTTGAGCCGGACAGCTGCGGGCATTGGGGCAACGCAGGTCCACATCACCTTCACTTGCGGGAGCTAACTCAGCTGAGCACTCAGGGCAATTTGTTGGCATTTGGAATTGAGTTTCAGAGCCTGTTCTAAGGGCCGTCACCGGGCCCAAGATCTCCGGAATGACATCGCCAGCCTTTCTCAAGACGACGGTGTCCCCGATCAGCACCCCTTTAGAGCGAACCTGGTCCTGGTTGTGAAGGGTTGCAAACTCAACCTCACTACCGGCAACCCTGACTGGCTCCAACACTGCAAATGGAGTTGCCCGGCCGGTGCGGCCAATCGAGACACGGATATCTAGGAGCTTCGTGTTGACCTGCTCAGGTGGGTATTTATAGGCAATTGCCCAGCGCGGAGCTCTGGATGTTCTACCCAGTTCACCCTGGCGAGAAAGGTCGTCTACCTTGATCACGACACCATCGATTTCATGCTCAATTGAGTGCCGGTCACCCTCGAGCTTTTCTACGTACTCGCTGGCCTCTTTCGCATCTGCGGCAACTTTGTAGCGCTTGGTGGTTGGAAGACCCCACGCGCTCAGCAGCTCATAGACCTCGCTCTGCGAGGAAAGACTTGACTGCCATGCTCCAAAGCCGTGGACAAGCATCTGAAGGGGCCTGGAGGCTGTGACCTGGGGATCCTTTTGGCGCAGTGAACCAGATGCCGAGTTTCTTGGATTTGCGAAGGGTTTTCCGCCGGCTGCGACTATGCCCTCATTGAGCTTGGCAAAATCCGCAAGGGGGAAGAAGACCTCCCCGCGTATTTCAATTTGTTCGGGGTGATTGGAGCCCGAGAGTGCATGGGGAACCGACCCAATAGTCATGACATTGGCTGTCACATCTTCGCCAACCTCACCATCACCGCGAGTTGCTGCTGAAACCAGCTTGCCGTTTTTGTAGGTAAGCGAAACTGCAAGACCGTCAATCTTTGGTTCGCAGAGGTATGGACCACCTCCAACCCTCTGGTCCCATGCCAAAAGCTCCTCCAGCGAGAACGCGTTATCTAGCGACAGCATTGGTTCTAGGTGGCGATGCGGGGCAAAGAGGCTGCTTGCCGCTCCCCCGACCTTCTCGGTTGGTGAGTCGACAATTAGCTCAGGGTTCTCCTGCTCGAGTGCTCGAAGCTCTTTTTCTAGAGCGTCATATTCGCTGTCTGAAACGAGAGATTCGTTTTCTAGGTAGTAGGCGTTGCGATAGCGCTCTATGAGAGCCCTTAGCTCCTCAGCGCGCTCGGCCTTAGACAACTGCGACTTCCGCGCTTACGGTCTGGTCAATCGTGGTCTGACCCAATACTCGGGTTCCGAGGTAGATAACTGCCGTTTGACCAGGGGCAACGCCGTATAGGGGCTCCTTGAGCCTGATAACCAGCTCTCCCTGGACAACGGCAGCTTGCGCTGGCACCGTATCGCCGTGCGCGCGAACCTGCACCTCGCAGTCAAAGAACTCCTCGGGGCTCTTGGGTGCCCTGCCACACCAGGAATACCGCTCGCCTGACAGCTGAGTGATTTGCAGAGCTGCCTCGGGGCCCACAACAACCTCTGCGGTCTTTGGCCGAATCTCAAGCACATACCTGGGCTTGCCATCTGCTGCCGGCCTGCCAAGCCTCAGGCCCTTGCGCTGGCCGATCGTGAATCCGACGTGACCGTCGTGCTCACCGAGCTCGGTACCCTGCTGATCAACGATCTTGCCCGGACTCGATGGAACGAAGTCCCTTAGCCATTCCCTCGTATCGCCCTCTGGGATGAAGCAGATGTCATAGCTGTCTGGCTTATTGGCGACGGTTAGGCCCCTCTCCGAGGCCTCCTTGCGAACAAGGTCCTTTGAAGCAGTTGCCCCGAGCGGAAACAGGGCGTGAGCTAGCTGTTCTTGGGTGAGGACTCCGAGGACATAGCTCTGATCCTTGGCCATCGCCAGTGACCTGTGAAGTTCTAGGTTGCCTTCATCGTCTTTGATAATGCTCGCATAGTGGCCGGTACCAACAGCATCGAATCCGAGAGCCAGTGCCCGCTCTAGCAGCGCTGCAAATTTAATCCGTTCATTGCAGCGCATGCAGGGGTTCGGGGTTCTCCCGGCCTGATATTCAGCGACAAAGTCATCGACCACGTCGATCTTGAAGCGCTCTGAAAAGTCCCAAACATAGAAAGGAATGCCTAATTTCTTTGCAGCCCGCTGGGCATCCATCGAGTCCTCGATGGTGCAGCAGCCTCTAGAGCCGGTGCGAAGGGTTCCTGGCATCCTCGAGAGCGCGAGGTGTACACCAACAACCTCATGACCTTCGTCAACCAGGCGTGCGGCAGCAACGGCGGAGTCAACTCCGCCACTCATGGCCGCTAAAACCTTCACCCGATAAGTCTAATTTGCGCTCTGGGTGCTCTGGGAAGCCACCAGCGCTCCGGGGTGAATCTTGATGATTGCCTCGATGAAGCGCTCGACATCGAGCTTTGTGCTGGTGTGGCCAAGAGTGATCCTCAGGCAAGCCGAAGCCAGCTCCTCGGAGTGACCCATCGCAACCAGAACGTGAGAGGCCCCCAAAACTCCTGCCTGGCAAGCACTGCCAGCCGAGACGCTGACACCCTCCTGGTCGAGCAGAAAGAGCAGGTTGTCGCTTTGGGTTCCGGGGAAAATTAGGTGTGCGTTGTGCTCCACACGGTCGGCGTCCTGCGCCGTTACCACTGCACTCGGTATGGCTCTAAGAACCTCGGACTCAATCAGGTCTCGAAGCTCCTTCAATCGTGACTGCCGTTCAACGCGGTCGGAAACTGCCTCTTGGCAGGCTGCTCCAAGGGAGGCGGCCAGTGGGTAATTCATGGTTCCAGACCTAAGACCACGTTCTTGGCCACCACCATGCAGCAGGCTTACTGGCGAAAAGTCTCTCGCAACCACCAAGGCCCCAACTCCAATTGGAGCTCCGACCTTGTGCCCTGAGATGCTCATTGCCGTAAGCCCAGATTTGGCGAAGTCAACCGGCACATGACCTATGGCAGCTATCGCGTCGCTGTGAACAGGGATGCCATATCTATTAGCCAGCTCAGTCACGCGAAGGATTGGGGTGATAACCCCGGTCTCGTTGTTCACCCACATCAGGCTCACAAGTGCGATTTCATCGCTCCTTGATGACAGGATCTGCTCTAGGTCCTCAAGATTGACCATGCCGCTGTTTGTAACCGCAACATTTATAACCTCGGCACCCTCGTGCTCGACCAGCCAGTCGATGGGGTCAAGCAGTGCGTGGTGCTCAGTGGCTGCCGTAACAATGACCTTGCGGGCCTTGTTTTTGCGGTTTTGAGCCCAGTAGATGCCCTTTATAGCCTGGTTGTTCGACTCGGTTCCGCCTGAGGTAAAGACAATTTCGCTTCGGTTCGCGCCCACAGCATTAGCGACCTGGTCTCTGGCGTCTTCAAGAATCGCCCGGGTATTTTGGCCGTGCCCGTGAACTGATGAGGGATTGCCAAGCTGCTCTAGGGCGCCATTTAGCGCCTGCAGCGCAACCGGCCTGCAGGGCGTCGTGGCGGCATGATCTAAGAACACGGGCATGCCAACCAGTGTATTTGAGCGTGCAGGAAAGCAAAGACCTATAGCCTTTGTTGAAAAGGCAGTATGTTGGCGCAAAAATCACAAGACCTCGCACCCCTGGGCATGAACCTGCTCGATGGCGGTGGCGTCTTCGGGGTCTGGTCAGATACCGCGAGCGCCGTCAAGCTTCACATTCTCGATCCTGAGGACACCTCCAAGACCCTCCACGAGATCCCACTCGAACAATCAGATGGTGGCATCTGGACCGCAGGAGATGATCGACTCCAGCGGGGCATCAAATATGTCCTTCGGGCCGAGGGTCCTGAGGGACCAAGGCACGCCTTCAACCCAGAGCGAAACCTGCTTGACCCCTATGCCAGGGGCTTGGTTCGCGAAAGCCCCAAGGATTACCACTGCGTAGCTATCGACACCAGCTTCGACTGGGAGGGTGTGGAGAAACCCCAGACTGCGCTCAGCGAGAGCATCATCTATGAGGCCCACGTTCGGGGTTTGACTCGTGTGAACCCGGCTATCCCCGAGGATATACGGGGCTCATACGCCGCACTGGGTCACCCTGCAACCATTGATCACCTAACCTCTCTGGGTATCACGGCGGTCGAGCTACTACCCATCCAGGCCTTTATCTCAGAGCCCAGGCTCGTAAACCTCGGCCTAATCAACTACTGGGGCTACAACACCATCAACTTCTTCACACCTCACATGCGTTACGCATCCGAGGCCAAGCGGGCTCAAGGTCCTGAGGCGATGCTTTTGGAGCTAAAGGGAGCAATCAGAGAACTTCATAAGGCAGGAATTGAAGTCATCCTGGATGTTGTTTACAACCACACGGCCGAGGGCGGACACAAGGGCCTCACCTACTCCTACCGCGGACTAGATAACTCGAGCTACTACCGCCAGGACGATCAGGGCAACTATCAAGACACCACGGGATGCGGCAATTCGCTTAACTTCGGCAAGCCCATGGTGCAGCGGCTCATGCTCGATAGCCTCCGCTACTGGGTGGAAGAGCTCAAGATCGACGGCTTCCGCTTCGACCTTGCCGCGACCTTGGCAAGAGACGAGAGTAATCACTTCAATCCGCGACACGAGGTTCTGACTGCCATGCAGGAGGACCCTGTGATTAGTTCAGCAAAGCTGATAGTCGAACCGTGGGATGTTGGCATGGGGGGCTGGCAGACCGGAAACTTCCCCCCAGGTTTCCCGGAATGGAACGACAGGTTTAGAGACTCCGTCAGAAAGTTTTGGCTTCAGGACGTTGCGTCCTATCGAAGCTCCGGAAACCACCACAACGGTGTCCAGGAGATGGCAAGCAGAATTTCTGGTTCACAGGACGTGGTGAGCGAAGGCTCTCCCCTTGGCACCATCAACTTCATTACGGCCCACGACGGCTTCACACTCTGGGACCTTGTTTCCTACAACGTCAAGCAGAACTCCGCCAACGGCGAGGGCAATCGCGATGGCGGCAACAACAACCTGAGCTTCAATCATGGACATGAGGGCGAGACTTCGAACAGCTCGGTGAACTTCGCTCGTCGCAAGGCCGCGAGAAACCTCATCGGCACGCTGCTTCTCTCTGCAGGAGTTCCCATGATTACCGCCGGAGACGAAAGACTCAAGACCCAAAGCGGCAACAACAACGCCTACTGCCAAGACAATGTGATTACCTGGCAAAACTGGGATCCAGATATTCATCGGATTAACTTCCAAAAGACCGTCTCTGAGCTAATCGCGCTGCGCAAGCAGCTACCAGCCCTTCGACCCAGGAGCTTCACAAAGCTCGATGAGCCAACCCCGGAGCACGATCAAATGCTCTGGTTCTCAGGTCGCGGTGATGAGATGACCATTGAGGACTGGCACAACCCCGAGCGAAGAACCATACAGCGGCTCACCTATCACCTCATGAATGACGGCAGCAAGCAGGGTGTGCTGCTGGTTGTGAACGGCACCGAAGCCATCAAGAACGTTTCACTCCCAAAGCCCGCAGGCGCTGGGGGCTTCGAACTGCTTTGGGATTCGGCGCTCGAGCTGCCTCCTGAGCGGCAGCTAGTTTTGACACCCGGTGCCAAGCTGAGAATGGTGGAAACCAGCATTCAACTCTTCCGCGTTGTGCAGACCTGAAGCTTTTAGTTGGGTTATCAAGGGTGCGCTTAGTAAATTGGGCGTGTGGATAAAGCTGAATACCCGGTCGGACGTTTTCCGATAGTCAAAACTTGGCCGGTCGTTGACGGCGGAAAGTTCCCGGTCAAAGCCTTTGAGGGCGAAGTGCTTGACTTCGGCGCCACTGCCTTTCGTGAGGGCCACGACAAACTCGCTGTTGAACTGGTTCTAACCTCCCCAGGCGGCAAGACCACCCGCCACCCAATGCTCCCAGGGCAGCCAGGCCTCGACCAGTGGGTCACGCGTCTGCAGCTAACTGAGGTTGGCAGCTACAGCTACCAAGTCTCAGCCTGGGACGACGAGTATGGCTCTTGGGAGCACGCCACCTCAGTCAAGCTAGCGGCCCAGGTCGATCAGGAGCTGATGATTCTCGAGGGTAAGAAGCTTCTCGAGAGGATGTCTGAGGGTAAGGCGAAGACGATAGCTGCAAAGTTCGAGGCCGCCCTAAAGATTCTTGATGACAAAAAGCTAAGCCCTGGTGCGAAATTTGAGAAGGTTATGGCGAGCGGACTTAGCGAGTTGGCTGCAAAGCATCCGCTAAGGGAACGGGAAACGCTCTCTGAGTCCATAAGCATCTTGTGCGAGCGCAAGCTTGCCGGAAGCGGCAGCTGGTATGAGTTCTTCCCGAGATCAGAGGGCGCCAAGCAAAACCGAGACGGCAGCTGGGTATCAGGAACCTTCAAAAGCGCAACCAAGAGCCTCCAGCGCGTTAGCGATATGGGCTTTGATGTTCTCTATCTGCCGCCGATTCACCCGATTGGCACCACTCACCGCAAGGGCAAGAACAACACTCTCATTGCCGAAAAGGGCGACCCCGGCTCCCCCTGGGCCATCGGAGCCAAGGAGGGCGGCCACGATGCCATCCACCCAGATTTAGGCACAGAGAAGGATTTTGCAGCATTTGTGAAGGCTGCAAACAAGCTCGGTATTGAGGTTGCTATGGACCTCGCCCTGCAGGCCTCGCCCGATCACCCTTGGGTGAAATCAAACCCTGAGTGGTTCACCACCAGGGCCGATGGCACCATCGCCTATGCGGAGAACCCTCCCAAGAAGTATCAGGACATCTACCCCATCAACTTCGATAACGACCCTGATGGCATTCACGCCGAGGTTCTCAGGATTCTAGAAAAGTGGATCTCGCTGGGTGTGAAGATCTTTAGGGTCGATAATCCCCACACCAAAACCGTCGAGTTTTGGCAGCAGCTGATTGCTGAGGTGAATCAGAAGCATCCGGAGGTTATCTTCCTAGCCGAGGCCTTCACTCGCCCGGCAATGATGCACACTCTCGGGAAAATCGGCTTCCAGCAGTCCTACTGCTACTTCTCCTGGAGAAACACCAAGGCGGAGCTCACCTCCTACCTAAACGAGCTGGCAAAGGATTCAGCCGACTTCTTTAGGCCCAGTTTCTGGGTCAACACCCCAGACATCCTCACCGAATATCTGCAATTTGGTGGTCGCCCTGCCTTCAAGATCAGGGCCACGATTGCTGCAACCGCGGGACCGAGCTGGGGAATGTATGCAGGCTTTGAGCTCTATGAGGCCGTAGCCCGAGCCGGTAGTGAAGAAAACATCGACAACGAAAAGTATGAATACAAGTCCAGAGACTTTGTGGGCAGTGAAGACAGAGGAGTCAGCCTCGCCCCGAGAATCAGGTTGCTCAACAAGCTACGCAGGGAAAACCCCGCGCTAGGCCAGCTGCGCAACATCACGACCCACTACAGCGATGACGAGCAGATACTTGTCTATGCAAAGCGGCTTGCTCCCGAGTTCAACGACGGCAAGGACAATACGGTGATTGTGGTGGTGAACACCGACCCCCACTCCGTGAGGGAAACCATGGTGCATCTTGATATGCAGGCCCTTGAGCTTCCCCACAGCTTTGAGGTCGAGGACCTAATCACAGGCAAGAAGTTCACATGGGGCGAGCACAACTTCGTTCGCCTAGATGCATTCACTGAACCGGCACACATCCTCAGGGTTATTCGATGAGGTTGGATGAGGCAACCTACGAGCAGCTTGCCCACGGTTCTCACCACTCGCCGCACGACTACCTTGGACTCCACCCTGAGGGCAAGGGTTGGGTGCTGAGAGCACTAAGACCACTTGCCAAATCTGTGGTAGCAAAGGCCAAAACCAAGAAAATCCCCCTTGAGCACGTACACGCCGGTGTCTGGGAGGCACGAGGAAAGACCAAGACCTTCGACTATCGGCTAATTACGGAGTACGACTCGGCAACCTGGGACACCGCCGACTCTTACAGCTTCCTGCCAATGATTGGCGAGCTTGATCTGCACCTCATCGCCGAGGGCCGGCACGAAGAGCTCTGGAAGGTACTGGGCTCTCACGTTATTGAAACTAAGGACTCACTAGGAAAAATCAGTGGGGTTAGCTTTAAGGTCTGGGCCCCGAACGCTTCTGCGGTCAGAGTGGTTGGAGACTTCAACTCGTGGGATGGAACATCGCATGCCATGCGCTCGCTGGGATCAAGCGGTATCTGGGAGCTATTCGTGCCAGACCTTGGACCCGGAACGCTCTACAAGTATCAAATCAGAACTCGCCACGGCAATTGGATCACCAAGATAGACCCAATGGCCCGCAGCTTCGAGATACCACCTGCCACTTCTTCAATTGTCGAGACTTCGAGCTACACCTGGGGGGATGCAAAGTGGCTCAAGGCCAGAGAGAGCCGCGATGCGCTTCGCGCACCGATGTCTACCTATGAGCTTCACCTGGGCTCCTGGAGAGGCGCTAAGAACTACCGGGACCTGGCTCCTGAGCTCATTGGTCACGTGAAGTACCTGGGATTTACTCACGTTGAGTTCATGCCACTTGCCGAACACCCCTTTGGGGGAAGTTGGGGCTACCAGGTGACCGGGTACTTTGCGCCAACTTCTCGCTATGGCTCCCCCGATGACTTTAGGTATCTAGTTGATCAGCTGCACCAGGCTGGAATTGGCGTGATCATGGACTGGGTGCCAGCTCACTTCCCCAAGGACGACTGGGCACTGGCCAGGTTTGATGGCGAACCGCTCTATGAGGACGCTGACCCTCGCAGGGGTGACCACCCTGATTGGGGTACCCACGTATTCAACTTTGGTCGCACCGAGGTCAAGAACTTCCTGGTGGCAAATGCGCTCTACTGGCTCGAGGAGTTTCACATCGATGGCCTCCGCGTCGATGCGGTGGCGTCGATGCTCTACCTCGACTACTCCCGAGAGGATGGTCAGTGGCTGCCCAATGTTTATGGTGGCAGAGAGAACCTCGACGCGATTCAGTTCCTGCAGGAAACAAACGCAACCGCCTACCGCAGAAACCCAGGCATCATGATGATTGCCGAGGAATCCACCGCATTTGCCGGCGTAAGCTCCCCCACTGACACCGGTGGCCTAGGTTTTGGGTTTAAGTGGAACATGGGCTGGATGCACGATTCGCTGCAGTTCATTGAGCGCGACCCGATGTATCGCTCTCACCACCACGGTGAGATCACCTTCTCCATGCTCTATGCCTATGACGAGAAATTCGTCTTGCCAATCAGCCACGACGAAGTGGTTCACGGCAAGGGCTCGCTATTGGCAAAGATGCCAGGAGATCACTGGCAGAAGCTTGCAAACATGAGGGCGTATCTAGCGTTTATGTGGACCCACCCCGGCAAGAAGCTTTTGTTTATGGGTCAAGAATTCGCGCAGCCCTCGGAGTGGAGCGAATCCAGAGAGCTTGACTGGTGGCTCACCGACCATGCCCCACACCGCGGCATTCAGCAGCTAGTTGCCGACCTAAATGCCCTTTACCAAGCACATAGCGCCCTTTGGGAACTGGACCATGAACCAGCCGGGTTCCGCTGGATCGATGGTGGCGACGCCAATCGAAACCTGCTGAGCTTTATTCGAGAGGACCTAGCGGGAAACCAACTAGTGGTCGTAGTGAACTTCGCAGGAAACCCGCATCACGATGTTGTGCTGGGAGTCGACCAGCCCGGCGAGTATCGAGAGCTCCTAAATACCGATGCCGAGGTTTATGGGGGCTCCGGTCATGGAAACCTCGGGAAGATTTCTACAAGAGACATCCAGTCCCACGGCAGCGCGCAGTCTTTGGTTTTGAACGTTCCGCCTCTTGGCGCGCTCGTGCTAGAGAAGATCTAGAACATCAACGAAGCTAGGCGCCTCCTGGCCTCCAGAACCGCCGGGTGATCGTTACCCAGAATCAGAAAGAGCTTAAGCAGTCTGTCCTTGATTGCTTCTCGATCATCGATTCGCTCTGCAAACAGCCCTAGGAGATGCTCGAAAGCGCCTGCTGCGTTGTTTGAGGCAATTAGCTGATCCGCTCCAAGCATCGCAGCCTCAAGCTCAGAGGTTTTCTCTTGGCCCTGCAGCCTAATCATGAGCTCTACCTGCGCAAGTCCCGCATGGGCCTCTTGGTCGTTTGGGTATTCAACAAGAATCTTTTCGTAGCTGGCCTTAGCTCCTGCAAAGTCTCCACGTTCAATTGCGGCGAAAGCCTCTTGGTGTTCTGGGCTCAGCGGTTTCTGGGGCTCAGATTCCTTTTCGGGCTGGGCTCCCAGCTTTACGGTGCCGGTGATTTTGTTTTGCTTTGCCAGCTGGAGAACCTGGGAGAGCACCTGAAGAAACTGCTCCTGGGCGATGTTGCCCTGGAAGAGTGGTGCAGGCTGCCCTGAGAGTATTGCCAACATCGCAGGTGCCATGCTCACGCCTACCGCTTGGGCCAGCTGAGGTGATGCTGTCATGCTGATCTCAATACCCGCGAAACGGCCCTCGCTGGCCTCAAGGGTCCTTGTCAGCAGGTTCTTCACCGCAGCAGAGTCTGCGCTGTCGTCACTGATGAGCATCAACACGGGAACCTGTTCGCTGAGCTTTAGGTAGCTGCGAAGAGTTTGCTCGTCGCCGCTTACAAGCCAGGCGCTGACGGTGTTTCCACCCTCCTCCCCCGAGAGTTTGGAGAGGTCAAAAGCGTTGCCAAATTCAGTCATTACGACCCCAAGGCTACCGCGGTCAGAAGCTGTTGCGTTGCCCCAAGCAATCTCACCTGAGCATCGCCCCCTGTGACTGGAATGTGGAACAGCAGCATCGCGCCGTAGCGAGTCTCTATGCCCGTTGCAGATCCACTGGTTCCGAGCAGCACAGCCTCGTCGCCCGCAATGGCAACAGCATCGCCGGGCTCCTTGGGGATGATTGTGTAGGTGTCAATCATGTAGATGCCAACCAGTGCGCCGCCATCAAGGGATGACAATAAGACCATTGGGTCCTCTGTCTGCTCATGCTGGAAGTCCAGATTTGCATTACTGAGAGTCTCGGCCAGACCGCGCTGAACAGAAGCCACGTCCTTGATGTAGTCATTGTTTGGATCAACGATGTCCACCCACAAGGAATCTGCTCCATTATTGAGTAGGTCACCGACTGCTCCCCCAAGTAGCCGGGGCGACATTAGCAAGAACTTATTGTCGGGGTTAAGCGAGCTAGCACCCGTGAGCTCTGATGCCACATCCGGGAAGTCGGCTCCGGGCAGAAGCGACATGTACTGGTAGAGCTTGTAATTCTCCCGAACGGTTTCTTGCCTTAGCACCAGCATTTGAAGCTGCTCTTCACCAGTAACAACCATCACGTTCCGAGGCCAGCTGTCTGTCGCGGGAGGCAGGAAGAGTTGTATCGGTCCAGCCAGCAGAGGCTCCAGGGTGCTCTCCTGCTGATCAAGTCGAGAAATTAGGTTGTAGGCAAAGCGCCTCATCTCAAGTGCTGGACCGGTGACCCTGGTTTCCAAAGACTCGCGATCGTTATTTTCATCTGCGACCCTTACGACCTCTGCGATGTCGAAGAGTATTTCGCTTACTTGGTCCCGGGTGAGAGCGGGGGTGAGAATCTCCGGACTAGAAAGTGGGCTGGGGGAAAGAACCGGGTTCTCATACTCAGCAACACAGCCGCTAAGCAGGGCAGTGCTGAGTCCAATCGCGATAAAGGCATCGGGGCGCAGGGCTCTTCTTCCGCGCCTGGGGCCTTCTCCAGCCTGGGATATGGCCCGTCTTGGGCTCTTCCGCCTTGGTGGTTTGGGTCCCCTTCGCCTCGAGGAGCGGTACTTGTTAGCAAAGCCAATAGCAGCCCAGAGTCCAGCGATTGATCCGAGTGCCATCAGCCCAACGCCAACATAGGTGATGGGGGGTATTTCGATTTCCTCGTCTGCAATATCCCATTCGATAGCGATGCTTCTAGGAGCAAGTTCCAGGCCGTTTGAGGCCACCAAGATTGCACTCTGGTTGTCCTGCTCCAAATTGATTGTGACCTGAGAGCGGCCGTTGATTTCTTGCCTCCAAATGTCTGCGCCATTGGGGTCGGTAAGGTTCCCGCTGCCTGCGACCAATACCTCTGCAAGTTCGGCAGTCTCCCGCGCAACATCAATACTTAGCCTTAGCTCGACATAAGGGCTTCCCTCCAGCCAAGCCTCAATGTCGCTTTGGCGACCTGTTGCCACAAATATCTCTCCGCCTCTAACGGTGATCTTTGGGCTTGCGCTGTAGGCGGTGAGGAGCTTGTTTGGAATCATCACGTAGGTGGTGGGCTGGTCAAGCTCCTGGGAAGCGATGATGGTATCGATTGGGGTGTTTTCAACCTGGTTTACTACCCCGACACTGCCCGCTGCCAATCCACCTACGAATAGGACGAGGGCAAGCCAAAAGCGCATGTGATTAGCTCCGAGTAGACTTTGCTAGCTCGCAAAAGTTTAGTCGCACATCGGGGGTTATCTCTTGGCAGCAGATTCTCGCTTCGAGATCGTCCGTCGCGGCTATGACCCTCAGCCTGTGGAGCGCGAGCTCAAAGCGCTGAGCGCGGAGCTGGTAAGGCTCAGGGAACAAAACGCCGAACTTCAGGCCGAAACTCAAAGACTCAATCAGCGTCTGCAAGAAACCGAAGAGGAGCTTGGCCTAAGGACTCAGCCCAGCTACTCCGCACTGGGCGCAAAAGCCTCTGCGCTTCTCTCCACAGCCGAGCAGGTGGCACTTGAGCTGGGTGAGAAAGCGCGTCAAGAGGCCCAGGAGCTCGTCGAAAGCGTTGAGGCCGAGTTGCTCAACAAGACCGAAGAGGTCCAGAGGCGCTATCAAGAGCAGCTCGATGCAGCAGAGCGCCGCTCGGCCAGGAGAATCTCCGAGGCAAGCATCGAGGCCGATCAGCTCATCGCCAAGGCAGAGCGCAGTGCCAAGGACATTATTGGTGCAGCAGAGGCCGAGGCAGGCAGGCTCAGAGGCCAGGTAGCCACGGAGATTGCAGCTATGCGCACAACGGCAAAACGAGAACTCGAAGCAAGGCAGCAGGAGCTAGAGGCAAGGTTTGCCTCTAAGGAGTACCTGCTCAGCTCGGAAATTTCGGTCGAAGACAAGGTCCGGGAGAAGTTGTTGTCCGAACTCGAGGCCCAGATTGCTCAGCGCAGGAAAGACGCCGAGGCCGAGTACCTCGCCAAGCACAACGAAGCAGTGCAGCAGACGCAGCAGTATCTCGAGTCGGCCCAAAAAGACATTACCGACCTCAAGCAGGCTGCCAAGACCCTCAGGCTCGAGGTTGAAACCCTCGAACTTGAGACCTCAAAGACTCAGTCGAGAATGCTTACGGAGGCCAGAGAGAAGGCTGAGGCGCTCGTGAGATCCGCAGAGCTTGAAGCTGTCGCCATGGGTTCTAAGGCCCAGGCTGAGGCCGCAGAACTGGTAAGAAATGCCAAGGCAGAGCTTGCCGAGCTTGAGAACAAGGTGCTGTCAAGCAAGACTTATCTAGAAAACCTGCGTAGCGTGGTTGCAGACCTAGAAAAGGAATAGCGCGATGGAGCAGCGGGCGAGAGTTACAAATGCCTTCCAGGTTGGCCTGGTTGGTGGACTCGGCGTGCTCACAGCAATCCTTATCGGTGCTGCGGTTACCCAGACCGCAACCATCCTCACCTACATCGGAATAGCGCTCTTTATTGCCCTTGGCATGGATCCGATAGTTCGGGCTCTGACCAAGTGGAAGCTTCCCAGGCCGCTTGCCGTCATCATCGTTATAGCTGGTTTTCTGGGCGCGGTAGCTCTGTTGCTCTGGGCGATTATCCCAACTGCCGTAACTGAGGCGGGGAAGCTAATAAACCGGATCCCGACCATCGTCACAAACGTGGTTTCCAACGACCTCATCTCATCCTGGGATGCTCAGCTTGGTGGAAACATCACGGCAGCCGCTGACGGTGCACTTGAATTCCTAACCGACACCACGAACTGGCCAACGCTTTTGGGTGGCGTATTGCAGGTTGGCTTTGGGGTGCTAAGTGGTGTGGTCGGGTTCATCATCGTCGTCATTCTGAGCATCTACTTCATGGCCTCTCTAGAGCCAATGAAGGAGTACCTCTCAAGGCTTACCGCCGCCTCGAAGCGTGAGCGGTTCAAGAAACTTACTGACCAGGTAGCTCTCTCGGTGGGTCGTTGGGTTATGGGACAAACATCTGTCGCGCTGCTACACGCAATCGTTTTATTTGTCTTTTTGACAATAGTTGGCTCTCAGTACTCACTGCTTCTTAGCCTTGCTGCCTTCTTGCTAGCCCTTATTCCGCTTGTTGGGCCTGCCTCTGCAGGCTTGCTGGTTGTTGGTGTGAGTTACCTCTCAGGCTCAAGCTATGCCCTCTGGGCGGTTATCTACTACCTGGTTTATCTCCAGGTCGAGGCCTACCTAATCAGCCCAAGGGTCATGAAGCGTGCTGTTTCGGTACCGGCATCCATAGTCGTGATTGCTGCTCTGATGGGTGGCACGCTCATGGGAATCCTTGGGGCGCTTATAGCCATTCCAGTCGCGGCATCAATCTTGCTGATTATCCGCGAGGTTTGGATGCCTACCCAGCAGCTGCGCTAGAGGCTTGTAGGGAGAGGGCCAACCGAGGGGTTCACCTCTTGAACAATCTGGTTTAGCACTCTCCTGGTCGCACTCTCCCCCACCCAAAGGTGCTTCTCTCCATCAAATGCCAACACTTTGGCATGCGGGACTAGGGCGAATCGCTCGGCCGCCTCCTTGGGCTTTAAGAACTCATCCAGCTCAGGCACAAAGGCAATCAGTGGTTTAGCAAACTCATTCCAGCGCAGTAGATCGGCTTCTGTCGCTCTATGAAGAGGCGGTGAGAGCAAGATTGCGCCTGAGATGTCGTGGTCTGGTC
>JBMUBK010000008.1:0-26985 GCA_049457355.1 Aquiluna sp.
GTGGTCAATCTCGAATTTGAAGGGGCCTCGCCTCACAACTTCGGTGCTACCGCCCCCCTCGGAGCTGACGCCGAGCTGAGAACAGATTTCGCCCAGGAACTTCTTTTGGCTGCTGAGAGACAGCTCCGTGCCCTGATACCAAACCTTGGCCCCGGAGTGATCGCGGACTGTGAGCGCAGGCGAACCATCGACATCGGTTGCCTCAAAGCTTGCAATGACCTCGGCACCCTCCGCCCTGGATAGCTCGCTCCAGAGCTCAATTTCGTAGCCGTTAGATAGCTTGCCTTGGCCCTCACGAAGCGGGTAGAACTCTTCGACATAGACGCCAGCCAGATCTCGGACAAGCTTGCCGCCATAGCCACCTAGCTTGACCCTCAGAGTTCTGTCGGCAATGTTGCTGAAGTAGGAAATAAGGATGTTTCCTCCCTGAGCGACAAAGTCGTGATAGACCTGCTCCTCCTGCTCGGAGAGCATGTGGACCATGGGGAGCACTACGAGCTTGTATTGCTTTAGTGTCTCGAGGTCCACATCCCCCGGCACAAAGTCGACGCGGGTGCCGTTTTCCCAGAACGAGCGGTAGATTTTCGCAACCGTCTCGGCGTAGCTAATGTCCTGCGTTGGCAAATTAGCCTGCATCAGCGCCCAGAACTGCTCATAGTCATAGACCATGGCGACCTCGGCTCGATCAGTTGGGTGGTCGGCGACTCCAGGGTGCTCGGCAAGCCAGTTACCCAGCTCGCTCACCTCCCTAAAGACCCTGGTGTCCTCGCCGGCGTGAGGAACAAGGGCGCTGTGGAAACGCTCCGATCCAGCTTGCGACTGGCGCCACTGGAAATACATCACGCCTTGGCTGCCGCGAGCGACAAAGCTTGCGCTGTTGCGCTTTTCCTGGCCCGGGGTCTTTGCGTAGTTGCGAGGTTGCCAGTTCACCGCGCTGGTGCTGTGCTCCATTAGCAGCCACTGCTTGCCCCCTGCGAACCCGCGGGTTAGATCGGCCTGCTGAGCAAGGTCGATGTGGTTATCAGGATCGTGCTGACGCAGGTAGTGGTCGGTAGATACGAAGTCCATTTCCCTTGACCACTTCCAGTAGTCCATCGCGTAGGTGAACTTCATGGACATGAAGTTTGTAGTGATCGGGTTTACCGAATCGTATTTGCGAATGATGTCCCGCTCCATCTTGTAAAGATCGAGAGTGAGCTCCGAGGAGAAGCGCTTAAAGTCAATCTGCTGACCAGGGTTTGGGTGAGTGTCACCTGGGGTCCGCTTCGGAACCACCAGCTCATCCCATTCGTAGTAGCGCTGAGACCAAAAGTCAGTGCCCCAGGAGGCGTTGAGTTCGTCTAGAGAGCTATAGCGATCCTTGAGCCAGGCAACAAACGCTTGGCGACTGTTTTCGCAGTAGCAGTAGGGCTCGTGGCAACCGTACTCGTTATTGATGTGCCACATCACAACGGCCGGGTGCTTGGCATAGCGGGAGGCAATCTGGTCCACTAGCGCAGAGGCTTTTTCGCGGTAAACACTGCTTGCAGCGCAGTAGTTCTGCCTACCACCGTGAGAGAGCTGCACCCCATCGAAGTTGACCGCCCGCATCTCCGGGTTTGCCTTTGACAGCCAAGCAGGAGGAGAAGCGGTTGCGGTGGCCATGTCAACAGCTATCCCGCCCTCGTGCAATAGGCCCATGGCCTCGTCTAGCCAGTCAAAGTGGTAATCGCCATCGCTGCGTTCGATCTTGGCCCACGAGAAAATTCCTAGAGACACTAGGTTTACTCCGGCCTTCTGCATCAGCTCAATGTCCTGCTTCCAGACATCCTTTGGCCACTGCTCAGGGTTGTAGTCGCCGCCGAAGTGGAGTTTTCCTAGGTTCAGCATTAGATCTCCTCGATCTCGATTAGTAGTGCATTTTCTGGGTTCATAATTGGGCTCCTAAGTCCCACTGTTCTAAGAGCCTCGCCGGTCATCTTGACCCCCTCAAACCAAGCAACGTTGGTGCGTTGATTGAAAGCTGGCTCACCGGCAGGGAATGCGGCCTTTGCCAGGTAGGTCTTCTTTGGATCCAGCCCCTCGAAACAAATCGCGTTCGGCCTAGAGCCCGCCTGGCCCGCGAGCGTAACCCACGCAAATAGCGCACGCGAGCGATCTTGCGAAACAACACCGTGGACAAAGCTGGCATCATCGGTCTGCTCAACCCGGATCATCTTGCCGGTGTGCAACAGCTCCCGGTTGGCCTTGTAGTACTTGCTCCAAGAGGCAAGGAGCTTGCGCTCTTCGGCAGTGGTTTTGGTGACGTCCCACTCGAGACCGGCATGGCCGAAGAGCGCGGTAATTGCCCGGAAGCTAAGAGAGTGCACCCTGCCGGTTGTGTGCGACTGGGTGGGTCCGATGTGGCTTCCCAACATCTCGGGAGGAATCGCAATCTGGGTATAGCGCTGAATATATTGCCGCTCGAGCGCGTCATTGCAGTCTGAGGTCCAGAACCTATCTGCGACCTTGGCCATGCCGAGGTCGATGCGACCACCACCTGATGAACAGGACTCGATCTCAAGGCCTGGGTGGCGCCTCTTCAGCTCCGCAAATAGCTCGTAGATGGCGAGGGTCTGCTTGTGGACAGCAGGGCGATCATTGCTCGCAGGCTCAAGCAGAAACTTGTTGTGATCCCACTTGATATAGGCAATGTCGTAGTCACTGAGAACCTTGTCAACCGCTTCGAGGATGTAGCTAAATGCGTCGGGGTTTGTAAGGTCGACAACGTGTTGCCGCCTGCCCTCTGGTGGCACGCGGTCTCCGACCTTCAGAATCCAATCTGGGTGTGCCCGGTAAACATCGCTGTCAGGGTTGAGCATCTCCCCCTCAAACCACAGCCCAAACTCCATACCCGATGCCTTGACCTTCTCGATAAGAGCACCGAGACCATCTGGCCAAACCTCTTCGGAAATCTGCCAATCACCAAGACCCTTGGTGTCATCTCGCCTCGACCCAAACCAACCATCGTCCAGAACGAAGCGCTCCACTCCAATCTCCTGAGCGACATCGGCAAGCTCAGAGAGCTTCTCAAGGTTGTGATCGAAATACACGGCCTCCCAAAGGTTCAAAGTAAGCGGCCTGGGCCTGATGTTTGAAGGGTGCTCCTTTCGGCTCCTCAGCCAGCTATAGCTGCGGTGAGAGATGCCATCGATGCCCTCCGAGGAGTGAATCGCATAGACGCTAGGTGCGCTGTGGCTCTCACCAGGTCCGAGGATGACCTCCCCTGGCAGCAAAAGCTCACCTGCCGAAATGTAGGTTCTCCCAGACTGGTGTCTTTCGACCGAGTGCCTAGAGTTCCCAGAGAACCCAACCCCCATCGACCAGACCTCGCCGAGCTGGTAATTTGCGCCCTGGGTCATTGCAAGCTGCAAGATCGTATAGTCGTGGCTCGAGCGACCCTCACGCTCTTCCCTAACCCAGGTGCCGGGCTGAATTTGCCTGCGGTGGGGCTGACGCTCCTTGACCCAGCGCCCCGCAAAATCCATCGACTCAGACGCAGTGTCCGGTAGCGGCAAAAATACCTCTAGCGCCTCAAGCGAGTAGCTCTCACTGCCTAGGTTCCTAACCTCCTGGCTGATCTCCAAAACCCCAGAACCGACAAAAACGAAACTTGCCTTGACCTCAAGACCCGCCCGCTCGTCCCTGCTGGTGGCAACCATGGAGGAGTCTGTCAGGGCCACATCGACAAGCTCAAATAGCTGGGAGAAGTCTTTACCTGAGCGGTGGCCCAAAAGTGCTGGACGGGAGATAAAGCCGCGAGCGTTTTCTCGCCAAATACCCTCAAAATGATGCTCATCCAGCTCCGCATGAGCGGCAGGTTGGATACTTGCGGCCCTTAGCTGATCGACCGCCTGATTCCCAAGGTCATTGCCCCAGTGCAGGATATGAGGGGTGGAGGATGAAAAATCAAAAATGACCTGAGTGCCTGCCTGGGCAATGCTGGCGGTCTTGGGGAGAGTCACTTACCTACCTCGAAACATTCGTTGTCTCTAGTTTGAATACGTTACTGGGCGGAGTAAAGACTCCGCCCAGTAACTACTCAATTGCTATTCAATTATCAGCGCCCCACCGAGGCCGGGCGCCTGTCCGCTCGCCCAAACCCAGTCACTGATGTTGGACCCACTGCTGAACCCAAATGATTAGGTGTGAACGAACTTAGGCAATAATCCCAAACTTTTCGAACTAAAAACGACAAAAGTAATCATTCCGTTAGTAACAAAACGGCCAAATTCGCAAAAACCTAGTTATCTTTTTTAGTCAGGAGGCGGTAACCAATGCTCGCAGCGCAGCGAAAAGCCCGGATTCTTGAGGAGGTCGGCACCTCAGGTGCCAGGCGTATCTCCGATCTTGCCGCAGCTCTGGAAGTCTCCGAGGTAACAATTCGCAGGGATGTTGAAGCCCTCGCAGCCCAAGGCCTGGTCGACAAGGTCCATGGTGGGGTAACGGCAAACGCACTCTCCTCGACCGTGGAACCTCCGTTTGCAGCAAACTCCATGAAAGAGCAGGCCGCAAAGGATGCCATGGCAGCCCTAGCTGCCGAGATGGTCAGGCCCGCGATGGCGGTTGCCCTAATGGGCGGAAGCTCGGTCTATGCGCTGGCAAAGAGACTGCGAGAGGTGCCATCACTAACCATCGTTACCAACTCGGTCCCCATCTCGGACCTGTTCGCTCAGAAGCCCAGGGCTGACCAGACGGTCGTCCTCACAGGAGGCGTAAGGACCCCGACCGACTCTCTGGTTGGCAATATCGCGGGAGAGGTGTTCTCCAGGTTCAATCTCGACATTGTTTTCATGGGAACCCATGGCATGGACCCAGAGTTTGGCTTCAGCTCTCCAAATCTTGTGGAGGCAGAAACCAACCGCGAGGTAATCAGGCGCAGCGCAAAGTTCGTGGTTTTGGCCGACCACTCGAAGTGGGGGGTCAAGGGATTTAGCTCCTTCGCCGGTTTTGACACTGCCGATGTCGTCATAACCTCTCAGGGGCTTGGCTCAAGGCAGCTGCAATTGCTGCGCTCCAAGGTAAAAGAGGTTTTGGTAGCCAGCTAAAGCTTGAGCGAATACAAATAGCTTCCAATCGGCCTGCCGAACCTCACCGCGACATCTGCAAGATGACCCTGCTCTAAAAAGCCATGCTTCTTGTGCAATGCAATAGAGGCATGAGCCCCGCGGTCAGCAATCACCGCGATGATCTCCTTGATGCCCGATTGTCGGCAGCGCTCAATTAGCTCAGCGAATAACCTGCTGCCGAGCTTCTTCCCGGTAGCCGCAGCTGCTAGGTATATCGAGTTTTCTACAATCTTGAGGTAGCTGGTCTTCTGGCGCCAGGGTGCAACATAGGCAAAACCCAACACCTGCTCTCCCCTTGCGAGCACTATGAATGGCAGCGAATTCTTAGTCAGAAGCTGATAGATGTCTTGCCAGTAGCCAAGGTCAAGTGGCTTGTCATCAAAGGTGATCACCGTATTTTGAATGAAGAAGTTGTAGATGTCTTTGACCTGTGGCAAGTCCTGCTCCTGAGCATCTCGAATTACCACCTGAGCCTCTGGCTCCTCGGGGCGCTGCCTAAGTTTTCGAACGAGTCGCCACCTGGTTTCGGAATCAACCACTAGCGGCTCCAATCAATCGGTTCAAGTCCCAACTCTAGAAGCGCTTTGTTACATCGAGAAAAAGGTTTTGACCCAAAGAACCCTCGGTATGAGGAAAGCGGGGAGGGATGCGGGGAGCTAATGACCTTTGCAGCACCTAGTTCCGGAAGAAGCTCCTGCGCCTTCGCCCCCCACAAAATCGCAACGAGCTTGCCGCTGTTAGCGGCGAGCAGAAAGCGGCAAGCGGCAGTTGTGAAACGGTCCCAACCAAGAAAAACGTGAGCTGCCGTCTGATTCTCAATGGTGCTTAGATGACGATTGAGCAGCATCACTCCTTGAAGGGACCAACTCTCAATCGAACTGCTCCTAACAACTTTCAGATCGCTCTCAAGTTCCCGAAGAATATTCCTCAGGGTCGGAGGTAATGGCCTGGTTCCTTCTGGGACTGCAAAGGCTAACCCGGTTGCATGGAGAGGGTTTGGATAAGGGTCCTGACCGACAATCAAGACTTTGTAGTGCTCGGGAGCATGCTCAAACGCCCTAAATAATTGCTCCTTTTTGGGTGTGATTCCGTCTCTAGGAAGAGCAGCCAGAATCTCATCCAAGACCTCAGCCTGCTCATCGAAGAGGGGCTGCCAGGACGGGTGGATCGAATCGAGCATGAGCCAATAGTAAAAGTGCGAAGATAAGTGCAGAGCTAAAGGAGCGAAGATGCTTGATTCGAAGGCCTTGCTGGCGGAAGCGGCCGGACATGCCCAAACCCTTATCGGTATTCGGCGAGAACTCCACCAAATCCCAGAGTTCGCCCTGGACCTGCCTAAGACTCAGGCAAGAATCCTTGAATCAATCGAAGGCCTCGGCGAGATAACCCTGGGCAAGGACCTCACCTCGATAGCTCTTGTGATCCGCGGAGGAAAGCCCGGACCAACAGTCTTACTTAGAGCCGACATGGACGCCCTCAAAGTCGAGGAAGAGACAGGCCTGGAGTATGCCTCAACCAACGGCTTCATGCATGCCTGCGGCCACGACCTCCATATGGCGGGAGCGATTGGAGCTGCGCACCTACTGGCGACCCATAAAGACGAGCTAAATGGCGATGTGTTGATTTGGTTCCAGCCGGGCGAAGAGGGTCACCACGGCGCCGACGTCATGATTGAGGAGGGCATGCTCGAGCTAACAGGCTCTAGGCCGGTTGCAGCCTATGGCCTCCACGTTTTCACCTCGCTGCCGCTGGGCGCGATTGCCTGCAAGCCAGGACCGCTCATGGCATCCGCCGGCGACCTACACGTTAGCTTCCATGGCTCCGGCGGTCACGGCTCGATGCCGTGGCTTAGCAAGGACCCTGTGACACCGATGGTTGAGGCGATAACTGCGCTGCAGAATCTCATTAATAAGAGCTTCGACCAGTTTGACCCGGTGATACTCAACGTTGGCTGGATTAGGGCCGGCGACGATGCGACGACCAATGTCATTGCGGACTCGGCAAGCTTTGGGGCAACGGTGAGAACATTCTCGGAGGTAAACACCAAGAAACTTCACGAGCTAGCCCCAAAGCTCATCCACTCGATAGCGGAGGGTTTTGGCCTGAGCGCTGAAGTCGAATTCGGACGCGCCACGAAAGTGCTGATGAACGACGCAGCCAGTGTTGAAAGGGTTGAGAAGGTTGCGAAGAGCCTCGTGGGTGAGGCCGGGTATGTTCCGATGCAGAATCCGATCGCGGGAGGTGAGGACTTCGCGTCGATAGTTGCGGAGGTACCGGGAGCATTTGTCTTCGTTGGTGCCTGCCCGCCTGAGATCGACTACCAAACAGCGCCGACCAACCACTCGGCGAAGGCTACATTTGATGACTCAGTGCTGCCGCTCTGCTCGGCCCTACTGGCCTCGCTTGCCATGGAGCACCTGGGCTAAAGTTACTTCTTGTTACCTGCAAGATTGCCCGTCGATGCGCAATCGTTCATAGTTTTACTAACTACTTCTTTACCCGAGGAAAGACGCAATGACTGATGCAGCAAACTGGGGATTTGAGACCCAGCAGATCCACGCCGGCGCCGAGAGCGACCCAGCAACCAACGCACGTGCAGTGCCTATCTACAAAACCACTGCCTACACCTTCAACTCGGCCGAGCACGCTCGTAACCTGTTTGGACTAGCTGAGTTCGGCAACATCTACACCCGCATCATGAACCCAACCCAAGATGTTGCTGAGAAGCGCATCGCCGCACTCGAGGGCGGCACCGCAGCCCTGTTGCTCGCGAGCGGTCAGGCAGCTGAAACCTTTGCGGTTTTGAACATTGCCCAGGCTGGAGACCACATCGTCTCTTCCTCCACGCTCTATGGCGGAACCTATAACCTCTTCAAGTACACACTCGCCAAGCTTGGTATCGAGGTCACCTTCGTCGAGAACCAGGACGACGAGAACGAGTGGCAGCAGGCGGTAAAGCCAAACACCAAGCTCTTCTTCGCCGAGACCATCGGAAACCCAAAGGTTTCGATTCTCGACATTAGAAAGGTTGCCACCGTAGCCCATAAAAACGGTGTGCCACTGATCGTCGACAACACGGTGGCGACCCCTTACCTAATCAAGCCTCTTGAGCACGGCGCCGACATCGTCGTCCACTCAGCCACCAAGTTCCTAGGCGGGCACGGCACCGTAGTTGCCGGTGCGATCGTAGATGGTGGAAAGTTCGAGTGGTCAAAGTCTGACAAGTTCCCAGGTCTCACCCAGCCGGACCCGAGTTACCACGGCGTCGTCTACACAGATGCTCTAGGTGACGGCATTGCCTACATAATCAAGGCAAGGGTTCAGCTGCTTCGGGACATAGGTGCTGCGGTCTCCCCCGACACCGCCTTCTCACTGATTCAGGGCATCGAGACCCTGAGCCTGAGAATGGAGCGCCACGTCGAGAACGCCAGCAAGGTAGCGCAGTGGCTTGAGGCCCACCCTCAGGTAAAGAGCGTGAACTATGCAGGACTTCCTGGCTCGCCCTACCACCAGGCTCACAAGACCTACGCCCCCAAGGGAGCTGGAGCCATCGTGTCATTTGAAATTGAGGGAGGCCTTGACGCTGGAGTGAAGTTCGTTGACGGCCTTGAGCTTCACAGCCACGTTGCCAACATTGGCGATGTGAGGTCTTTAGTCATCCACCCGGCCTCAACCACTCACTCTCAGCTGAGCGAGGCCGACCAGGCCACAACCGGCGTCACCCCTGGACTGGTGAGGCTCTCAGTTGGTCTAGAAAGCTACGATGACATCGTCGCTGACCTGCAGAAGGGTTTTGCTGCCGCAAAATAAATGGACTTCCAGATATCTGAAGACTCTGCTCCCTCGGAGTTCATCTCCGAGGAGCAGCGTCGTCAGCTGGTCGGCAGACCCCCCGCAACCGGAGCCTGGCTGGTAGGAGACCCGGTCGGAGACCGCAAGTTCTCCGAGGTTTTCGATCTCGATCTTGAATCAGGCGGTCGGCTCGAGGGAGCAAGACTTGCCTATGAGACCTGGGGCGAAATCAATAGCGATCGCACAAATGCAATTCTGGTTCTCCACGCGCTAACGGGAGATAGCCATACCTCCGGAAATGCAGGCGATGGCCACCCGACATCAGGTTGGTGGAACGGCCTAATTGGCCCCGGTCTTGCTCTCGATACCGACAAGTACTTCGTCATTACACCTAACGTGCTGGGTGGCTGTCAGGGCTCCACGGGACCAAGCTCACTAGATAAAAACGGACGAGAGTATGGACCTGCTTTTCCGCAGCTAACCATAAGAGATCAGGCGAGAAGCTTTGAGCTACTGGCAGAGCAGCTTGGTATCTCTCAGTGGCACGCCGTCATCGGCGGTTCGATGGCTGGCATGCATGCTCTAGAGATGGCAATCGAGAATTCAGCGAGCATTGGCCGATTGGCAGTGCTTGCTGCTCCGCCATTTTCAACCAGCGACCAGATAGCTCTAAACACAGTGCAGCTAGAGGCAATTCGCTCCGACAGCAACTTTGCAGCTGGCTGGTACTACGACGCAAAGCCCGGCTTCGGCCCGCACAAGGGTCTGGCCCTTGCCAGGCGCATGGCGCTTTTGAACTACCGCTCCCCCGCCGAACTAAATGAGCGTTTTGGCAGAACCTGGCAGTCCCAGGTGAGTCCGCTAACCGAGCGTGGCAAGTTCGCGGTAGAGAGCTACCTTGATTTTCACGGCAACAAGTTTGTGCGCAGGTTTGATGCCAATAGCTATATCACTCTGGTCAATGCCATGAACTCCCACGATGTTGGCAGAGACCGGGAGAGTGTCGAATCTGCGCTATCCAAGATCACCTGTAGAACCCTGGTTCTCGGGCTCGATAGCGACCGGCTGTTTCCGCTTTCGGGGCAGAAGATTATTGCCGAGCACATCTCAGGCGAACTTTATGGAGGCGAGCTACAGGTCATCCAGAGCGAGTTTGGCCACGACGGATTCTTGATTGAAATACAAGAGGTCGGTAGCAGACTAAAGGGGCTTATCGAGTCCTAGAGTGGAGCCTGTGAATTTACTCCGCTCCAAGATCGCAGTCTCCTTCTTTTTCGTTTCCGGAGGCTCTGCCCTGGCCTTGTGGGCCGTCCACATTCCGCTTATCGAGAGAACCGTCGGCATCGACTACTCCGTACTCGGAGCGCTTCTGATGTTCAGCGGCCTCGGGGGATTTATTGCAATGCAGGTATTCGGTTGGATGATCGACCACATTGGCAGCAAGTCTGCAACTAGAGTCGGCGGTGTTGCAGTTGGCCTGTCGCTGCTGGGTCCCGCTTTTGCTCAGGATGCAATTTCTTTGGGCCTTGCCATCTTGCTGCTGGGCTTTGGCATCGCCGGGGTGGACGTCGGTATGAATGGTGCTGCGCTTCAGGTGGAAAAGGAAAATAAAAAGCCGATCTTCACCTTCTTTCACCTTTTTTGGTCAGTAGGAGGGCTGGCAGGCGCTGCGCTCGGGTTTGCAACTATTTCTGCTGGCTTCAGCCAAGCTCAGACCTTGCCGGTGGTGGGTATAACTCTTAGCGTGGTCGGACTCTTCATGGCCGGCTGGCTGCTACCAGACAAGGCGAACGTGGACCGAAGCCAAGAGAAGAGTGTCGGCAAAGCAGCAAGCAAGGCGAACAGGAGCGTGCTTGGTTTTGTGATTCTGGCCGGGCTAATGAGCGCGTCCGGAGCAATCATCGAGGGCGTTGCCCACGACTGGTCAGCACTTTATTTGCGAGATGTCCAGATGGTTACGGCATCGAGTGCCGCGTGGGGATTAGCCGCGTTCAACGTAGGCATGATTCTGGGACGAATCTTTATCGACCGCATCGTTGAGGCCAAAGGTAGGGGCTTTGTCATCGTGTGGGGGTCGTTGGCTGCGGCGGTAGCGATAGGGCTGCAGTCAATCGCGCCAAGCTACGAAATTTCGCTGTTCTTCTGGTTCCTTCTTGGCCTAGGGATTTCTGGTGTTGTGCCTCAGCTATTTGCAGCCGGCGGCGAAATCGGCGAAGCCTCACACTCCGGTAGGAACATGGCACGCGTGGTTGGAATCACCTACATCGGAGGCCTGGCCGGACCATCGATAATTGGGCTATTGACCCTTGCGGTCCCACTGAACTTTGCAATTGGTTGGGGCGCACTGCTGGGAATCTTCATTGTGCTTGCATGGCCGCAACTTGGAAGGCTCAACAAATGAGTTTGCTGTTTAGCCCCATCAAGATTCGGTCACTTGAAATCAAAAACCGTCTTTGGGTATCACCGATGTGTATGTATTCGTGCGAGAACCAAGACGGTGTTGTTGGCGATTGGCACCTAGTACACCTCGGCGCAAGAGCGATAGGTGGAGCAGGCCTAGTCATGGCAGAAGCTACCGCGGTGAATCCCGAGGGAAGAATCTCGCCGTGGTGCCCAGGGATTTGGAGTGACGAGCAGATTCCGGGTTGGAAGAAGGTGACCGACTTCATCAGAAGCGCGGGGTCAGTAAGTGCCTTACAACTCGCGCATGCTGGCAGAAAGGCCAGCACCTATCGCTCTTGGTCCGGGACTGGAACGGTGCCAATAGCTGATGGCGGCTGGCAGAGCTACTCGGCAACAGATGTTGCCTTTGAGGGCTATAGCGCCCCAAGAATGCTGGAAACAGCAGAGGTAAGTTCACTAGTTGAAGATTTCCGAACTGCAGCACGCAGGGCCGTTGCGGCAGGCTTCGATGCCCTCGAAATTCACGCAGCCCACGGCTACCTAATCCACCAGTTCCTATCGCCGATAACCAACAGGCGCGAGGACGAATATGGTGGCCCTCTCGAAAACCGAGCGAGGCTGCTGCTTGAGATCGTGACGAGTGTCCGCGAGGAGATTGGCGATGGCATGCCGCTCATGGTGCGCTTCAGCGCAACCGACTACGTCGAAGGTGGCTGGGACCAAGAACAAACCAACCAGGTAGCAATCTGGGCCAGGGAGGCTGGGGCAGACCTCTTTGACATCAGCTCGGGCGGCTTGGTGACAGGAGTCAAGATTCCAACCGGTCCTGGTTACCAGGTCGACTACAGCAAGTCCACCTCGATGGCAACAAATGCGACCGTCTCGGCCGTTGGCCAGATAACGAGTGCTCAGCAGGCGGAAGCGATACTGCAGTCGGGCCAGGTAGACGTGATCATGGCCGCTAGGCAGTTTCTAAGAGACCCCTACTTCCCCCTGAGGGCAGCCCATGAGCTGGGCGTTGAAACTGAATGGCCGGTTCAGTATGAGCGGGGGAGATTCCCTAGCGCCTAGTGGTGGCGTCTTTGATCTCGCCGACCAGGACCTCGATGATGTCTTCCAGGAATAAACAACCGGTGATCTTGCCGTCCGAGGAAAAACTTCGCGCGATGTGAGCACCGGTCTTCCGCATCTGCGCAAGCGCGTCTTCAAGCTCTGCGCTATCTGGAATCGAGATCATGGTGCGGAGCTTCTTTGTCGCCAGCGGCAGCGAGAACTTCTTTTCATCGTCGGTGAGTGCGTCCTTGATGTGCCAGTAGCCAATCAGGTCCCCATACTCATTCTTGACCGGGTAGCGGCTGAAGCCATGCTCGGCAACTGCCTCCTGCAGCATGGCCGGAGAGGCGTCGGTTGGAAGTGTTACCAGCTCGGCAAGGGGGTGGGTGACATCGCCAACTATTTTTTCCGTGAATTCAAATGCGTTGGAGATGGTTGCCGAGGAGTCCTCGAGGGTGCCGTGTTTCCGCGATTCAGCGACAATGTCTTCGACCTGATCGAGGGTGAATGCGGTGTTTGCCTCATCTCTTGGCTCAAAGCCAAATATCCTCAAGATGCCATTTGAAATCTGGTTCATCAGCCACACCACTGGCTTTACAACCTGAGCAACACCGTAGAGAAGAGGGGCCAGAACAAGTGCCGCCGAGGTCGGGATTGAAATCGCAATGTTCTTGGGCAGCATTTCACCGAGCACCACGTGGAGATAGGTAACCAGGAGCAGGGCAATGACAAAGCTGACGATCGAGGTGGTCTGGTAGTCAAGCCCCAGTGCGCCCAGTGGAATCTCCAGCAGGTGGTGAATAGCCGGCTCAGCAATCACAAGCAAAAGCAGAGCCGCAATCGTGATTCCAAGCTGAGCGGTTGCCAGCATGAGCGACACCTGCTCCATCGCCTTCAGTGTGATTTTCGCAAACCTGTTTCCAGCGTCGGCCTTGGGTTCAATCTGTGCTCGGCGAGCAGAGATGACGGCAAACTCGCTGCCGACAAAAAAGGCACTCATCACCAAAAGGACAACGAGCCAAACCAGACCCATCAGATCACTCGCCATCAGTCACCTCCGGCGAATATTTAATGCGGTCCACGCGCCTTCCATCCATTCGGATAACTCGCAGCTGCCCGGTTGGAAGTTCAACAAGGTCCCCCTCCTGAGGGATCTTCCCAAGCTCCGCCATGACAAAGCCAGCCATGGTGTCATAGTCCTCATCGTCAGCTATCTCGAGCCCAACCTCCCTAAGCTCTGAGGGTCTGGCCAGGCCACTAAAGGTCACCGAGCCATCGGAAGCTGCCAAAATTGGGGCCTTTGCGCGGTCGTGCTCGTCGGCGAGCTCTCCGACCAGCTCCTCGACAGCATCCTCCAAAGTCACGATGCCAGCGGTTCCTCCGTATTCGTCTACGACGACACCAAACTGCAACCCGCGATTTCGAAGGTGCAGGATGAGGTTGTCCAGCGGCATGGTCTCGGGAACCCTCACCGGCTCAACCATTACTGCGGTAACGGGAACATTTGCCCTGCGCTCCAGTGGAATTGCAACTGCCTGCTTTAGGTGCGCAACACCAATAATGTCGTCTGCATCCTCACCGAGAATTGGGAATCTTGAGTGACCCGACGCTCTTGCCAGAGTGACCAAGTCCGCACTGCTCTGCTCGCGCTCTAGCGAGTGCATCTTTGGCCTCGGAGTCATGATGTCGCTTGCCGTCAGAGTGCTCATGCCAAGGGTCTTCTCGAGAAGCTTCGCGGTGTCGGACTCCAAGGAACCCAGCATCGCCGAGCGCCTTACCAATGACGCAAGCTCCTCAGCAGTCCTTGCGGCCGAAAGCTCCTCTTTTGGTTCGATTCCAAATCTTCTTACGAACCAGTTGCCATTGTTGTTCAGGAACACAATGAGCGGCTTGAAAATGAACGTGAAGCCAAGCTGAAAGGCTGCAACCAGCTTCAGCACTTTTCTCGGGGCGCTAAGTGCCATGTTCTTTGGCACAAGCTCACCAATTAGGAAGCTGGCAACGGTAGCAATGGTCATTGCGAGCACCACCGCCAGAGCCGAGATGGTGCTCGAATCCAAGCCAAAGCTGCTCAGCCAGGGGGTCAGGAGTCTAGACAGAGCTGGCTCGGCAACAAAACCTGTGAGAAGTGTGGTCAGTGTGATGCCCAGCTGGGCTGAGGAGAGCTGGGTTGCGGTCGTTGAAACTGCTTTGATTGGCAGCTCGAGACCCTTCTCACCGTCTGCTTTTCGAGACTCAAGATCGACTTTGTCGACATTGATAATGGCGAATTCACTGGCAACAAAAAGGCCAGTGCCAAGGACCAACAGCACACCGAAAACTAAGAGCAGGTAATCGCTCAAGCGATCACCCGCGGCCTATGTCTATCAAGCTCCATTTCAAGAAACACTATAACCTCCCGATTGGCTAGACTTGAGGGAGTTTCGCAAGCTTTCTACCAAGAGGGGAACCCTTGTCCTCGAGCGATAATGGCAATTCTGGGTCTGATTTTGGGGCAAACGAGTGGCTCGTTGCCGAGATGTATGCCAAGTGGCAGGAAAATCCTGATTCCGTAGATAAGTCGTGGATTCCGATTCTCGAGCGCTACCAGCAGACAGGCGGCTCAGCCCCAGCCGCAGCTATGGCTGAAGACTCTGACCCAACCACCGGCTCAATAACAGTCATCGACACCGACTCGACAGTGGTGAGCAAGTTTGACCCCGCTGCCCCGGCGCCAGCAACCGAGGCAATTACGGTGCCGGTGGCAAAGACCACAGATGACTCCCCCGCCACTGCCCCGGTTCCCGCAGACCTGCCCGCTACCGGATCTATGCCAGTTGCAACCGTCGAAGAAGAAGAGGCGCAGCCCGAGGTAACAATCCTCAAGGGCATGTCTAAGGCTCTGGCAACGAACATGGACGCTTCGCTCAGCGTTCCTACCGCGACGAGTGTTCGCCAGATCCCGGCAAAGGTACTGATCGATAACCGCATCGTGGTGAACTCACACCTAAAGCGCACCCGAGGTGGCAAGGTCTCTTTCACTCACCTCATTGGCTATGCAGTTATTCAAGCCCTGAAGGAGCTACCTGGACAAAACGTCTTCTATGACGAGGTCGACGGCAAGCCGGCGTCAATAGTCCCCCCACACGTGAACTTTGGTCTAGCCATCGACGTGCCCAAGCCAGATGGCACCAGAGCCCTCCTGGTTCCCAACATCAAGCGCGCCCAAAAGCTCAACTTCGCCGAGTTTGTCTCCGCCTATGAAGACATCGTCCGCAGAGCTCGAGACAACAAGCTCACCGCTGAGGACTACCAGGGCACAACCATCTCCCTCACAAACCCCGGGGGCATCGGCACAGTTCACTCTGTCCCAAGGTTGACCAAGGGACAGGGATCAATCATTGGTGTTGGAGCTCTCGAATACCCTGCCCAGTTCAAAGGCATGAGCGAGGATCAGCTCGCGGAGCAGGGCATTGGCAAAATTCTTACCCTCACCTCGACCTACGATCACAGGGTCATTCAGGGTGCAGGAAGCGGAGAATTCCTGAAGATCGTCGAGGAGCTCCTGCTGGGTGAGCGCAGCTTCTACGAAGAGATCTTCGCCGATATGCGCATCCCCTACACCCCGGTTGTCTGGGTCAGTGACTTCCACTGGGACCTGGCCGATCAGTCGGGTAAGAACACCAGAATCCAGGAGTACATCAACGCCTTCCGAGTTCGCGGTCACCTCATTGCCGACATAGACCCTCTGGAATACGTTCAGCGCTGGCACCCGGACCTTGACATCAGAAACTACGGACTCAGCCTCTGGGATCTCGACCGAACCTTTAAGACAGGAGGTTTCGGAGGCAGAGTTAAGGCCAAGTTCCGCAATATCCTTGGAATCCTTCGCGACACCTACTGCCGCACCATCGGCATCGAGTACATGCACATCCAGGATCCCCAGGAGCGCAGCTGGTTCCAGGAAAAGCTCGAGCAGCCCTATAAGAAGCCATCCAAAGAAGAGCAGTTCCGAATTCTGAACAAGCTCAATGAGGCAGAGGCCTTCGAGACCTTCCTGCAGACCAAGTTTGTTGGCCAAAAGCGCTTCTCTCTCGAGGGTAGCGAGTCCCTTATTCCAGCTTTGGATCAGATTCTGCAGGCGGCGGCCGATGCCGAGCTTGAAGAGGCAGCAATTGGCATGGCCCACCGAGGACGACTGAACGTACTAACCAACATTGCTGGAAAGACCTACTCCCAGGTCTTCCGCGAGTTCGAGGGTTCCACCGACCCCAGAAGCGTCCAGGGTTCTGGTGACGTGAAGTATCACCTTGGCACGGAGGGCCTGTTCACCTCAGGCCACGGCACCCAGATTAAGGTCTCCCTTGCCGCTAACCCCTCTCACCTAGAGGCCGTGAACCCGGTCCTTGAGGGAATTGTTCGAGCAAAGCAGGACAGGCTTGGAAACCCAGAAAACTTCCCAGTGCTACCAATCTTGGTTCACGGCGATGCGGCATTTGCGGGTCAGGGTGTGGTCCCTGAGACCATGCAGCTCTCTCAGCTCGATGGCTTCAAGACCGGTGGCACCATTCACGTTGTTGTAAACAACCAGGTCGGTTTCACCACGCTGCCAAAGGACTCAAGAAGCTCGATCTACTCAACAGATTTTGCAAAGGGCATTCAGGCACCAATCTTCCACGTCAACGGAGATGACCCCGAGGCGGTTGTCAGGGTTGCCCAGCTTGCCTTCGAATACCGTCAGCAGTTCAAGAAGGACGTAGTTATCGACATCGTCTGCTACCGCCGACGCGGTCACAACGAGGGCGATGACCCCTCGATGACCCAGCCGATGATGTACAACCTCATCGAAGCAAAGCGCAGCGTTAGAACCCTCTACATGGACAACCTGATTGGTCGAGGTGACATCACCCAGGAAGAATTCGACGAGGCCAATGCCAGGTTCCAGGGATCGCTCGAGAACGCGTTTGTCGAGGTTCACGAGGCGATGAGCCAGCCCGTGGCACTCCCAGAGCGTCCAGTCGGTATCGGCACCACCGCCAGCGAGAAGCAAGAGCTGGTGCGTCCAACCGCAGTTGCTAAGGAGGTTGTCGAGGCCATCGGCAACGCTCACGCCAACACCCCCGAGGGCTTCACCGTTCACCCCAAGCTTGCTCAGCTACTCCAAAAGCGCATCGAGATGAGTCGCGAGGGTGGCATCGATTGGGGATTTGGAGAGCTAATCGCCTTTGGATCACTCCTTCTCGAGGGCATCAACGTAAGGCTCACGGGCCAGGACTCCGGTCGCGGAACCTTTGTGCAGCGTCACGCAAGCTTCTTTGACCGCGAGACAGGTCGGGAGTGGATGCCGCTTAGCTACGTCTCAGAGCAGCAGGCTAGGTTCCAGGTCTACAACTCACTGCTAAGCGAGTTTGCAGCCCTTGGCTTCGAGTACGGCTACTCGGTAGAGGAGCCGGACTCTCTAACGCTTTGGGAGGCACAGTTCGGAGACTTTGTAAACGGAGCCCAGACGATTACCGATGAGTTCATCTCCTCGGGTGACCAGAAGTGGATGCAGCAATCCTCGCTTGTCATGCTGCTCCCCCACGGCTACGAGGGTCAGGGGCCTGACCACTCCTCAGCACGAATTGAGAGGTTCCTCCAGCTCTGCGCCGAAAACAACATGACCGTTGCTCAGCCCTCCACACCTGCGAGCCACTTCCACCTGCTCAGGCGCCAGGCCTACACCAAACCAAAGCGCCCACTTATTGTCTTCACACCCAAGTCAATGCTGAGGCTCAAGGCGGCCTCGTCTTCGGTCGAGGACTTCACGTCGGGTAGCTTCCTGCCACTGATCAATGACCAGCAGGGGCTTGAGCCACAAAACGTAAAGCGCATCCTCTTCTGCTCGGGCAAGGTCTACTGGGACCTCTTGGCAGAAAGCCAAAAGCGTGGCGCCGGCGACACCGCAATCGTTCGTCTCGAGCAGCTCTACCCAACTCCTGTCGAGGAGATGAAGAAGGCGATCGAGCAGTTCCCGGGTGCTCAGCTGCGCTGGGTGCAGGATGAACCTGCGAACCAGGGCCCATGGAGCTACATGGGACTATTCATGCCTCGCTACGGAATCAACTTCCAGGTCATTTCAAGACCGGCATCTGCCTCTCCGGCAACCGGTTCTGCCAAGCGCCACGCTGCCGAACAGGCAGACCTAATTGCAAGGGCCTTTGGGGACTAGCGTTTGCGCTCGATAAGGGTTGTCATCCTCGGAGACGAGCTTCTCACCGGAGCCGGCGACCCAAAGGGCCTGGGCTGGTTAGGGCGAGTGCAGGCAAGACTGCCCAAAGGCGAGGATGTCGCCTTTTTTCCGCTCGCAATGGTCGATGAGAGCACTGGAGAGCTGCTAGAGCGCTGGAAGTCTGAGGCTCTAAAGCGTTTCTCACCAGAGAGCGAAAACTACCTAGTTGTCGCCCTTTCTTCCAAGGACATCGAAGCCGGAACGACCATCTCCCGCTCTCGGCTAAATCTCGCCTCACTGCTTGATGATGCCCAGCGCGAAGGGGTCAAGACTTTTGTGGTCGGGCCAACCCCGAAGGGAAACCCCGAGTATGACGCGGAGGTCGAGCATCTGAATGCTGGTTTTTTCGACGTGGTAAAGCGCAGGCAAGTTAGATATGTGGACTGCTTTAACCCGCTCAAAGACCATGAGGGCTGGCTCTCAGAAGTAACTTCCCACCCAAGAACTCTGCCTGGTCAGGTTGGCTACGGGCTAATAGCCTGGCTGGTACTAAATCGGGGTTGGTTTGAGTGGCTGGGGCTTACTGAGGAAGATCAGTCGTGATCTTGTGCCTCGCGCAGCCTGCGCATAACGCGCTCAGCTAGCTCCTCGGTTGGAGCCTCGTCGCAAGAGCGCTGGATAACCTGGTTGAACACCACTTCGATGTCGTAGTGCTGCTCACAGGAGTCGCAGTTGGCGATGTGAGCGGTGATTACCTCCAGCTCACTTTCGACCATGGCGGAGTGCAGGTACTCGTGAACGTTGCGCTTTACGTCTTCGCAGTCGACTTGCTTCACGATTCCTCCTTCTCGCTTACGTCGTAGCCTTCTTGCCTTGCGTAATCTTGCAACAAAGTTCTCAGCAATTTCTTCCCGCGGTGCAATCTGGACATCACAGTTCCCACTGGAGTGTCCATAACCTCAGCTATTTCCGCGTAGGGAAGGCCCTCTACAACCGCGTAGTAAACGACCATTCGGAACTCATCCGGGATCTGATCCATGGCCTCGCGAATGATATTCGCGGGAAGGTTATCCAGAGCCTCTAGCTCCGCACTCCTGTTGGTGCTGGAGGTTACCGACTCCCCCGAACCCACCTGCCAGTCCTCTAGGTCATCGAGGGCGGTTTTGGCCTGGTCTTTGTTGCGCTTGTTGTAGAGGTTGATGTGGGTGTTGGTCATGATCCTAAAGAGCCAGGCCTTTAGGTTTGTGCCCTGCTGGAACTTATCCCAGGCAGCAAAAGCCTTGGCAAAGGTTTCTTGAACCAGGTCCTCTGCATCTGAGGGGTTCCTTGTCCAGCGCAGCGCAGCTCCGTAGAGCTGTGGCATAAGAGGAAGGGCTTGCTGCTCGAAGGTAACTAGTTTCTCGCTCTTATCGCCACTCATTACAGCAAATTCTACCCTCACCTGAAGGCGCCCGCTCACGGGGTCTGTGGGAACCCGAGCGCATTTCCGGGCGCTAAAAGGTATCTTTGTGAGGTGCCAGAAACCTCAGTTAGCTACGCAGCGCCCACATCAGCTGGGTTTGACGCGACCGTTGAGCTTCCCGGCAGCAAGTCTCTAACCAACAGGGAGCTGGTGCTGTCCGCGCTAGCTAGCGAGCCCTCCGAACTTATCGACCCGCTTATCTCTAGGGACACCAAGCTCATGATTGAGGCGCTGGAAAAGCTCGGTGCTCGTTTTGAAAGCAGCGGAGATAGCCTCCGGGTAACTCCTGGCACCGGAAATCAAGACACAAGTATCGACTGCGGTCTCGCCGGCACGGTAATGAGATTTGTGCCACCTGTTGCAGCGCTAGCAACCGGACGAATCGAATTTGACGGCGATGCGGCTGCAAGGCGCAGGCCTATGATCACCACGATTGACTCTCTAGAGAGCCTTGGCGTGAGAGTTGAATATGAGCGCAAGGCTTTACCTTTTGCCGTCATTGGTAGCGGAGAGATTCCAGGTGGAGATCTCGAGATTGACGCCTCCGCATCATCGCAGTTCGTCTCAGGTCTATTGCTGAGCGCAGCCAGATTCCAAGCTGGCCTAACGCTAAGCCACAATGGCCCAACCCTTCCCTCAATGCCGCATATCGAGATGACTCTTGCCACCTTGACTGGCAGGGGTGTTAGTGCCAGTCAGACCTCGGCTACGAGCTGGAGGGTGGAACCGGGTGAAATTGCTGGGGCCACGGTAAAGATTGAACCGGACTTATCGAACGCTGGGCCTTTTCTAGCTGCGGCGCTGGTAACCGGCGGCACCGTAAGAATCCCGAACTGGCCTTCGGAGACAACCCAGGTTGGTGCGGATTTTGTCCGGTTGCTGGGCGAGATGGGTGCCGAAGTTTCGCTCTCGCAAGGGACCCTCACTCTCACTGGAACCGGAATTATCAACGGCATCGATGCCGACCTCTCTGCTGCAGGGGAGCTAACACCAACCATTGCTGCCATTGCTGCACTTGCCAGCACTCCGAGTCGGCTAACTGGAATTGCTCACCTCCGCGGCCACGAGACCGACCGGATTGCCGCGCTTGTTGCCGAGATTAATTCTCTTGGTGGAGTTGCAACCGAGCTGGAAGACGGCATCGCAATAAGTCCGGGAAACCTCTCTGGTGGCACCTGGCACTCCTATGAAGACCACCGTATGGCGACCGCCGGAGCCATCATTGGACTGGTGATTCAGGGAGTGGTTGTTGATGACATTGCCACCACCTCTAAGACACTTCCGGACTTTGTTGGCATGTGGGAAAAGATGTTGGGTCTTAGGTGAGCTGGCTCTACGAACCAGAGAATAGGCACGACCTCGACGAGGACGACGTCCGAGTTCGCCCAAATCCAAAGGGATCGAGACCTAGAACCAAGCGTCGTCCAAGCTTCGAAAATGCCCCCAGGGGAATGGTCACCCAGGTTCACCTCGCCCGCTACAAGGTCATTACAGACGCAGGTGTTGAGGTCACAGCCACCCTCGCGAAAGAACTCAGAAAAGACGGCTGCGTAACCTGCGACAGGGTGGCCCTGGATGGCGATGTCACCGGTGCCAAGGGCTCACTCGCGAGAATTGTGACGATCGACGAGCGTTCGAGTGTGCTAACCAGGGCCGCTGAAGATGGTGAAGAGCTCGAGCAGACCATAGTTGCAAACGCAGACCAGCTTGTAATAGTGATGGCTGCGGCCAATCCCGAACCCAGGCCAAGGCTCGTCGACCGCTACCTCGTTGCCGCCTATAACGCCGGCCTCAAGCCAATCTTGGTGGTAACCAAGTGTGATGTCAGCGACCCTGCCGATTTCATTGCCGGCTTTGCCGGAGTGGAATTGGAGATCATTCAGACCCGCAGCGACCAGCCACTACCTGAGCGGCTCCTGGAGGCGCTCGTGGACCACACCTCGGTGTTTGTGGGCCACTCGGGTGTCGGTAAATCGACACTCATAAACAAACTTGCCCCAAACACCGATCGGTCAACTGGGATTGTTAACGAGCTAACAGGTAAAGGCAAGCACACCTCCTCTTCGGCCATCGCCATCAAGGTCTCAGGCGGCTGGATTGTGGACACCCCTGGCATCCGCAGCTTCGGACTCAGCGGCATATCCGCTGGCCAGATTCTCCGGGGATTCAGCGACCTCAGCGACGCCGCCGAGGCTTGCCCGAGAGACTGCTCACACATGCCCCCAGCAGATGACTGCGCGCTGGACCAGGCCCTGCGGGAAGGAAAGCTGACCGAGCTGAGGTTGGACTCATTCCGAAGGCTTGTAGCCGGGCTCGGCTCGGTAGATTGGCAGTGATGAGTAAGGACCTTGAATTCGCGCTTGAGCTTGCTCAGAGCGCCGATGAGATCTCGCTTTCACGCTTCCGCGCCCTTGATCTGAAGGTAGAGACCAAGCCCGATAGAACTCCCGTGACAGATGCCGACAAGGCTGTTGAGGAGCGGCTCAGAGCAATGATTGCCGACTTTAGCCCGACTGATGCGGTAATTGGTGAGGAGTTTGGTTCTGCGGCAGGCTCTCGAGAGTGGATTATCGACCCCATCGATGGCACCGCAAACTTTCTCAGAGGGCTACCGATTTGGGCGACACTGATTGCCCTAAGAGTTGACGGCGAACTAAAGCTCTCGGTGGTGTCGGCGCCTGCTCTTGGTCGGATGTGGTGGGCCGAGCGCGGAGCTGGAGCTCACACCAAAGACATTGACGGCAGCAAGCGCAGCTTGGAAGTTTCCAAGGTGGCAAGCCTCGAGGACTCCTACGTGTCATTCAACTCAATCTCGCAGTGGGACTCGATTGGCAAAGCCGAGCGGCTCACCGAGCTTTCGCGCAGGGTTTGGAAGGACCGAGCCTTTGGCGACTTCCTGAGCTACATGTATGTGGCCGAGGGGCTAATAGAGATGGCTGCTGAACCTGATTTGAAGATTTACGACATCGCGGCACTGGTTCCAATCGTTCTAGAGGCCGGCGGTCATTTCACAGCACTCGATGGTGAGCTCAGCGATGGAAGCAGTGCGGTAATCGCAAGCAATGGTCTAATGCACGAGCAGTTCCTAGAGATTCTTTCGTGACATGCCACTGAGAACGCAGAAGCTTTTTGCGCTGGCAGCAATTGTTCTGCTCGCGCTAAATCTAAGAACCGCGGTTGGTTCGCTGTCTCCGGTTGTGAACTACATCCAGCAGGACATTGCGCTTCCGATCGTGACCATCGGACTTTTGGGTATTGCAGCGCCACTTGCTTTTGCTATTTCGACCTCGCTGGCATATCGCCCTGCCAGAAGATACGGCGTCGAAATAACGCTCGTAATTACCGTTTTAGCAATCATTGCCGGTCACCTGTTCAGAGCACTGGCCTGGGACTCGACCTCGCTCTTTGTCGGCAGCATGCTCTCGCTCTTGGGCATGGGAGTTGGCAACGTACTGCTGCCTGTATTAGTCAGGAAGTACTTCCCAAACCGCATTGGACAAATCTCTTCGATTTACATCACCATGACCGCAATCTCAGCATCGAGCGGCTCGTTCTTCGCGGTGCCGGTGGCTGAGGCTGCAGGCTGGCGATTATCGCTTGGCCAGTGGGCTCTGCTTGCAGCCTTGACACTGCTTCCACTGCTTGCGATCAGGGCAAACTCGACGAAGGAAGTCAAGGAGCCAAAGCTAGAGGGTCAAAAGGCAATCTGGCGATCACCAACAGCACTTGCAATTGGGGTCGTGCAGGGCATGACCAGTGTGTTCGGCTACGTGTCCTTTGCCTGGCTACCGATATTGCTTATCGAACACATTGGAGTTAGCGAGTTCCAGGGCGGGTCGCTACTCGCGCTGTTTGCCATCATGGGACTGCCGGTGTCGCTGATAGTGCCGGTGCTGGCGGATAAATTCCAGAAGTCTCATTCTCTGATTGTCTATTTCTCAGCCACCATGGGCTCCATTGGAGCACTGGGGTTATTGTTTGGTCCTACTTCACTGGCATGGATTTTCGTGGCTTGCCTGGGTCTTGGACCCACGATGTTCCCGCTTGCGCTGACGCTTTTCAACCTTCGCTCCCGCACCCGGGCCACGGTGTTGGCAGTAAGTGCCTTCGGTCAGGGGGTGAGCTACACCCTCGCAACTCTCATGGTCTTCCTGGTTGGGATCTTCCGCGAGGTAACGGGTGGCTGGGAACTCACGCTCTGGCTGCTATTTGCGGTTGCTGCAGGCAGCAGCATTGCCGGAATCCAGCTTGCTAAGCACAGCTTTGTGGACGACGAACTGAGTTAGTCGAGCTTTACCCCGACCGAATTGCATCGAGCGCTTATTGCACTGAGTGCATCATCTACCCGCTGCTGAGCACCTTGAGCGCCATCGGACTGGGCCAGGGCATCACCCAGCTCACGTACCTCAGCGGCAAAATCCGAGGACAAAAGAACATCCACCTGGTCTCCAATTAGCTCATCGACCCGGTCCAGCACCCCAGAGTCCACAACTCCGTCTTTGTAGGCCTGGGCTACCGACTCTAAGGTGCCCTCGAGTGCGGTGCAGGCAGCAGCATCTGCGCCGCTTCTTATGACCTGATCTGCGCTACAACCAGACAGCATTGCAAGCAGTGCAAGTGTGGCAAATGTATTGGTTAGGGCTCTCATCGCTCTAGAGGCTAGTCAGAGTTGGCAAAAACTTAGCGAGCTCACTGGGAGTGGTCCGTAATTGTTTGTAATGGAGGAAGAAAACAGGCCCCACGAAGTTACACTTCCTTGAACCAAACTCTGGAGAGAAAGCTTGCGCGTCTACGAAAACATCACCGAGGTCTTTGGCAATACGCCGCTTGTAAGGCTAAACAAGATCACCGACGGTGCTCCTGCACAGGTGTTCGCAAAGCTCGAGTTTTATAACCCCTCAAGTTCTGTAAAGGACCGCCTCGGTATTGCGATGATCAACGAGGCAGAGAGCTCAGGTGAGCTCAAGCCCGGCGGAACAATCATCGAGGCAACAAGTGGCAATACTGGAATCTCGTTGGCGATGGTGGGCGCTGCAAGGGGTTACCGCACCATCATCGTGATGCCAGATTCTATGAGCCTCGAGCGCAAGATACTTATCCGCGCCTACGGAGCAGAGCTGATCCTGACCCCAGCCGCTGAGGGCATGAAGGGCTCGGTCGCCAAGGCCGAGGAGCTCGGTAGAACAATTGAGGGCGCCGTCATGGTTAGGCAGTTTGAAAACCCCGCCGGACCCAAGATTCACCGCGAAACTACAGCGGAAGAGATCTGGCGTGATACCGATGGCAAGATCGGAGCATTTGTTGCAGGCAGCGGAACCGGCGGCACCATCACCGGCACTAGCCTCAGGCTCAAGGAGCTAAACCCCAAGATCAAGAGCTACGCCGTTCAGCCGGCTGCGTCCCCGCTGCTAACTGGAGGAGAGGCTGCAGGCCACCCGCTCGCCGGCATTGGTCCCAACTTCATCCCGCCGATTCTCGACACCTCAAGCTACGACGAGGTAATCAGCGCACCAAACCAGGTTGCCTTTGACTTTGCAAGGAGAGCCTCTGCCGAAGAGGGCATCTTGGCAGGCATCTCGTCCGGTGCCGCACTTTGGGCAGCGCGTGAGGTGGCCAACCGCAAGGAGCACGAGGGTCAAATCATCGTGGTCATAGTTCCGTCGTTTGGAGAGCGGTATGTATCTTCTACCCTCTACCGCGACCTGCAAGAGGAATACCAGACAAAGAGTTGAGCATTTCACAAGACATCAGGGCCGGCCTCGAGCGGGACCCGGCTACCAAGAGTGCCCTGGAGCTCATCCTCACCTCACCTGGGCTGCACGCAATCTGGACCTACCGAATCGCTCACAGGCTCTGGAAGCTCAAACTCAGGATTCTCTCCCGAATGCTCTCGAACTGGGCAAAACTCTGGACCTCAATTGAGATTCACCCGGGGGCCGAAATCGGTAAGCGTTTTGTGATCGACCATGGAGTTGGTGTTGTCATCGGAGAAACCGCAGTCATTGGTGATGACGTGCTCATCTATCACGGAGTAACTCTGGGTGGAAAGACCCTGGACCCGGTAAAACGCCACCCCACCGTCGGTGACAGGGTCATCATCGGAGCTGGAGCAAAGTTGATCGGAGCTATCACCATCGGCAACGATTGCGCCGTGGGGGCAAACGCCGTTGTCACCAAGGACATGCCCAATGGAACCGTTGCCGTTGGCGTCAACGCCAGACTGTTGAATCTAACCGGGGACGATTTCTACGTAATCTGATTTCCCGGTGTTCTTGAAATACATGCAGCTCCACCTGGAATCAATCGCCACCTGACGGGTGCCCTGCATTCCGTGCTGCTTCATTAGTTTCCAGGTGTTGTCCCTCGAGAGATCGGTCTGCAGGTGCGGAGCCTTTGGGTAGAACACCCAGAAACTAATCTTCTGCTCCCAGAGCTTGGCTAGCTTTCCAGCCTTCTTCTCGAGCTGCTTTGAGTTCTCCACGAAGTAAAACAGCGAGGGAGCTGTGCCCTCAGAAACCATTTTTTGTGCGGTATCTAAGTCCGCCGCCCACGGGTGAATGTCATCCAGATCGACATCAGCCGCCAAATTCACGCAGGGGACCTGAACGCCCTGCGGAACATACATCTTGCTCGACAGTGCCACGCCCAAAATTCTAAGTAACCGAGGGTGTTCACCTGTAGTTAAGGCAAAAAATTCACTTATATAACTAGCCCACAAGTGGAGCTAGGTAGTAGCCGTCCAAGGTGCTGGAGGGCCTAGCCTGGCCACCGTGCTGGGAAGTGAAGCTAGCGGTCCCGTCTTTGCCGCAGAGATTGAGAATGGCTCCGCTACCTCCAGGGTGAGATCGAATCCACTGGGTCAGGTCGTAAACACCGCCATCGATTGCAACCCAGCACTCAGCTGCTGAGTTGCGCTCTGAAACCTGTGCGAGGGTATATCCGTTGACGCTCTCCTCGGGAGTCGGAGTTGGCTCCGCAGTCTGAGTCGGCTGCGGCTC
>JBMUBK010000009.1:0-23690 GCA_049457355.1 Aquiluna sp.
TTCTTAGCCCCTCCTGATTCGCGAAGTGCACGCTTGCGCTGGGCGTTCTGACCAGTTGACCTGCCGTTGTTCTTGGGTTGCGATGCTGGGGCAGAAGGCTTTACGTAAGGAGCCACCTCTCCGATTAGGGCTGTTACCTCGGGGGACTTGGCATGAACCGACTTTGGTGTTGCCGAAATCTTTGCTTGCCTCATCAAATTAGCCAGATCTTTGCGCTGGGTCGGGAGCGATAGCGTCACTACGTCACCGGATGCACCAGCCCTCGCTGTCCTCCCAGATCGGTGGAGGTATGCCTTGTGCTCGGCTGGTGGATCGACGTGGATAACCAGCTCAACGCCTTCGACATGCACACCTCGTGCCGCTACGTCTGTGGCGACCAGCACCTTGGCCCTTCCGGCACTGAAAGCCTCTAGATTTCGATCCCTGGCTGCTTGGGAGAGATTGCCGTGCAGATCGACTGCCGGAATCCCAGCCTGGGTGAGTGATTTCGCTAGCTTCTTGGCATGGTGCTTTGTCCTCATGAACAAGATTCTGCGGCCAGTTCCAGAGGCAAGGGCAAAGACCAGAAGTTTTTTAGCTTCAGCGTCATTTGCTTCAAAGACATGGTGAGTCATTTGGGAGACTGGAGAGTTGGCCTCGTCAACTGCATGCATGACGGGGTTTTGCAAAAACTTATCGACAAGCTTCTGGACACCGTTATCCAAGGTTGCAGAGAACAAAAGACGCTGACCACCACGAGGCGTCGCGGTCAAGATTCTGGTGACACCTGGGAGAAACCCAAGGTCTGCCATGTGGTCAGCCTCGTCCAGCACAGTGATCTCAATGCCATCGAGCTTCAACAGACCCTGTTTCATCAGGTCTTCGAGCCGTCCCGGAGTTGCGACAACAATCTCAACTCCCTCCCGGATGGCCTTGACCTGCTTGTTTTGAGGGACCCCTCCGAAAATTGTTGTGACTCTTAGGTTCATTGCAGTGGCAAGAGGCTGGAGGGTATTGGTGATCTGTGTTGCAAGTTCTCGAGTTGGCGCCAGAACTAGACCTCTTGGTTTCGCAGCTCCCTGACTACTGTTGGCGCGAGCGGAGAGTCTTGCAACCATTGGGATGCTGAAGGCAAGGGTTTTGCCGGATCCGGTTTTACCGCGACCTAAAACATCTCTGCCTGCGAGCGTGTCTGGAAGTGTGTCCACCTGGATAGGGAAGGGTGAGTCAATGCCCTGCGCGTTTAGCACAGCGGCAATCTTGGCTGGCACGCCAAGATCTATGAAGTTTTTTGTAGACATAGTTTGAGTTGCTTTCGTGTGATGGGTTGCATCACTTTTGAGCCCGATTTCGGGGCAGTTGGCGAGGGCATCGATGGATGCAATCGTTCGCCGAAGGAATATCATCGCCACAAATTCGTGGGGGGTCGTTCTACGACGCAAGACGGCTAATTACTGCCGACTCTCTTGGAGTCTACGGGTGTTATTCGAAAGCACCTAGGACTATTTGATTTGACACTTGGTGTGGCGCGGGTCGAAGGAGGCAGTTTCCTCACACCCAAGGTGCCTTAGCAACAGCTTTGAATCGGCAGGCTCTTCTTTTCTGCCGCAAGTTCTCGCTTTGAGTTTTCAACTTCTGCAACTACGACGGCATCCGGGTAGTAGCCGTCCGGGTAGGTCGGGCAGACCGCGGCATAGCCATCATCGCGCTTTAGGACATAGCCTGCGAAATCCTTGTCCTGGAGGTAGCCAAGAGCTTCCTCTTCAGATTCGAAGGGTTTGGCGCACTTCGTGTAGTTCCATTCGCTCATGGTTCAACTATACATAGATAGTCATCTATGCATGCTCAATGCACCAGCGCTTCGTAAAGCATGTAGAGACCAAGCAGAGTAAGGGCCAGCCCACCAAGACCTCGGAAGACTGCGAGTCTTTTGGCAGATGTTGCCAGCCAGTCTCTTGCTTTTCCCGCTGCAATTGCGTAGACCGAGTCAGATGCGATTCCGATGGCGGAGAAGAGAGCTCCCAGGAAAAGCATTTGGAGTATTGGGTCTCCATCCTCAACGGCCACAAAACTGGGCAAAGCAGCCAGAAAGAACACCAGAGTCTTGGCGTTGGTTAGCCCAACGACAACAGACTCTTTGAGAATTGTCGATCTGGAATGCGGCTTTGCACTTGCGTCCTCCAGTGATTCTGTGCGCTGCATGATGGCTCGAATACCTAGGTAGCCGATCATGATCGCTCCTGCAACCTGGATGGCAAAGAAAGCCGTGGGGGAGCTCTGAATCAGTACCCCAAGACCCAGCGCAACAACAACTATCTGGACTCCAACACCCAATGCGTTTCCCAATACAGAGAGAAGGGCAGGCTTTGTCCCTAGGACCAGAGCTCGACCAACGGCAAACAGCACACCTGGCCCCGGCACCACGATTATGACAATCGCTAAGAGGGTGAAGCCAAGGATATTTGCGGCTGACGGCACAGGGAAAATCTAGTGCTATTTCGTTGCGGCAAGAGCGAGGGTAACCATGTTCCTAAACCCGCTCTCACGCTCTTCGCTGCTGGTCTGCTCAGAACCGTCCATCATGTCCGAGACGGTGACGATGCTCAGCGCTTTTCTTCGGAATCTGGCGGCAAGGGTGTAGAGCTGGTTGGTCTCCATCTCTAATGCCAATATGCCCAGCTTCTTCCAGTGTTCCAAAGAATCAGTCTCGTCATAGAAGAGGTCACCTGAGGCGATCATGCCTACGTGGTGATCTATCTTTAGCTCGCGCGCCTTGGCGACTGCCTTTTCGAGAAGCTCATAGCTAGCAGCTGGAGCGAAGTCCAAGCCACCAGTTGCTCTTTGATTGATGTTGGAGTCGGTGGAGGCGGTCATGGCAATGACAACGTCTCTGAGCTTTGTTGGTGGAAGTCCTCCGCTGGTTCCAACTCGGATTGCATTTTGAACTCCGTAGTCATTGAAAAGCTCGTAGGCATAGATTCCAATGGAGGGCGCTCCCATGCCGGTTCCCTGTACTGAGATTTTTCTGCCTTCGAACTCGCCGGTGTAGCCGAGCATGTTTCTCACGCTGTTGTACTGCACCGGGTTTTCTAGGAAGGTCTCGGCAATCCACTTTGCCCTGAGCGGATCTCCTGGAAGCAGAATGGTTTCCGCAATCTCACCAGGCTTTGCCGCTATGTGGATGCTCATCAGGTCAGCTCGAACTGACCGCCGTCAATCTGACCCTGCTTGCGATAGAGGTCGAGTTTTTGGCGGGTGTCCTGAATGTCTAGGTTGCGCATTGTTAGCTGCCCGATTCGATCTTCTGGTCCAAAGGCGGCATCCTCGGTGCGCTCCATGGAGAGCTTTTCCGGGTGGTAGGAGAAGTTATCTCCTTGGGTGTTCAAAATCGAGTAGTCGTCTCCGCGACGAAGTTTTAGAGTCACGCTGCCAGTTACTGCCGATGCGACCCAGCGCATCAGGGACTCCCGCAACATAAGTGTCTGTGGGTCTAGCCACCTACCCTCATAAAGAAGCCTGCCCATGCGGCGTCCCTCTTGGTGGTAGGCGGCAATGGTGTCTTCGTTGTGGATGGCGGAGAGCAGCCTCTCGTAAGCGATGTGGATCAGCGCCATACCCGGTGCCTCATAGATTCCGCGACTCTTGGCCTCAATGATGCGATTCTCGATTTGGTCACTCATACCAAGTCCGTGGCGACCGCCAATGGCGTTGGCCTCCATCATCAGCTCAACCGCAGAGGCAAACTTTTTGCCATTGAGCGACACCGGCCTGCCCTGTTCGAAGGTAATGGTCACCTCTTCGTCGGAAATCTCGACGCTTTGGTCCCAGTGCTTCACACCCATGATGGGTTCGACTATTTCCATAGAGGTATTGAGATACTCAAGGCTCTTGGCCTCGTGGGTCGCGCCAAGCATGTTGGCATCGGTTGAGTAGGCCTTCTCCGTGCTGGCTCGGTATGGAAGGTCTCGCTCTTTGAGCCATTCAGACATCTCCTCGCGGCCTCCCAGCTCTGCTACAAAGTCACTATCGAGCCACGGCTTATAGATGCGAAGGTCTGGGTTTGCCAAAAGCCCATAGCGGTAGAAGCGCTCGATGTCGTTGCCCTTGTAGGTGCTGCCATCACCCCAGATGTCAACTCCGTCTTCCTTCATGGCACGCACCAGCAGGGTTCCTGTTACAACTCGGCCGAGGGGAGTGGTGTTGAAATAAACCTTTGATCCGGTCCTGATGTGGAAAGCGCCACAGGCAATTGCCGTCAGGCCTTCTTCGACAAGCGACTCCCTGCAGTCAACTAGCCTCCCAGCCTCTGCACCGTATTCCTTGGCACGGCCAGGGATCGAGTCGATGTCGTCCTCGTCATACTGGCCGAGGTTGGCTGTGTAGGCAAAGGGAATGGCTCCCTTTTCTCGCATCCAGGCAACCGCAACCGATGTATCGAGACCGCCAGAGAATGCGATGCCCACCTTTTCGCCTGTGGGGAGGGAACCTAGAACCTTAGACACAGGCTAAAGCGTAACGAATATGGCGGAATTAGGCTCTAGCCATTGCGCTTCTGAGGGTATCGAGACCAAGGCCACCTAGGTTTAGCGCGGTCTTATGGAACTCCTTGATGTCAAATTCGCTTCCTTTGCGAGAGCGGTAGTCATCGCGAATCTGTTCCCAGATTCTCTGCCCGACTTTGTAGGCAGGGGCTTGCCCAGGCCACCCGAAGTACCTCGTAACCTCAAAGCGCACGAACTCTTTAGACATGTTCACATTGCTTTCCATGAACTTAAGGGCATAGTCAAAGTTCCAGATGGCGCTGCCCTCCAGGTTTGGCTTCTTGGTGTGAACACCAATGTCAAGAACAACCCTCGCCGCTCTCATGCGCTGAGCGTCAAGCATTCCCAGCCTGTCGGCAGGAGTGCTTAGAAAGCCAAGCTCGTCCATCAAGCGCTCTGCGTAGAGGGCCCAACCCTCGCCGTGCCCAGAGGACCAGGAGGCAAGCCTGCGCCAGTCGTTGAGAGTGTCTTTGATGTAGGTCTGCTGCGCAATTTGCAGGTGGTGACCGGGGACACCCTCGTGATAGACGGTTGTGGTCTCCCGCCAGGTGTCAAATTCTTCAACACCCTCGGGAACCGACCACCACATTCTTCCTGGCCTTGAGAAGTCGTCTGTTGGGCCGGTGTAGTAGATGCCGCCGTGCTTAGTGGGGGCGATCATGCACTCGAGCTTCTTCAGTGGCTCGGCTATCTCGAAATGGCTTCCAGAGAGTTTCTCAATTGCTTCATCTGAGAGCTTCTGCATCCACTTCTGAAGCTCATCGGTGCCGTGCAGTTTCGTGCTGGGGTCATTCTCGAGGTGCTTGACTGCCTCTTCGACGCTCGCACCAGGCTTGATCTGATTGGCCACCTCGGACTGCTCTGCGATGATTCGTGCCAGTTCCTGTTTTCCCCACTCGTAGGTCTCGTCAGGGTCAATCTTTGCCCCGAGGAATCTCTCACTCAGAAGCGCATAGCGCTCAGAGCCAATGGCATCTTCGGTATTTGCCGCAGGTAGGAGCTCGTTTTTTAGAAACTCGGCGAATGTTCGGTATCCCTCGGTCGCCTTTTCTCCGGCAGCTATCAGTTCCTTGCGAAGCGAATCCGGTAGGTCCTTACCCTCTGCCTTCGAAAACTCTCTAAAGAACCCCTCCGGAGAGTCAATCTGAGCGGCCTGGGTGATGATCTCCTCGACCTGGCGCTTGGCAGGAGTGTCACCATTTTTGATGCCAACCCTCAGCGACTCGATGTAGCCGGCAATAGCCTGAGGAACCTTCGACATCCTTGCTTCGAGGTTCTCCCAGTGCTCGACAGTCTCAGTTGGAGAGAGGTCAAAGATGTCCCTGATGTCCTGGGCTGGTGAGGCAATGTTGTTCATGTTTCTAAAGAGCAGCCCAGAGTCGTAGGTGCGGATGCTGAGATCGGCATCGGCAATCATCGCCTCTTTGGTGACCCTATCGACCTCGTCCACCGGCTCTTCGGCTTGGAGTCTTGAAATCAGATCCGCATAGTCGTGGCGGTCTTGCTCGAGGGCGTCAGGCGAGAAGTCGTCAACGTCTTTCTCACCTCCCGGAAATCCAAGGTAGGTGGCATAAGAGGGTGAACGCTTGGCTAGCTGCTTCACCCAGTCATTGGCGATCTTGTCGATTGCTGTTTCTTCACGCTTCATTGCATGCCTTTCTTATTTATGGAGCCTTGGGTTGCTGCTGGGTGATGCAGTGGATACCGCCGCCTCTTGCAAACAGCTCTCGCGCATCGATTAGTTCAATCTTTCTACCCGGGTAGACATCTCTTAACTGAGCCGCCACCTCTTTATCCACCGGGTCATCAAAACTACACAGCAAAACAGCATCGTTTAGCACGTAGTGATTGATGTAGCTGTAATCCACAAACCCGTGGCCATCTACCTGAACCTCAGGAGCGGAGACCGCTACGGTTTCCAGGCCTGCAGCTTCAAGTGTTTGCCTAACTTCTTTGGAGACCAAAAAGTCCGGATGGCGCTCGTTTCTCTGGTCGTGGTAGAGCACCCTGCCGTCGGGTGTGAAACAGGCGACGATGTCGACGTGACCCTTGGTGCCGAACTCGTCATAGTCGCGGGTTAGACCGCGCTTTAGCCAAATTGCCTCGTGAGTTCCTAGCTTTTCGTGAATCTCAGCTTCGACTTGTTCTTTGCTCAGGTGTGGGTTTCGTTCTTTGCCAAGCTGCACGGTCTCGGTGAGAAGCACCTTTCCCGAGCCATCGACGTGAATACCGCCGCCTTCGTTTACGAGATTGCTTGCCAACCTCTCGACGCCAAGCAGGTCGGCTATCTTCTGGGCGACCAGTGCATCTTTGTCGTATTTCGCCCAGCTTTGAGCTCCCCAGCCGTTAAAAACCCAGTCGACGGCAGCTAGCTTGCCGCTCTCAATGACAAATGTTGGCCCGCTGTCTCGGAGCCAGGCGTCATCTAATTCGATCTCAGCGATTTCAATTTGGGAACTCAGGTGCTTTTTTGCATCTTTGACACCTTCGGGGTGGACCACGACTGTTACCGGTTCATAGTCTGAGGCTCTGTTTGCAACCTCTGCCCAGGTTTTTCTGGCGGCAAGCTGCTGATCCTCGGTGTCACCGAGGGTGTAGCCGTGATGGGGGAAGGCTACCCAGGTGCGCTCATGCGGGTGCCACTCTGGAGGCATTTGCCTCATGGTTTCAGCCCCGCAATGCCTCCAAGCTCCCCATCTCCCTTAGGTCCCCTGGGATTCACAACACCTTTAGTGAGAAGTCCATAGGTGTCTGGCCTTCTGGTCGCAAAGAAGGGAAATAGGTCGAGCCAGTCGCGCCTTTGATCGAGATCCAGGTCTGCGATCAGCACCTCGTCACCCTCCCGCGCGGCCCTTACAAGGATTCTGCCGTAGGGGTCCACGATGAAGGAGCTGCCATAGAAGGTGACCAGACCCTCATTGCCGTAGCGGTTTGGGACGACGATGAATAGGCCATTTGCTATCGCGTGGCCAACAATTGTCTGTCGCCACAGCGGCTCAGTGTCAAAATCAGGGTGATCCGGCTCTGATCCAATCGCGGTTGGGTAGCAAAGGATGTCTGCGCCCGCTAGCCCATAGGACCTAGCGACCTCTGGAAACCACTCGTCCCAGCAGGTCGGGAGTCCGAGCTTAGGTTTGGAGGCCTGGTTTAGCTCGTAGACGGGGTAGGGATCCTCAGCAGGACCGGGCTGAAAGTACTTGTCCTCGAAGTAGCCTTCAGTGACCGGAATATGGAGTTTCGGGGTCCTGGCAACTACGTTTCCGTCGGGACCGACCACGATTGCGGTGTTCAGGCCCCTGCCATCGCTAAACCCGGTTTTCTCATACAAGGATCCGTGCACAAAAACAGAGTGGACTCTGGCGAGCTCTGCGAGCAGATTGAAAGTTGGCCCACTCTCGAGGTCTTCGGCGCTTTCGCTCGGTGTCCCAGCGGGCAAAGTGTCCGCTGGGTAACGGCTTAGCGTCAGCTCCGGAAGAAAGACAATCTCTGCGCCGTTTTGTGCCGCTAGGGCGACTGCCTGGGCAATGTTTTCTTGATGTGCAGCTTGGTCTTGATTCCAGCTGAACTGCACAAGTGCGACTCTTAGGCTGCCGCGTTCGGGAGCCTTCTTGTTAGCAGGAGAGGCCAGCCTCTCGGCAATGGTTAGTTTCATTTCATGCTGTCCAAGATCTCAATCAGCAGCTCGATGGTCGTCATGGGGTTCACGATGGCAAATCGGGTGTGGGGGCGACCCCTCAGGCTAGAGGGCAGGACTAGAGCTACCTGCTCGGCCAGCAGTTTTTCGCTCCAGGAGTCGTAGTCTGCCTGCTCCCAGCCGTCGCGCTCGAAAACCACCACCGAGAGCTGCGGTTTGCGCACCAGCGAGAGATAGTCACGCTTCTCAATTTCACTTGCCGCTTGATGCGCTAAATCGACGTTCGCCCTGATGGCATCTCTGTAGGTGGCAACCCCGTGGGTGGCAAGTGAGAACCACAGCGGGAGCCCGCGCGCTCTTCTGGTGAGGTTGATCGCATAGTCCGAGGGGTTCCACTCGTCCTTGTTCTTGTTCACAGGTTCTAGATATTCGCCGTGTTGTGAGAAGACCTCTTTGGCTAGGAATGGGTTGCGGTAGATCAAAGCACACGCATCAAAGGGGGAGAAAAGCCACTTGTGAGGGTCAACAATCAGCGAGTCAGCATGCTCAATACCCGCATAGAGCTCCTTGAGCTCTGGCACCAATATCCCTGCCAGACCATAGGCTCCGTCGATGTGGAACCAGAGGTCCTTTTCCTTTGCAAGTCTTGCCAGACCCGCAAGGTCGTCAATGATCCCAAAGTTTGTCGTGCCGGCAGTTCCGACAATTGCAAAAGGTGTTAGCCCGCCCGCGACTGCTGCCTCATAGGCCGCCTTGGCAGATTCGTAAGTTATCGCACCAGTCTCGCCCGAGTCCGCGGCACTGGTGCCGACGCCTATCACCTTCGCAACTGACTTGACTGAGCTGTGGGACTCTGTGGAGCAGATGATCGTGTAGTCCTTGGCACCATGCTTCTTTTGGGCTACCTCCCTGGCGGTCACAAGAGCTGAGAGATTACCCAGGGTGCCGCCCTGAACGAAAACGCCCCCGCTTGACTTTGGCAAACCGCACTCTTTTGCCAGCAGGTCCAGGACCTGGTTTTCGGCGTATACGGCTCCGGCCCCCTCCAGCCAAGAGCCCCCGTATATGGAGCTTGCAGAGACCACGAGGTCGAAAAGGCTTGCGGCTTCAGTGGGTGCTGCTGGAATGAATGACAGGTATCCGGGGTGGTCGGTGGAGATGGTGGCCGGTGCTAGGACATTCGCGAAGACCTCGAGAGCCTTGTCGCCCCCCAGGCCCTCCTCGGTAATCGTGAGACCTGCTTGCTTGGATAGCTGCTCGAAGGTCTGGGGTCCGTCTAGGGGAGGAGGGTTGTAATCAAGGCGTTGCGTTGCGTATTCAAAAATTGCATCCCTTAGCCCGTTGTCTTCACCGGGAGAGTGCATAGCGGTAGTCAATTAGTGTCTCCTTCGACCTTCGCTAACTCTAGCTAATTGGCCCCTTGTGATGATGGTCGAAGACGATGTTCGTTCTGGTGTTTGCCACCGATGCATTGTTACTGAGCTGCTCTAGCACGAACTCTCTAACTGCCTCCGAGTTTTCTACCGCCACATGGACGATGAAGTCCTCTTGGCCACCCAAGAAAAACACCTGAACCACCTGCGGGTGCTCCCGCATCTGCTGCATGAAGCTCGCGAGATTGGCTCTGGCTCCCGCCCTTAGCGTCACCGAAATCAAAGCCTGCAGCTCAAGACCAATTGCCTCGGGCGATACCTCCGCACTGAAGGACCTAATGACTCCCTCATCTACCAGCCTCCGCACTCGAACCAAACACGTGGAGGGAGCAAGCCCTACCTGGCTCGCCAGATCCGAGTTTGAAAGCCTGCCGTTAGTCGAGAGCAGCCTGAGGATTTCGCGATCGGTTTCATCCAGTGAGACCTGGGCCTGAATTTTCTTCGGTTCGGGCACCGTGATTTCCTCCCAAATTTGATTTATCTCTAAAAAACTAGTTTGATTCTGCAGAAAATTCAAGCCAAATGTAATTCTCACGAACATCTTGCAAAAATAGGACAAATTTCAAGGAGCTCTAAATGCTTGTAGGTGTCCCAAAGGAAATCAAGAACAACGAGAACCGGGTGGCAATGACGCCAGCCGGAGTGCACGAGCTAACCCAGCGCGGTCACAAGGTTCTCATTGAGAAAAGCGCAGGCGTCGGGTCCGGTTTTAGCGACGACGAGTACATGAGAGCCGGAGCTGAGATTGCATCGGATGCGGCAAAGGTCTGGGCTGAAGCAGAGATGATCGTGAAGGTCAAGGAGCCGATTGAGCCGGAGTACAAGTTGATGCGTAAGGGCCAGGTGCTCTTCACCTACCTTCACCTCGCCGCCTCCAGGCCATGCACTGACGCCCTGCTTGCCTCAGGAACCACCGCCATCGCCTACGAAACCGTGCAGATTGGCAGGTCTCTTCCCTTGTTGCAGCCGATGAGCGAGGTTGCCGGAAGGCTTTCCGCTCAAATCGGTGCATTCCAACTTATGAAGACCCAGGGTGGTCTGGGAGTTTTGATGGGTGGGGTTCCAGGAACTCCACGCGCGAAGGTAGTCGTGATTGGCGGGGGAGTTGCCGGGACCGAGGCTGCCTATGTCGCAAACGGCATGGGTGCCGACGTGGTTGTAATTGATTTGTCCCTGCCAAGGCTGAGGGAGATTGAGGAGCGATTCAATGGTGAGGTTCAGACTCGGGTTTCAACCTCCTACGAGATTGCCGAGCAGCTGGCCGATGCGGACCTAGTTATAGGTTCGGTTTTGATTCCTGGAGAGAAGGCCCCAAAGCTTGTCACCGATGAGATGGTGAAGGGCATGAAGCCGGGGTCTGTACTGGTTGACATTGCTATTGATCAGGGCGGCTGCTTTGAGCACTCCCGTCCTACCACCCACGACGAGCCCACCTTCGCGGTTCACCAGAGCGTTTACTACTGCGTGGCAAACATGCCCGGGGCCGTCCCAAACACCTCCACGAGGGCACTAACGAATGCCACCCTGCCCTACGTAATCGCCCTTGCCAACAAGGGTTGGCAACAGGCGCTCAAGGACGATGCGGCATTAGCTCTGGGCCTAAACACCCATGAGGGCAAGGTAACCCACCCCGCAGTCGCTCATGCCTTCGAAGAGCTTCCTTATCTGGACACAGCGGCTATCTTGTAGCTATTTTTTGCGAGAGCGAATTGCCAGAAAGCTCACCACGAAAACAACTAGCCCAATGAGAACGCCCAGGGCGATGTTTCTATCTCGGGCGATCTCTTCGCAAGAGGTCCAACCTGCCTGTTGAACATCTGGGGTGCAGGTCGTGGGGTCAAAAAAGCCAATCCACCAAGCCAAAATCGCAATGCTCACGATCGTTGCGAGCATGGCAAGGGAGTTATTGCGCATCTGGCGGCTCCCTCTAAGAGTTTTTACTAGTTCTCTGGCGCTGTCTCTGCCTGCTTGGCGATTTCGGCTCGGACCTCGTCCATGTCCAACTCTTTCACCTTGCCAATTAGTTCCGTCAGGGCAGGTCCGGGGAGGGCTCCTGCCTGGTTGAAGAGCAGGATGCCATCGCGAAATATCATCAGGGTTGGAATCGAGCTAATCCCGGCCATTCCACTGAGCTGCTGCTGAGCCTCGGTGTCGACCTTGCCGAAGCGGATCTCAGGGTTGTCCTCAGCCGCTTTTTCAAAGATCGGGCCAAACATCTTGCATGGCCCACACCACTCAGCCCAGAAATCAACGAATGTGATTCCGTCCTGGGCGACTGTGGTTTCGAAATTCTCGAGCGTGAGCTCCATTGTGGCCATGTCTAATCAACTACTTTCACTGCTTTTTGTTTACGTGCGGTCTGGGCAAGAAGAATTCCTGCGATGACCACGATACCCCCAAGAGACTGGGTCCCAGAAATCGTCTCCCCAAGCCACCACAGTGCAAACAGGGCCGCAAGCACTGTTTCCGCGGTAGCAACCACTCCCACGAGTGTTGCGGAGAGGTTTCTAAGTGCTAGGTAGATAAGTGCCATCGGCGCAAAAGAGCCAAACACTCCCATGAAGATAAGCCCAACCCATAGCGGTACCACCGTGCCGGCAAGATTGCCGCCCAGATCGACACTTGCTCCCAAGATCTCAGGACTGAGTGAACCCAGGTCTGAAAACGGCAGAAAGAAAAGGGTGGCTATGGACATGCCGTAGGCCATCGTGACATTAGTTGGTAGGTAACGCTGAACCCGCTCGCCAGTCAGGAAGTGTGTAGTAAGCGAGGCTGCTGCCGCGAAGCCGAATAGCACCCCAATCGGGTTGAGCTCCGAGTCCCAAATATTTGCGACCACCGAAAGGCCAATCAGCACCAGTGCGGCACCCAGCCAGATCTGCTTCCCGACTCTCTCTTTGAAAATCAACAGCGCGATTATGGGCACCCAAAGCACTGCGGTGTATTCGATTAGGAGCGCGATTCCGATAGGTAGGTAGTACACGGCCTGGCTGTAGGTCCACTGCAGCATGCCAACACCCACGACACCCAATAGAAGCAGCCTCGGAACGAGCCTGGCGGGAACCTTCATGCTCTTTGGGTTAGTGAACAGCACCCAGGTGAGGGCGATGAGTCCCGCACTTAGCGAACGAAAAAAGACGACCTGCTCAGGCGTGATTCCACTTGTGATTATGACTTTGGTGGTGGAGGCGTTAATGCCAAAGAGAATTGCCGCAATCAGGGCATAGATGACGCCTAGCGTCGGGTTTTTTTGGGTCAATTAGGCTGCGCCATACCTTTCATAAGTGGAATGAATTACCACTGGGGAAAGTTTATGACTGCAATGGAAAAATTCACTCTCGCCGGCGGTTGTTTCTGGTGCCTTGACTCTGCGTACATACAACTAAAGGGAATTAGCGACGTCACCTGTGGCTACGCCGGTGGCCACGATCCAAACCCCAACTACGAGAGTGTCTGTAATGGCACCACTGGCCATGCCGAGGTGGTGTCAATTGAATTTGACCCAGAGGTCATTTCCCGCGAGACCATTTTGGATGTTTTCTTCACAGTTCATGACCCAACCCAGCTAAACCGGCAGGGTCACGACATCGGGACACAGTACCGCTCCGCCATGTTCTATGAGACCCCAGAGCAGCGCGAGCTGTTTGAGAACGCGGTCGCAAAGGCGAATGAGGTTTGGGGAGGCAGGGTCGTCACCGAGATTGCCGAACTCGAGAAGTTTTATCCTGCCGAGGACTACCACCAGGACTATTTTGCGAACAACCCGACCCAGGGCTACTGCGTTGCAGTTGTTGCTCCCAAGGTTGGCAAGGTGCGACAGAGCTTTGCACACCTGGTCAAATAGCCAAGTTATCCACAGGTAGCGCTAACCCTCTTTCCTAACCAATCGATGCTGGGCAAACTAACGCCCATCTAAAGAGTTAGGAAATCTCATGGCAGAACATCTTGTAGTTCGTGGACTAATAGCAACGGACCCCAGGCTCATTGAAACCGAAACTGGACTCAGCGTGCTTAGCTTTCGCCTCGCAGCACCTCAGCGCAGGTTCGACTCTGAGAGCGGAAAGTGGATAAGCGATCAGACCAATTGGTTTAGCGTCTCAAGTTTCCGCAAGCTGGCCGAGAACTCCCACGCATCTCTTGCAAAGGGAGACCGAGTCGTCGTCTCGGGCAGGCTGAAGGTTCGCGACTGGGACAACGGCGAGCGAAGCGGCACCTCGGTGGAAATCGATGCCGAGGCAATCGGACACGACCTCACCTTCGGCACCACGGAGTTCAGAAGGGCCGAGCCTGCCGAAGAGGAGCAGGAAGATTCGGAGGCTGAGCTTCAACCCGCTTAGCCTTCGAGGGATCCATGCGCCCCCAATACCCACTGGATCCCAAGACCCTCTTTGCCACTGCATTTGCAAGGCCCTTGGGCCTAACACACTGGGATAAACTATCCCGAGCATGTGGCGAAGAGGGTTTTCCTCGCTCTCAATTGATTGGGTAGAAATTGGCTGAATTCATTTATCAGATGATCAAAACGCGCAAGGCGCATGGGGACAAGGTCATCCTTGACGATGTGACACTGGCCTTTTATCCAGGCGCGAAAATCGGTGTCGTTGGTCCTAACGGAGCAGGTAAGTCTTCGGTCCTAAAGATCATGGCCGGTCTCGATAACCCATCAAATGGCGAGGCAAGATTGGCAGAAGGCGCCTCCGTGGGCATTCTGCTGCAGGAGCCACCACTGAATGAGGAAAAGACAGTTCTAGGTAACGTCGAAGAGGCGGTAGGCGAGCTCAAAGGCAAGATCGACCGCTTCAACGAGATCAGTGCTGAACTCGCTAATCCAGATGCCGACTACGACACCCTGCTCTCAGAAATGGGAAAGCTTCAGGAAGACATAGATGCAGCCGACGGCTGGGACCTGGAGAATCAGCTTGAGCAGGCCATGGATGCGCTGCGCTGCCCACCGAGCGACCTGCCCGTCACCAACCTCTCAGGTGGTGAGCGAAGAAGGGTCGCCCTCTGCAAGCTCCTGCTCCAAAAGCCAGACCTATTGCTCCTGGACGAGCCTACGAACCACCTCGATGCAGAGAGCGTGCTCTGGCTAGAGCAGCACCTTGCGAAGTATCCGGGTGCGGTGCTGGCAGTTACCCACGACAGGTACTTCCTTGACAATGTCGCCGAGTGGATCTTGGAGCTAGACAGAGGTCGCGCCTACCCATACGAGGGCAACTATTCGACCTACCTCGAGAAGAAGGCTGAACGACTAGAGGTTGCAGGCAAGAAAGACGCCAAGCTTCAAAAGCGCCTCAAGGATGAACTTGAGTGGGTCAGGTCGACACCAAAGGCCAAGCAGACCAAGAGCAAGGCTCGACTCGCTCGCTATGAGGAGATGGCAGCTGAGGCGGAGAAGACCAGGAAGCTCGACTTCGAAGAGATCCAGATTCCTCCAGGTCCAAGACTTGGAGACGTTGTTATCGAGGCGAAGAAAATCGCCAAAGGGTTCGACGACAGGAAACTATTCACGGACCTTTCCTTCACACTTCCTCGAAACGGAATTGTTGGAATCATTGGCCCGAACGGTGTTGGAAAGTCGACGCTGTTTAAGTGCATCACCGGCCTAGAGCAGATCGATGGGGGAGAGCTCAAGGTCGGCGAGACGGTAAAGATTTCATATGTAGACCAGAATCGCGCGGGCATCGACCCTCAAAAGTCTTTGTGGGAGGTGGTCTCTGGAGGCCTCGACTACATTCAGGTCGGCAATGTTGAGATGCCTTCCAGGGCATATGTCGCTGCTTTTGGTTTCAAAGGTGCTGACCAGCAGAAGAAGGCTGGAGTGCTCTCCGGTGGTGAGCGAAACCGCCTGAACCTAGCGCTCACTTTGAAGCAAGGTGGCAACCTCTTGCTACTCGATGAGCCCACAAACGATCTAGATGTTGAGACCCTGGCCTCTTTGGAGAATGCGCTTCTTGAGTTCCCCGGTTGTGCCGTGGTCATCACTCACGATCGCTGGTTTTTGGACCGAGTTGCGACCCACATCCTCGCCTACGAAGGTGATGATGAAACCCCAGATCGCTGGTACTGGTTTGAGGGTAACTTCGAGGCCTACGAGGAGAACAAGATCGAGCGGCTTGGCCCTGATGCCGCAAAGCCGCACCGCAGCCGCTATCGCAGGCTCACTCGCGACTAGCGGTATTCGGGGACTCTAACCATGCCCTCCTGGGCAATAGAGGCTAGAAGCTTTCCATCCTTGGAAAAGATTGACCCAAAAGCCAATCCTCTGCCTCCTGAGGCGGAGGGGCTGTGTTGAACATAGAGCATCCACTGATTCACATTGGGCTTCTCGTGAAACCACATCGCATGGTCCAGGCTCGCGGTGTTCAATCCTGGATGCGCCCAAGAGAGACCGTGCTTTCTCAGGATTGACTCGAGGATTGTGTAGTCCGAGGCATATGCCAGAGCAGCGGTTTGAACGGCATCATCGGAAGGGACCTCGCCAATTGACCTAAACCAAATCATCTGGTCCGCAGACTGCTCTTTGGCCGGCTTGAGGTAGACCGGCTCTGTTACGTGCCTGAGGTCAAAGGGCCTTGCATTAGCCCAGTAATTCGTCGCGGGGTGGTCAAGCTGGCCCAATAGGTCTTTTGCGCTCGGCAGAGACTCTGGGTCAGGAAGATTTTTTGGCATTTGCTCCTGGTGCTCTAGACCACCTGCTGCGTCTTGAAAGGAGGCGCTTAGAACGAAAATGGGCTTATCGGCTTGGAGTGCTTTGACCCTTCTGGCACTGAACGACCGTCCATCTCGAAGGATCTCTACCTCGAAACGAATCTCCTGGTTGATGTCTCCTGCTCTGAGGAAGTAGCTGTGGAGGGAATGAACTCGTCGGGTCTCTGGGAGGGTCTGCATGGCGGCGACGAGCGACTGGGCGAGCACTTGCCCACCAAATACCCGGCCGTGTGGCATCCACTGCGTCCTTCCCACGAAGTCAGTATCGGACTGCCTTTTCAGTTTCAGGACATCGAGCAGATCCGCGGTTGGGTCGGATGGAATCTTTGGCTCGCTCATGGGAATACCTCCAGAGCCGCTAGTTTAGTTTCGCCATGACAAACAGCATTCGCTTTCTAGACTCCCGCGACATGGAGGACCTTTCCTCCTACCTAACCAGAGCAAGAAAATTAGACGACGACGGGTGCGTGAAGTTTCGCGCTTTTGGAGACATTCTCGCTGTCTACGTTTCGCCGATCTTCTCTGGATCCCTGATGGGTGATGGTCCAACCGTGCTGGGGCTGAGAACTATGAAGCTTGAAAAAACCGAGCTGGATGCAACCTACTCAATTGCCTCGATTCAAGAGCGACTCGCATCGGCCATGACTGAAGGTCTTGAGCTTGCACTTCCAACCACAACTATGCGCGCCGCTTGGAGTGGAGTCACACCACCACGGCAGGACTGGGTGGAGACCGGCACGATTTCGCAGCAGCAGATCACTCAGTGGGCCAAAGATGGCATCGCCGAGGTTGCAAATACCCTTCCCTCCTCGGTTGGAAGCTCAATCGCTGCCAAGGTCAGGCTTGGGATATGGGGGAAAACGGTGAGCCTGGAGTTTCACCTTCCCGGGGCAGCAGCCTTCGCAATGGCCGGACTGGGCTTCATGCAAAAAGGTGAAGAAATCAGGGTCTACACCGCAAAAGGCTGGGTCCGGTTGAGCTCTGCCTATGGACACGTGCTCTCGAAGCAAAGCTTCAAGATCGTCTAATCCTCAAAGGTATTGAGCATGGCGGTTGCAGCTCGCTCCAGGTAGTCCCAGAGCTCGCCCTCATCCACCGGCGAAAGCTCTAGAGAGTCAACGGCTCTTCTCATGTGACCTAGCCAGGCGGCTTTGGCCTGCGGGCCGATTCGGTAGGGCGCATGCCGCATTCTGAGTCGTGGGTGCCCGCGTTCTTGCTGGTAGGTGTCGGGCCCTCCCCAGTACTGCTGCAAAAACATGTTTAGTCTTCGCTCGGCCGGACCCAAGTCTTCCTCGGGATACATGGGTTTCAGAAGCGGGTCCTGGGCAACGCCGCGATAAAACTCAGCGGTTAGTTTTTCAAATGTGGCGCTTCCGCCAATGCGCTCAAAGAGAGTTTGCAATTACTTGGCTAAGTTGATTTTCTGCGCCTCGAGAAGGGTGATGCCCTGTTTGTCGAAGGCTGCCTTGCAGCGCTTTCTTAGCTCCCTGGACACTGACCACTGCTGGTTTGGCAGGGTGCGGATAGATGTCCTGAGAATGAACTGTTCTCCCGATACGTGTTGCATGCCCCAGACTTCAGCCTCTGATGTCATGATGTCGGCCCACTCCTGATCCTTGCGCATGGCCTGAGCGGTCTCCTTGATGATCGATTCAACCTTGTCAACATCGTTGTCATAGGCGAAAGCGAAGTCGAGAAGCGATGCGGCCCACTCCTGCGATGAGTTGCCAACTTTGAGAATCTCACCGTTTCGCACGAACCAGAGGGTGCCGTGGATGTCCCTTACTTCAGTAACCCGGAGGCCAACTCTCTCAACCTCGCCGGATACACCATCAAGGTCTACCCAGTCGCCCACGCCATACTGATCCTCAAAGACGATGAAGATTCCGCTGAGCAGGTCCTTGACAAGTGACTGTGAGCCAAAGCCAATGGCGGCTCCTAGGACTGTGGAGACTGCAATTAGAGCGCCTACATTGACTCCGAATTCACTTAGAACCATTACAAGCGCTGTGATGGTGATTGCCCAGGTGGTGAAGTTATCCAGCACCGATGCAATGGTCTTAGTTCGTTGGGCTAGCCTCTGCTCGACCATAACGGCGTCTAGACGATCGTCTTTTTGAGCGCGGTTCACGCCAGCGACAATGGTCTTCACAGCGCGCTTGGTTGCGATTCGAAGCAGCACGCGCACGACGATTGCCCCGAGGATGATGGCTGAAACCGAGATAACCAGCGACCACTGGGCGAGGAATTCTTCGAAATTCATCTTTCTTAGCTCCTAAGCATCTGCCAATTGGGCCTTGAGTCCTCTTTCGAGTCCGGCAAGGTTTTCTACCAATACCCTACGCAACGCAGGCTTTTCTGCCACCTCTGCGCTGGCAATCAGCTTCTCCGTCAGCTCTTTTAGCCCCTCGTTTGCAAGCTGGATTGGGTAGAGGTTAGTTAGTAGATATGAGGCGATGTGGTAGCTGCGCTCGTTCCAAATTCGCAAGGCAACTTCCATGTACGCCTTGGCATATGGCTCTAGCAGGCTTAGGTCGTTGACCCGGCCAAATGCCAGTGATGCGCTGTTTACCAGGGTGTTGCTGTAGTCCTCGGTCTCGGTTAGCACCCGCCATGCCTCCGCCTTGCCCTCGGCAGTTGGAATCGCAGCCCTGCAGGCAGCTGCAAACTTCTGGCCTCCAGCAGTGTTGTCGCTTGCAAGCTCCTTGGCAATTTCCTTCTCGCCGGCAGCTCCGCCGACGACAAGACCGGTGAGAAGCTCCCAGCGCAGGTCTTGGTCCACCTTCAGACCACTGATCTCTTTAGTTCCATCCAAGAGACCACTTAGCCAATCCAACTGAGCGCTGGTGCGAGCGAACTGGGGTACGAACTTCGCGAATTGAAGCTGGTTGTCCGAACCTGGTTTCGCACTCTCGGCAAGCGAGATTAGGCCATCTGCAATCTCGGTCAGGGCTTGCTCGCGAGCGCCCGGGTGGACGTAAAGGTTGCCGGTCGTGATTAGCTGCCGCAGCAGGGTAGTAACGGTGGTGGACTCAGTTTCTGAGGCGATGTGCCTAAGAACGAGCTTGATGAAGTCTCTTGCGGGAGCCTCGCCGTCTCGGGTTGCATCCCATGCAGCTGTCCACACAAGCGTCCTCGCAAGTGAATCCTCAATGCCGCTGAGGTTCTCCATGGCAACGAGCCTTGAGGGCTCATCGAGCCTGACCTTGGCATAGGCAAGATCTGCATCGTTGAGCAGCACCAGGTCCGGCCTTGCCATTCCGTGGAGCTGGGAAACCTCAGTTTCGGGGCCATCTATGTCAAGCTCGAGGTGATGGGTGCGCTTGAGCTTGCCGGATTCGAGGGAGAAAAACCCGATGCCCATCCGGTGCGGGCGCTGGTAGTCGTGGCCCTCCTGGGTGGTCTGGATCACCTTGAAGGAGCTGATTTTTCCTTCGGTTTCTTCGATCTCGGGCTTCAGGGTGTTCACCCCTGCAGTTTCGAGCCAGAGCTTGGACCAGTGACTTAGGTCGCGGCCGCTTTCTTTTTCGAGCTCAACAAGCAGGTCTCGAAGTTCTGTGTTTTGCCACTGGTGCTTCTTGAAGTAGGAGGCGACTCCTCTGAAGAATTCGTCCCTGCCGACCCATGCCACCAATTGCTTTAGAACCGAGGCTCCCTTTGCATAGGTGATGCCATCGAAGTTGACCTGGACGTCCTCGAGGTCGTTGATGGTCGCAACAATTGGGTGGGTGGAAGGTAGCTGATCCTGGCGATAGGCCCAGTTCTTCTCCAAAGCTGCGAAAGTGGTCCAGGCCTCTTTCCACTCACTAGCCTCGGCGGTTGCCAGGGTGGATACGTACTCGGCAAAGCTCTCGTTGAGCCAGAGGTCGTTCCACCACTTCATCGTCACCAGATCGCCGAACCACATGTGCGCTAGCTCGTGCAGGATGGTGACGACCCGGCGCTCTCTGATCGCATCGGTCACTGCTGAGCGGAATACATAGTTCTCCGTGAAGGTGACCGCACCGGCGTTTTCCATGGCGCCGGCGTTGAAGTCCGGCACCCATAGCTGGTCGTATTTCTCAAAGGGGTATGGATAATCAAATAGCTTTTCGAAGAACTCGAAGCCGTCCTTGGTCTTTTGGAATATGTAGTCGGCATCCATGTACTGGGCCAGCGACTCGCGGCAGAAGACTCCAAGGGGGATCACACGGCCATCTGAGCTTGTTAGCTCATCCCGCCACTCGGTGTAGGGTCCGGCAATCAAAGCTGTGATGTAGCTAGACACTCTGGGGGTCGGGGCAAAACGCCAGATGCTCTTTGTTTGATCTAGCTGCTCAGGCTCTGGGGTGGGGGAGTTTGAAATCACTTTCCAGTAGCTGGGGGCGGTGATTTGGAACTCAAAGGTTGCCTTGAGGTCAGGCTGCTCGAAAACGGGGAACATGCGTCTTGAGTCAGGCACCTCAAACTGGGTGTAGAGGTAGGCCTCGTTATCCACGGGATCTACAAAGCGGTGCAGTCCCTCACCAGAATTTGAGTACTTGCCGGTGGCCTCTATGTAGAGCTCGTTCTCGCTTTTCAGAGCGGGGAGTGTGATGCGGGTGTTGTCGCTAAAGACCTTGGGGTCAAGGGCCTCTCCATTTAGAACAATCTTTTCCACGCTCGCAGTTTGGGCATCGATGAAGCTCTCGTAGCCCACTTCGCTGCAGCCGAAGCGAATTGTGGTCTTGGACTGAAATGTCTTGTCATCTGTCGTGACATCTAGTTGAACTAGGTAGCTTTCAACGCTTAGTCGCTGAGCTCTCTGGCTTGCCTCTTCGCGGGTTAGGTTCTCGCCTGGCATCTAATCTCCATACGTCTTTGTCTATGGCCCAAAGGGCACCGGGGTTAATGACCGCAACTAGCCTACGGGTGGCTCTAGGCTGGAAGGGTGCAAAGACAACTCTCAACCCTTTTGGCTCTGATTCCAGCAGCCGGTTTCGCATGGTTCTACTGGTGGGCAAATTCACTAGCGGCAAGCGGAATGCTTCCTGACCCCGTGGCAACCCACTGGGGCCCGAGCGGTCAGGCTGATGGGTTTGCGCCACTTAGTGAGCACCTGATTTGGGCAGGAGCTGCGTTTTTGGTTCCAGGCGTTATCTGGGCCTTGGTAATTCTCTACCCCAAGATTCCTTCGACCATCAGGGTTGTCTTGATGCTAGTAACCGGGGTTTTGTTTGCAACCATGGCCGGTATTCAGGTGGCGGCAATTGACTCTCAGGTGGGTCTGCTCGATGCCAGTGAGTCGACACTCACTTTTCCTTTTCTGGTTGTCCTCGCGCCCGTTGCGGTGTTGCTGATTCTGTTTCTCGCAAAGCCAAGGCTTGAGGTGGGTAACGAACTCACCGTCTACCTCAGGGGTATTCCTATGTTTCGGGTGGGCTATGGAGACATTGAGAGTATTCGAAAGACCGAGGCCAGCTGGAAGTCTTATGGAGGTCTGGGGCTGAGGGTTTCGGGAAAGAAAGTTGCCTTTTTGCCAAGCTCGGGTGAGGTGATTGAGCTTGTGACCACCAAGGGCGAGACAGTCTTGGTTCGAACTGATAATGCTGATCAAGAGCTGAGTGAGATAGAGAAGAGGATGGGATAGTTGCGCATTCACATTGCTACCGACCATGCGGGCATGGAGCTCAGCGCCTACCTGGTCTCTGAGCTGTCAGCTCTCGGACATGAGCTAATCGATCACGGACCCAAGGAGTATGACGCACTCGATGATTACCCGGGGTTTTGCATTGCGGCTGCTCAGGGGGTCGCCAAAGACCAGCGTGAAGGCGTTGCGGCCCTGGGCATAGTTCTTGGTGGAAGTGGTAACGGAGAGCAAATGGCCGCAAATAAGGTCAGCGGCATCCGTGCGGCACTGGTTTGGAATGAATCGACTGCAAGGCTTGCTCGCGAGCACAACGATGCCAATGTCGTAGCTCTCGGCGCTCGCCAACACAGCAAAGAAGAAGTCTTGGAGCTGGTGAAGATATTCATCGACGAGCCCTTCTCTAATGACGAGCGTCACGTGAGACGCATTGGCAAGATTTCCCACTTCGAGGCAACCGGCGAAGTTATTTATTAGCAATGCCCGAGGGTCATACCGTTCACCGCATCGCCAAGAGGTTTCAAAAAGAATTTCTTGGCAGCAAGTTAGCCATCAGTTCTCCCCAGGGCAGGTTCACCGACGCTCAGCTTGTTTCAGGCCGAGAACTAACCAAGGCCGATGCCTGGGGTAAACAGCTGTTTTTGCACTTTGACGACCTGGCAATTCGTATTCACCTGGGCATTTATGGCAAATGGCGCTTCACTGCCGGCGACACCCCCGAGGTCACAGGTCAAGTCAGGGCTAGGTTTGAACTTCCCGGCATGACGGCTGATCTGCGCGGTCCTACTGCTTGCGAGGTTATCGACAAGGCAGGTATCAAAAGCGTTCAATCAAGGCTTGGCCCCGATCCTCTGCGGCCTGACCGCAAAGGCTTTGAGCGCGAGCGTTTCATTTCCAAGCTGACATCCAGAAAGACTGCGGTGGGGCAGCAGCTCATGGATCAGAGCGTGATTGCCGGCATCGGCAATGTCTATCGCGCGGAGCTTCTTTTTCGCTCTTCCATCAACCCCCACACTCCAGGCAACCTCTTGCCTCTAGAGCTTGCCGAGCAGATTTGGCAAGACAGCGTGACACTCATGCCAATAGGGGTTCGGACCGGTCTGATGCTCACCCGTGAGGGTCACCTAAAGGGGAGGCCAAAGCTCGCCGACCGCTACTACGTCTATAAGCGAGAGGGACAGCCGTGCAGGGAGTGCGGGCATGAGGTGACCCTTGAGCTGATGGCAACAAGAAAGCTCTACTACTGCGCAAGGTGCCAGAAGTGAGTCCGGTTATGAGAATCGTTTGGCTTTTCTTCATGGCCAAGAAGAAGCTAGGTCTCACCAAGCTCGGCAGGCCCGCCCGACCACCTGCCCTGCCAACAAGTAAGCAACTAAGAGGGCTAAGCATTGAAAGCTAAATCGTTGGTGGCTTCCCGCTGCACGTGGTTAAGGGCTCAAATCCAAGTGAACGTGTTGTCGTCTACCTCCACGGCGGCGGCTACGTCCAGCCGATTGCCAAACAACATTGGGACCTAATTGGCAAGATTGCTCGTGAGACCTCATCCACGGTCTTTGTGCCTCGATATGGCCTTGCCTCTCGGCACAACGTCGATGATGCACTTGGTTTTCTGGAGCTTGTTCGTAAGGATGTTGCGGGCCTTGGACTGCCGGTTGTAATCGCTGGCGACTCTGCCGGGGGAGGACTAGCTCTCACGATTGCGCAGCAAAGCTCCTGGCAGCAGATGACAAAAAGGCTGATCCTGATTGCACCCTGGGTTGATTCCGAATGGAGCTATGAGGACTTCG
>JBMUBK010000010.1:0-22380 GCA_049457355.1 Aquiluna sp.
CCAGCAGCTAAGTAACTAGCGAACGGTGTAGCTTGCCGCCTGGCTAAGGGTTGGGTGGTTGAACTGGAATCCAGTAGCCAGCAGTTTTTCTGCGCTCATCCGGTGCGATGTAAGAAGGATCTGATCGGCCGCTGAACCTGCAGTCAGCCTCATTGCCCAGGCTGGAATTCTTATGAGGTTTGGCCTCTTGAGCTCCTTGCCAAGGGCAGCAAAAATCTGCTCGCAGGTTGCCGGCTCGGGAGCGACGAGGTTGTAGGGCCCCTCTGCATTGGGGTTCTCAATCAGGTGAACTATCGCCCTAGCGTGATCCTCGACTGTGATCCATGCCCACCACTGCTTCCCGTTTCCCAACGACTTCACAAATAGCAGGCTAATCATCAGCTTGATGAGCTTGAGAGCTATCGCGTTTTTACTCATCGCGAGGGTGGTGCGGATCAGAACCGTGCGGATTTTGGCCTTTTTGGCCTCCTGCTCCCAGTCGTTCGATAGCTCCGCCATAAAGCCTGTCCCAAGGGGGCTTTCCTCAGTAAGTACCTTGTCACCGCCATTGCCGTAGTAACCCTCTGCAGAACCAGACACAAATACCTTTGGTGGAGTCTCTGCGGTGTTAATCGCCTCCACCAACAGCCTGGTCGAGAGAAGTCTGGAACTAATCAGCTTCTTTACATAGCCCGGCGTCCAAGGAATACGGGATGTAGTCGCGCCATTTAGGTTCACCACGGCATCAACTTGATTCATGATGCCCTCTGGGATTTTCCCCTCCTGAGGTGACCACTGCAACTCGTTGTCACTCTTGGGTGGTTTCCTGACAAGACGAATAGGTTGGTGACCGGAGGCCTGGAGCTGCCTTATAAGTTCCGTGCCGATTAGGCCGCTGGAACCTGATACGAGTACTTTCATCAACGCTCTCTGTAGGGGAGATAACACTATCTACAATGGTGACAGAGGGTTTATTCCACCCTCATTCTTAGGGAGTAATGAACGTAGATATTTGGGTCTGGGTCGCGACCATCGTGATCCTGGTGACCGTTTTGGCCGTCGATTTTATTTACCAGGTTCGAAACCCTCACGAGCCGACCTTTAGAGAGTCTGCGATTCAGTCGGCCATCTACATCATTCTGGCGCTGCTGTTCACGTTCGTCGTTGGTGGTGTCTGGGGTCCACAATTTGCCCAGGAGTATTTCGCCGGTTACATCACCGAGAAGTCGCTCTCGGTCGATAACGTATTTGTCTTCCTGGTCATTTTCACGCAGTTCGCTGTCCCACGGGAGCTGCGGAGCCAGGCGCTGCTGATTGGTGTTGGGCTCGCGCTGGTCTTGAGGTTTATCTTCATCCTGCTTGGTGCGGCGTTCATTGAGAACTTCAGCTGGGCTTTCTACATCTTCGGAGCCTTCTTGCTGCTTACAGCTCTGAAGATTCTCAAAGACACCTACGACGGGCTGAAAGACAACGGCCACAGCGAGTATTCCGGCGGGAAGATCATTGCTGCCATCCAGAAGTTCATCCCATCAACGGATGAGTATCACGGTAACAAGATGGTCATCAAGGTTTCTGGAAAGCGCCTTGCGACCCCACTTCTGATGGTGATGATTGCGATTGGTTTTACTGATCTGCTCTTTGCCCTCGACAGCATTCCGGCAATCTATGGCCTAACCGATGTCCCCTACATCGTCTTTGTTGCGAATGTCTTTGCCCTGCTGGGACTTAGGCAGCTCTATTTCCTACTCGGTGGTCTGATGGAGCGCCTCAAGTATCTGGGTATCGGGCTGAGCATCATCCTTGGTTGGATTGGCATCAAGCTAGTTATTCACGCTCTCCACAAGAACGAACTGCCGTTTATCAATGGCGGCGACAAAGTAACTCTGGTTCCTGAGATTGGAACCGAACTTTCGCTTTTCGTGATTCTCATCACACTCTTGGTCACCACTATCTGGTCGCTGGCGGCGACGTCCAAAAACCGCGAGAAAAAGAGCTAGATCCAAATCGGGAGCAGCATCTGAATTCGCCAGACCCAGTCGGGGGTCGCAAGCCCCATCCAGATGCTGGTGAAGTAGAGGGCCACCAATACCGTGGCAAGCACCAAGTAGCTGATTCTGCGCTCACGTTTTAGTTGCCAGCCCCTTATTACTCCAATTCGCCAGTAGTGGTGGAGAGAATAGGCCAGCGCAATTGCGAAAAACGGCATCAGCACGACGGTGTAGAACTGGAAGACCGTCCGGTCGAGGTAGATGACCCAGGGGAGCCAGCCGGCAAGGAACCCAAGGACCAACACCAGTGCGGTACGGTCTCTGAAGACTCTTGGCAACAGCCAAAGTAGGGCCAGTAGCCCCCCAAAAAAGACCACCAGGTTTGGGATTGCCGTAATCGCGACGGTGCAGTCTCCAAGCGCGCCACAGATCTCGGCATCCTCAAAGCGTTCGAAGTAGAAGGCCGTCGGCCTCAGCGCCAAAAGCCACTGGAATGCGTTTGCCTCATAGGGATGCTCGCTGTCCAAAGTCGTGTGGAAAGAGAAGGCATTTTGGTGATAGGCCCAAAGCGATTGCCACCAACTACCCTCGGCTTGTCTGCCCCAGCCGTCGGTTCCAAGAATCCATCCAGACCAGCTGATGATGTAGGCGGCAATTCCAAACAGCAGCAGAGTTATCGCGTTGAGAACGCCTTGCAGCCATGCGCCGAATTGGCGAAGATTCAGTTTTCTTCGAAGCCTGATATCTGAGAGAAAGGTGTAGATGCCAAAAAAGGCTAGGAAATAGACTCCTGACCACTTCACGGAGCTTGCAAGCCCCATGACCACTCCGAGGAGTATCAGCCAGGGCTGGATCGTTAGTGGTGCTCTGCCTTTGGTTGCGACTCTTTCTCGCCACCAGCTATCTGCGATCACCAAGATAGCTAGCCCAAGCACGACCATGAAGGTGAGGATGCCGTCAAGAATTGCAGTTCTCGACATCACAATTGACTGACCCTCAAGCGCGATAAACAGTCCCGCAAGAAGTGCAAACACTCTCGAGCCGATTAGTCGCCATGCGATAAAGATCACAAGCGGAATTACCAATGTCCCAAGAAGTGCCGTGGAGAAACGCCAACCAAATGGGCTATCAGCGCCAAATAGCTGAAGCCCCAGGAAAATTACCCACTTTCCAAAAGGGGGATGAACTACATAGGAGCCGACCTGTTCGAAGACGTCGGTGTTGCCGGCTTCGAAGTCGAGGTTGGCGTCTTCTGGCCAGGTCCGCTCAGAGCCAAAAAGACCGAGAGTGTAGGCATCTTTTACGTAGTAGGTCTCATCAAAAACCAGCGTCGCAGGATTGGCGTTATTGCCAAAGCGCAACAGTGCTCCAAGTGCGGTGATGGCAAAGCCCGCAAGCAACGTGAAGCTGCGGGAGGAGTGCACCCGAAGGGCCAACCGGTTTAGCGCTGAAATCACGCTTAGATGCTAGTTTGCTAAGCGTGCTTGTTCTCGCCGCAACCCCCATCGGAAACCTTTCCGACGCCTCTCCTAGGCTGATAGCGGCGCTCGCCGACAGCGACGTTATTGCCTGTGAAGACACTAGAAATCTCTCTCACCTTGCCAAAGCATTGGGCATCACGCTCAAGGCGAGGCTTGTCAGCCTCCACGACCACAACGAGCGCGATGCGGCAGCGAAGATCGTTGAGCTTGCAAGAGATGCTGATGTTCTTCTGGTTAGCGACGCAGGCATGCCGACAATCTCTGACCCCGGCTATAACCTCGTGAGGGCTTGCGCGGAGGCCGAGATCGAGGTGAGTGTGATTCCGGGCCCCTCGGCTGTCATTGCTGCGCTTGCAATCTCTGGGTTGGCAACAGATCGCTTTACCTTTGAGGGTTTCTTGCCCAGGAAGAGCGGAGAGCGAAAAAAGCTTTTTCAGTCTCTTTCCAGGGAAGAGCGGACGATGATTTTCTTTGAGGCACCCCACCGTATTTTGGAGACTCTCGAGGATGCCGCTTCGGTTCTTGGAGAAGAACGCCAGGCAGCTGTAGTTCGCGAGCTCACTAAGAAGTTTGAGCACGCCGAGCGAGGCACTTTGAAGGAACTTGTTGATTGGGCAAAGAGTGAACCGCGCGGTGAGATGGTGCTGGTGATAGCGGGTGCTCAGGCAGAGGAGCACAACTACGAGGAGCTTGCAAAAAAGGCACTGCAACTCGCGGCCGAAGGTGTTGGAATGAAGGCTGCTGCGGCGGAGCTTGCGAGGGTTACCGGAGCGTCAAAGAGCGTAATCTACGAGCACGCGCTGCGGCTGAAAGCCTAAGATATCACGGTGCCCAAGTCGTTCTATGTGACAACCCCCATCTTCTACGTGAATGATGCGCCTCACATTGGGCACGCCTACACCGAGGTAGCAGCGGATGTCATTACCCGCTGGCATCGGCAGCGTGGTGATTCCTCTTTTCTTCTGACGGGCACCGACGAGCACGGTGAAAAGGTGCTTCGGACCGCACTTGGAAACAACACCGACCCCAAGGCTTGGACCGACAGGCTCGTCAAGGACTCTTGGCTGCCACTGCTTGAGACCATCGACGTTGACAATCAGGACTTCATTCGAACCACCGAAGAGCGCCACAAGGTGGCAGTTCAAAAGTTTCTCAAACAGCTATTTGATGCCGGTCACATCTACCAGGGTTCTTTTGAGGGCAACTACTGCGTGGGGTGTGAAGAGTACAAAAACGAATCAGATCTCATCGACGGCAGCGGAGAATTTGAGGGCCAAAGGGTCTGCGCGATCCACTCGAAGCCCGTTGAACAGCTCAATGAAAACAATTACTTCTTCAAGCTCTCGCATTTTCAAGACCGCCTGCTTGAGCACTACGAGAAAAACCCGACATTTGTTCAGCCAGAGTCGGCAAGAAACGAGGTGGTCTCGTTTGTCCGCTCTGGACTTAGTGACCTCTCCATCTCAAGGTCCAAGGAGAGATTTGACTGGGGAATTGATATTCCATGGGACTCCTCCCACATCACCTACGTCTGGTTTGATGCGCTACTGAATTACATAACCGCCATCGGCTATGGAAGCGATAAGGAGAAGCTTCAGTCCCTATGGCCTGCTGATGTGCAGGTGGTTGGAAAAGATATCCTCCGCTTCCACGCTGTGATTTGGCCGGCGATGCTCATGGCAGCTGGCATGGAGCCACCAAAGCAGGTCTTTGGTCACGGTTGGCTCTTAGTGGGTGGTGAAAAGATGTCAAAGTCCAAGCTCACAGGCATTGCTCCCAATGAGATCACAGACGTCTTTGGCTCCGATGCATTCCGGTATTACTTCATGAAGGCGATCGGGTTTGGATCTGATGGCTCTTTTAGCTGGGAGGATCTCTCCGCTCGCTACACCGCTGAGCTTGCAAATGGCTTTGGCAACCTCGCATCGAGAACCGTGGCGATGGTCGCTCGTTACTTTGACTCGGAAATTCCTCAAGCTCATGAATACGAGCCCGCTGATAAGCAGGTCCAGGAGGTAGCTGCCCAAGCGGTCTCGGGCGCAGAGGCAGCGATGGACAGGGTTGCAATACACGAGGCTATTGCCAGCACCTGGAAGCTCGTGGATGAGCTGAATAACTACATCACCACCCAGGAGCCGTGGGTGCTTGCCAAGGAAGAGAGCACACGCGAGCGCCTTGGAACGGTCCTCTACACGTCCATCGAGGGCCTCAGAGTGCTTGCTGTGCTGCTGGCTCCAGTGATGCCAAAGGCCTGTGAGAAACTCTGGGCCGCAATTGGTTCGTCCTTGGGAGATCTATCAAGCCAGTCAATCGGCGATGCTGGAAAGTGGGGGCAGCTCAAGGCTGGCATCAAGATCTCCGAGCTTGAGGCGCTCTTTCCCCGCGTCGAAGAGAAATGACTGAGCCAATAAGGACTCGGGTCAGTTACGACGGTAACGAAAATCGTCCGCAGCGCTACCCAGATCTTCCCGAGCCGCTCACAGTCGGCACCTACGACAACCACACTCACCTCGAAATAGCAGACAGCGATTCACCTTTGAGCGTTAGTGAACAGCTTGAGCGAATGCGTCAGGTTGGCATGTTGGGTGCGGTGCAGGTAGGTGTAACTCTGGAGAGCTCAAAGTGGTCAGCCAACCAGGCCGAGAAAGAGCCCATGCTGCTAGCTGCCGTGGCCCTTCATCCAAACGAGGCACCGCTTTATGAGACCAAAGAGAAGTTAGACGAAGCAATCGCGGAGATTGCCCAGCTTGCAACAAAGCCGAGGGTTAGGGCCATCGGAGAGACGGGGTTGGACTTTTTCCGAACCGAGGGGGAAGAGGCGCTAGGCCTGCAGCAGCACTCGTTCGAACAGCACATCGAGATAGCAAAAGAAAATTCGATAGCTATGCAGATTCATGATCGTGAGGCACACGATGAGGTCGTAAAGACCCTGCTGAGAGTCGGAGCACCTGAAAAAACGGTCTTCCACTGTTTTTCTGGTGACGTTGAGCTGGTTGAAATTGCAAAGAAGAACGGCTGGTACATCTCCTTTGCCGGGAACATCTCGTTCAAGAAGAATCAGTACCTTCGAGATGCTCTGATTGCCTGTGAGCCTTGGCAGATCCTGATCGAGACCGACGCTCCGTTTTTGACCCCTGAGCCGATGCGGGGAAGGCCCAACGCTCCCTATCTCGTTCCCCACACCCTCAGATTCATGGCCCACGTCCTTGGCCAGAGCCCTGAGGAACTCGCCACCCAGATAAACAAAAACACCGAGGCCGTATATGGCTCTTGGTCTGAGGAGAGCTAGTGCTCGGGGCCGCCGACATTCGGCGCCTTGCCTCAGAGCTAGAGCTGAGGCCAACAAAGAAACTTGGTCAGAACTTTGTAATTGACCCAAATACCATCCGCAGGATTGTCGCGGCTGCTCAGCTAAAGCAAACCGACACGGTCGTCGAGATTGGTCCGGGTCTCGGGTCGCTCACCCTCGGCATTCTTGAGGTTGTCGACAAGGTGGTTGCGGTTGAGGTGGATCCAAAGTTGGCCTCAATTCTCCCCAGAACACTCGCCCCTTTTCTTTCGGGAAAGGCGTTTGAGCTAGTTGAGGCAGACGCCCTCAGGGTTTCCGAGCTTCCAATTGTGCCAACGGCCTTGGTGGCAAACCTTCCCTACAACATCTCAGTTCCAGTCCTGCTCCACTTTCTTGAAACCTTTCCAACAATCGAGCGAGCTCTCGTGATGGTGCAGGCTGAGGTGGCCCACCGGCTGGCGGCAAGACCAGGGGGCAAAGAGTATGGGTCGCCGAGTGTGAAGTTGGAGTGGTTCGGTAGTGCCCGGCTAGCCGGAAACATTGGCCGCAGCGTATTTTGGCCAGTCCCCGGGGTTGATTCGGCGCTCGTCTATTTCGAGCGTGGCGAGTCCAAAGAGGGACGAAAAGAAGTCTTTCAGGTCATTGATGCGGCTTTTGCGCAGCGCCGAAAGACTCTCAGGCAGGCGCTTGCAGGCTGGGCAGGAAGCGCCCAGCAGGCCGAGGAGATTTTGCTTCGTGCCGGCATCTCACCAAGCGCCCGTGGCGAGGAGCTGGGCATAGCCGAATTCATCAGGGTAGCCTCTAGCAAGTGATTTACGCCTCAGCCCCTGGAAAGATAAACCTCTTCTTCGAGGTGGGTCCGCTGCGACCTGATGGTTTTCACTCCGTGACAAGCATCTATCAGTCGCTTGCGATTAGGCAGCGAGTTGGTGTGACCCCGGCTGAGACATGGCAGGTCACCACCACAGGCGACCTGCCTACCGAGCAGCTCAGCCTGGTGCCCAAGGGTGAGGAAAACCTAGTCGTTATTGCCGCAAAAAAGCTTGCGGAGTTCGCAGGCATAGAGGCTCAGCCCATGCGCTTCGAGACCATAAAGCAGGTTCCGGTTGCTGCCGGACTGGCAGGAGGCAGCGCTGATGCGGCAGCTGCGCTACTGGCACTAAATGAGCAGTGGAGTCTCGGCCTAGAAATGGCTGAGCTGAGTGAGGTTGCGGCCAAGGTTGGCTCTGATGTGCCGTTCGCGCTTTTAGGTGGCACTGCGCTTGGTGTGGACACCGGCATAGAACTTGAGCGACTTTCTGACATGCCAACAAAGCACATTGTGCTGCTGGTCAGCCCCCACGGGCTTGGCACCAAAGAGGTCTTTGGAGCATTTGATCGACTAAGTCCGAACGGGGAAATGTCTCTAAGTCCAGAGGAAGCAAAAGCTGCGCTTTCGAATGGAACACTGCCGATAGGTAAGAACGCACTCTGGGGACCGGCAGTTGATCTCAGACCCGAACTTGCCGAGTATGCAGGGCTTGTTAGTGGCCAGCAGGGCTTTTTGACCGGCTCTGGACCTACCCTTTATTTCCTGACCGACACCAAAGAGCAGGCGGATGAGATAGCTGCCAAGCTTTCGGACCTTGGTCACTTCACTATCTCAACTCAAACCGACCAGGTCGGAGCGAGGCTCGACTAGTGGCTCACCTACTGGGTGCTCAGAGCATCTCCCACAGCTTTCCAAATCGCGAGGTCTTTGACTCGGTAACCATAGGTATTGCCGAGGGAGACCGAATTGGCGTGGTCGGAAGAAACGGTGACGGAAAGTCCACGCTTATCAAGATTCTCTCCAGGCAGCTTGTTCCTGACTCGGGGAATGTTACCTATCGTGGAAACCTAAGGGTCGGGTTCTTGACCCAAACCGATGTCTTTGACCCAGAGCTTTCGGTTGCCAAGGTCGTGGTCGGAGATGGTCCTGAGTATGAGTGGGCCGCGGACCCAAAGATTCGAGATGTCCTAGGTGGCCTAGTTGCCGACCTTGACTGGGAGCAGAGTGTCGGGACCCTCTCTGGAGGCCAGCTCCGCAGGGTCGCACTAGCCCGACTGCTGGCTGGGGACCACGATGTGATCATGCTGGATGAGCCAACGAACCACCTAGATGTCGACGGCGTGAACTGGCTCGCTAATCACCTGAAGACCAGATGGAACGCCTCGAGTGGTGGCCTGCTTGTCATCACCCACGACCGCTGGTTCCTAGACGCTGTCTGCAACACCACATGGGAGGTTGTCTCTGGCCGCATAGAGCCATTTAGCGGAGGCTATGCCGCCTATGTTCAGCAGCGAGCAGAGCGCTCCAGGCAACAGGCCGCCATTGACGCTAGAAGGCGGAACCTGCTGCGCAAAGAGCTCGCTTGGCTAGGAAGAGGAGCACCTGCAAGGACCGCAAAGCCAAAGTTTCGCATTGATGCGGCACTGGAACTGATTGGGAACGAACCACCTCCAAGAGATTCAATTGAGCTTTCGAAATTAGCAACCGCTCGCCTTGGCAAGGACGTAGTCGACCTCGAGGACGTCAGTTATCAGACCCCGGATGGCAAAGAGATTTTCAAGGACATTACGCTGCGACTCGGACCCGCTGACCGGATCGGTCTAGTGGGCTCAAATGGTGCGGGAAAGACCACGCTGATCAAGCTGCTGACCGGTGCGATTGCGCCAACCAGTGGCAGGGTCAAGATCGGTAAGACTGTGAAATTTGCCCAGCTCTCACAGGATGTCGTAGAGCTAGACCAGCACGCCGACGACCGCATTTTCAACATGATCAAGCGCGAAAAGACGACGTTCGTGGTTGGCAAGAAGGAAATCCCGACCGGCCAACTGGTCGAGCAGCTTGGCTTCAAGTCGGAAGAACTCCAGACCCCGATCAAGGACCTTTCGGGTGGGCAGCGCAGACGCTTTCAGCTGCTGCGGCTAATGTTCACCGAACCCAACGTATTGATCCTGGATGAGCCCACCAATGACTTAGATACCGACATGCTTGCAGCCATTGAAGACCTTTTGGACATTTGGCCCGGCACCCTCATTGTTGTCTCTCACGACCGCTACCTGCTAGAGCGCGTCACTGACAACCAATATGGCCTCTTGGGAGATGGCAAGGTCCGCCACCTTCCAGGCGGCGTCGACCAGTACCTTCAGCTCAAGAAACCCAAGAAGGTTGCCGAGACAAAGAAGGTGCAATCTCAGGAACTTTCTGGGGGAGAGCGTAGAAACCTTGAAAAGGAATCTGCTCGATTAGAGCGCCTAATTGCCAAGTTGGAGTCTCAGCTCACAGCGGTTCACCTCGAATTAGCAGCGGCTGACCAAAGCGACTACGAGGTGCTGAGTGAGTTGGCTGCCAAAGAGAGTTTGATCAGGAGTGAGATAGAACAATCGGAGCAAAGCTGGCTAGAGGTGGCTCAGAAACTACAGCAGTAGCAATTCTCTGGCAGACTTGGTTTCGAGGGTTACCTCGTTCCGCTCTGGTGTAATGGCAGCACGGCGCCCTTTGGAGGCGTCCGGTCTAGGTTCGAATCCTAGGGGCGGAGCAGGAAGCGATTGGGAGGCTGAGTGCGACAACTAGCTGTGGTGGTGCTTGCCGCCGGCGAAGGCACCCGCATGAAAAGCGAGATCCCAAAGGTGCTTCACGAGATCGCCGGTTTGCCGCTTATTGGCCACGTGCTTGCAACTGCACACTCACTGTCTGCCAATCATGTGGTCGCAGTTCTCAGGCACAAAAAGTCCGACATCGAGGGATACATCGCCGAGCACTTTCCACAGACGTTAATTGCTGAGCAGGATGATATTCCTGGCACCGGCAGGGCGGTTGAAGCGGCAATTGATGCGCTCCCCAAGGGCTTTGATGGAGATCTATTGGTGCTCTCTGGCGACGTCCCGCTGCTTGACACCCAGTCCATTGGCGAGCTAGTCGCGAGACACCGCGAGGCCAACAATTCCGCGACCCTGGTCAGCTGCGAGCTGGATGACCCGAATGGTTACGGCAGGATTGTCCGTTCTGGAGGCGCGCTCAAGGAGATTGTCGAGCAGAAGGATGCAGACGCTGAGCAGCTCGCAATCACCGAGGTCAATGCCGGGGTCTATTGCTTTGATGGACCTGCTTTGAAGGAAGCCCTGGCAAGAGTTACCACCGACAATGCCCAAAAAGAGAAATACCTAACGGATGTGGCAGCCATCATGCTGGAAGCCGGCAAGGGGGTTCAGGCCCACGTGATTTCAGATCATTGGTTAGTTGCCGGTATAAACGACCGGGTTCAGCTCAGTGAGGTGGCCGCAGAGCTAAACCGTAGGATTGTCCGGGCTTGGCAGCTCGCTGGAGTGACCGTCCTTGAACCCAACAGCACCTTGATCGATGTCACTGTCCAGCTGGGCCAGGACGTTCTGCTGAAGCCCTCAACAAGGCTGCACGGCCTTACCCGCGTCGGGCCTGGAAGTGTTGTGGGACCAGACACCACCCTTCGGGACACGGAGGTTGGCAGTGGTGCCAACATTGTGAGAACCCACGCGGAAGGCGCAAGGGTGCACGATGGAGCAACCGTGGGACCCTTCTCCTACCTCAGACCCGGAACAGAGCTTGGCGCTGGCGCAAAGATCGGGGCGTTTGTTGAGACTAAGAATGCCAAGATTCACGCTGGTGCCAAGGTTCCGCATCTTTCCTATGTCGGGGATGCCGAAATTGGCGAGGGTGCAAACATTGGAGCCGGCACCATCTTTGCTAACTACGACGGCGAAAAGAAGCACCGCAGCACCGTTGGCAAGCATGCCAAGACAGGCAGCGGCAATGTCTTTGTGGCACCGGTAAACATTGGTGCCGGCGCCTATACGGCAGCAGGTTCAACTATCCGCAGAGATGTCGAGCCAGGGGCACTAGCATTAAATACGACACCGCAAAAAAACCTGGCGGGGTGGGTACTAGAAAAGAGGCCGGGTTCCGACTCGGCGAAAGCCGCGAGCGAGGAGACGGAGTAGTCAATGGCAATTGAGAAGCCAGCGAGTAAGCAAATGGTGATCGCTTCAGGAAGAGCACACCAATCACTGGCCCAAGAGGTTGCCGAAATCCTCAAGACCGAACTAGTTCCGGTCACCGCGTACGACTTTGCAAATGGTGAAACTTTCGTGAGATACGAAAGAAGCGTCCGTGGGGTTGACGCCTTCATAATTCAAGCCCACCCAAACCCAATCAACCACTGGGTCATGGAGCACCTGCTCATGGTCGATGCCATGAAGCGAGCCAGCGCCAAGCGGATAACGGTTGTGGCCCCATTTTTCCCCTACGCCCGTCAAGACAAGAAGCACAAGGGACGCGAGCCAATCTCAGCGAGGCTGGTGACTGACCTCTACCGCACCGCCGGCGCCGACAGGCTGATGTCGGTTGACCTGCACTCACCACAGATTCAGGGCTTCTTCGATGGACCCGTAGACCACCTCTGGGCACTGCCAATCCTGGCGGACTATGTCGCAGAAAAGTTTGGAACCGACAAGCTAACCGTTGTATCTCCGGACTCTGGACGGGTGCGAGTTGCGGATATCTGGGCCGATAGGCTTGCGACCCCGCTGGCCATTGTTCATAAGCGCAGGGACCCAGACAAGCCAAACCAGGTTCAGGTCAATGAGATTGTTGGACAGGTAGAGGGCAGGGACTGCCTAATTGTCGATGACATGATCGACACCGGTGGCACCATTCTTGCTGCCGCCAGGGCCCTCAAGGAAAACGGCGCATCAAGAGTTATCGTGGCGGCTACCCACGCAGTATTTTCGGCCCCCGCCACCGAGAGACTTAGTGACCCTGTGATTGATGCCGTCGTTGTTACAAACACCCTGCCGATCACACCCGACAAGGAATTTGAGACGCTACACGTGCTCTCGATTGCCCCGCTGATTGCCAAGGCGATTGCGGCCGTCTTCTATGACGACTCAGTTAACTCGCTGTTTCCTGGCCACGCCTAAAATCAGCTCGTGAAGCTCCTGAGCCGCTTTGATGCGGTGTTTATTGGTCTAGCCGCGATGCTCGGCGCTGGTGTTTTTGTTGTGTTTGGACCTGCGAGTGAACTTGCTGGGTCGCTGCTTGTGGTTTCTATTCTCCTTGCCGCATTGGTCGCCTATCTGAATGCCGCGAGTATTGCTCAGTTAGCGGCGGTGGTGACGCGTTCCGGGGGCGCTTATGCCTATGGAAGGCATTACCTCGGCAATGCCTGGGGCTTCCTTGCCGGCATGAGCTTCCTTGTCGGGAAGATCGGGTCTGCCGCAGCAATAGCGCTCGTCTTTGCCACCTACCTAACCCCTGGATTCGAGATTTTGACGGCGGTGTTGGCAGTGGTTGTCATGGCCGCAATAAACATTGCGGGCATAAACCGAACCGCATTTGGGTCCAAGGTTTTGGCAACCATTACTCTCAGCTTCCTCACCGTGCTGATAGTGGCAGGACTTTTTGCCGAGCCGGCCGAAGGAACCATGGCCGCCGGAGGTTTCCCCGGGGTCCTCACCGCAGCCTCACTGTTCTTCTTCGCCTTCGCCGGTTACGCAAGAGTTGCGACCCTTGGGGGAGAGGTTAGGGACTCAGGAAAATCCGTCCCCTCGGCAATCCGGATCTCATTGGCAATCGTGCTTGTCACATACCTGGCTCTTGCACTGGTGCTGATGATGAAACTCGGTCCTGGCTTTACGGGCTCTCTAACTCCACTTGCCGACCTTGCGGGAGTTGCGCTCGGCATTGAGGGCAGTGTTGTTGCAGTCTTTGCCGCGGTCGCGACCCTGGGCTCGTTGCTAGCGCTACTTGCCGGTATGAGCAGGACAGCCTCCGAGATGGCAAGCGATGCTGAGCTTCCCAAGGCACTATCCAAAAAGCTCAAAAACGGATCTCCAGCGCTTGCCGAGGTCATTATCTCTATGCTCGTAATTGTGCTCGTGGTTTCTGGGAGCATCCTTTTGACCATTGGGCTGTCTTCTTTTGCGATTCTGAGCTATTACGCCATCGCAAACCTGGCGGCATATCGCCAGCCTAGAAGCGAGACAGCAAGGGCAAAGTGGCTAAACCTTTTGGGCCTGGGGCTATGTGTGCTTTTGGGACTGAGCGTGCCATTTGGGGGCTTAGTTCTTGGTGCAGCGATATTGACCCTGGCACTGATATTGCGCTGGGGCTTGAGAGCGCTGCGCTAATCGGTTAGTCTTCAAGCTGTTCAGCGGCGAGGGATACACAAGTGTCCGTAATCGACGGGGTCCTTTTCCTCGCCACGTGATTAGAGGAAAAGATGTCAGAGACCAAGATTGAAGCAGAAGTTCGCGAGAGCTTTGGTAAAGGCGCAGCTCGTAAGCTTCGTGCCGCTCACCGCACCCCAGCCGTTATTTACGGACACGGTAATGCCACCCGCCACATCCACATGCCAGCCCACGAGGTTGCTCTGGCGCTGCGTGTTAAGAACGCGCTGCTTGAGCTAAAGATTGCGGGCAAGGAAGAGCTAGTACTCGTAAAGAGCGCTGCCAAGGACCCAGTGACTCAGGTAATTGAGCACGTTGACCTAGTAGAGGTTAAGAAGGGTGAGAAGGTTCACGTCGAGGTGCCGGTTCACGTCATCGGTGAGCCTATGGGTGGAACCGTTGTTGACCTCGAGCACAAGACCGTCAAGGTTGAGGCAGAGGCCACTCACATTCCGCAGTTCATTGAGCTTGAGATCTCGAAGGAGAACCCAGCAGGCCACCACTACACAGTTAGTGACCTCAACGTCCCAGACGGCGTCATTATGGAGCTTGCAAGCGATGAGCTGGTAGCTTCGGTTGTTGAGACCAGAGCCGGAGTTGCTGATGAAGAGCCTGCTGCAGAGACTGAAGCCGCTGAGGGCGAAGAGCCAGCAGCAGCCGCAGAAGAATCAGAGTCTGCAGAGTAACGAAATTTGGTTGGTCGTCGGGCTCGGTAATCCTGGGCCCGGCTACCAAAACAATCGCCACAACATCGGCCAGATGGTTGTCGATGAACTCGCAAAGAAATTTGGCGTTGGCTTTCGCTCCCACAAATCAGGGTCACTAACAGCCGAATACAAAATGGTTGGCGGCAGCAAGATCGTGCTTGCTAAGAGCACGTCATTCATGAACCTCTCTGGCAATCCTGTCTCAAAGCTCCTGAAGTTCTATTCGTTAGATGCAAACCGTCTTATTGTCATTCACGACGAGCTCGACCTTGAGTACTCGGACATCCGGACCAAGTTTGACGGTGGTCACGCTGGCCATAACGGGCTGCGCGACATTTCGGCAAAGGTAGGCACCAACTACCATCGGGTTCGTTTCGGAATAGGTCGACCTCCTGGCCAGATGCCCGTGGCCGACTTTGTGCTGAAAGATTTTTCGGCTTCTGAGCGCAAGGAACTGCCCTCGCTGATTGAAAATGCCTGCGAAAAAGTAGCCCAGCTGATTGAGTCCTAGACTTCCTCTGTGACCATCCGCTCACTGATTTCTGCGGCCGCATCCGCGCGTTCGCTTCAGCCTGCGCGGAATCTAAAGTCCTCAGAGCTTTTTGCCCCTTCCAAGACCCACTTGGTTGCCCTGGCCGCAATGCTTAGCGCCGCAAAGTCCCCGCTTGTTGTTGTCTCTTCCTCCGGCAGGGCAGCAGAGGAGATGGCAGCGGCTCTTAGCGATCTGGTTGCCGAGCTTGAGGTGATCAACTTTCCGTCCTGGGAAACCCTCCCTCATGAGCGCCTATCTCCCTCGCCTCAGGTTGTTGGTCAGCGAATGCAGGCCCTGCATCGGCTCTCTGAGCTCAGGAAGCAGAAAGCTGATCACCCAGTGCTGCTTTCGCTCTCGGTCAGGGCAGCACTTCAGCCAGTGGTTGGTGGACTGAGCGATCACCCGCCGCTAAAGATAATTAGCGGCCAAAGCTACCTACTGCCCGAGCTGACACTAAAGCTCATCGAGATTGCCTATGAGCGGGTCGACTTAGTGACTCGCAGGGGTGAGTTCTCGATTCGAGGTGGCATTCTGGATGTTTTTCCCACCACCGCCGAGCATGCGGTGAGGCTCGAGTTCTTTGGAGATGAGCTTGAGGAGATAAGAGAGTTCCAGGTTGCGGATCAGCGCTCGCTGGCAACCAAGTTGGAAGCCATTGATGTCTTTCCAGCTAGAGAGTTGCTAATAACACCTCAGGTGGCGGCAAAGGCTAGGGAGATGGCTTCTGAGTTTCCGCAGCTAACCGAGATGCTGGAAAAGATTTCAAATGCCATTCCGGTTACCGGTATGGAATCCCTCGCGCCCGTCTTAGCAAGCGGCATGGGGCCGGTAACCGACTATCTCAACCCGACTTCTCCGGTGGTCCTTTTGGACCCCGAGCGTCTGAGTCTCCGGGCAAAGAACCTCGTTGAAACAAATCAGGAGTTTCTGCATGCAGCATGGGACGCAGCAATCGAAGGAAGCAGCGCACCGATAGACCTCTCCGGCGGCGGTTTCTATGAACTCAGCGATTTCATTGACTTGGTCGCTCCTAGGCACGCCTTGATCAAGATGACCTCACTTGCTGCAGAATCCAGCAAGGACCTGGGACTGCGGGAGATACCCCCATTGACCCAGGAGTCGGCGATTGACTGGGTGCTGGATCAGATTGGTGCGGGACAGGCCCTAGTCATTACTGCAAAGGGTCACGGCACCGCGGACCGGCTCGTCGAGATTCTTGGTGAGGCCGGTGTCCCAGTCTCATTTAGCGAGGTGGTCAAAGCGGCGAATGTGGGGCAGGTGGTTGTGACGATTGCCTCTTTGCCAAGCGGGTTTGCCTTGGCTGAGCAGTCGCTAACCGTGATCACCGAGCAGGAGTTCTTTGGGGTTAGCCAGAGCTATCTCAGTCCCACCCAGCGCAAGCTCGCACCCAGAAGGGGCCAACAGGTAGACCCGTTAGAGCTCAAGCCAGGCGACTATGTCGTCCACGAGATTCACGGGGTCGGAAGGTTCAATCGGCTGGTGCAGCGCGATAACCGCGGTCAGGTCAGGGAGTACCTGGTAATTGACTATGCACCACCAAAGCGCGGCTACCCGACGGACACCCTATTTGTTCCTACCGATCAGCTCGACTTGCTATCTCGGTACGTCGGTGCAGAGGCACCGGTGCTTTCGAAGATGGGAGGCACGGATTGGGCAAGGGCCAAGGGAAATGCTCGCAAGGCGGTTCGCAAGATAGCCATTGACCTCGTAAAGCTCTACTCCGCTCGCATGAAGAGCAAGGGTCATGCCTTTGGCTCCGATACGCCATGGCAAAAGGAGCTCGAGGACGCATTTGAGTTCCAGGAGACACCGGACCAACTCACCACTATCGACGAAGTGAAGCGGGACATGGAGCGCTCGGTCCCCATGGACAGATTGCTTGCCGGTGATGTGGGCTATGGCAAAACCGAGGTTGCCCTCAGGGCAGCCTTCAAGGCCATCCAGGAGGGCAAACAGGTTGCGATGTTGGTTCCCACAACTTTGTTGGTTTCGCAACACTTTGAGACCTTCAGGGCCAGGTTCTCGGGTTTTCCGGTTCACCTAGGGGCGCTCTCTAGATTCCAGACTGCAGCCGAAGCCAAGAAGGTATTGGCCGGTCTCGAGTCGGGGGCGCTGGACATGGTCATTGGCACCCATCGGTTGCTCTCCGGGAACGTGAAGTTTCGAGACCTAGGCCTCTTGATTATTGACGAGGAGCAGCGTTTTGGAGTTGAGCACAAGGAAAAGATCAAAGACCTAAAGCTCAACGTGGATGTGCTGGCTATGAGTGCGACACCAATACCGAGAACCCTTGAGATGGCGGTTACCGGCATCAGGGAGATGTCCACCCTTGCCACCCCTCCCGAGGAGCGCCAGCCAATCCTGACCTTCATCGGAGGCTATAGCGAGCAGCAGGTGGCGGCGGCTATCCGCCGAGAGCTGATTCGCGAGGGGCAGGTGTTTTTTGTCCACAACCGAGTCGCGAGCATCGACTCCGCAGCCTCTGCGCTCGCCAAGTTGGTTCCGGAGGCCCGGATTGGCGTCGCTCACGGCCAAATGCCGGAGGACCAGCTGGAGCAGGTCGTGATGGACTTCTGGGAGCGAAAGTTTGATGTTTTGGTCTCAACCACCATCATCGAGACCGGTATTGACATCCCAAATGCAAACACCCTTATCGTCGATCGCGCGGAGCGGTTTGGACTGAGCCAGCTACACCAAATCCGCGGGAGGGTCGGCCGCTCGCGGGAACGTGCCTACGCCTATTTCTTCTATGACCCGTCCCAGCCGCTTAGCGAAACCGCCCACGACAGACTCGCAACCATCGCCACCAACAACGAGCTCGGGAGCGGCATGCAGGTGGCGATGAAGGATCTTGAAATTAGGGGCGCTGGGAATCTGCTTGGTGGCGAGCAGTCTGGCCACATCGCCGGAGTTGGCTTTGACCTCTACTTACGGATGATTGCTGAGGCTGTTAGCGAATTCAGGGGTGAGATAGTTCAGTCCCCGGCAGAGCTGAAGCTCGAATTGCCAGTGGATGCCAGGCTTCCACTCGAATATGTCGACAGCGAGCGCCTGCGTCTGGAGGCCTATCACAGGCTTTCGAGCGAGTCTGGTGCAAAGGCAACGGAAAAGGCTCTCGAGGAGATCCTTGCCGAGCTAACTGATCGATTTGGCAAACCACCACAGCCTGTTAGAAACCTCATTGCCGTAACAAGACTTCGCCAGATCGCTAACCGACTAGGTCTTACGGATGTAAATCTCCTTGGGATTCAGGCGAAGCTAACCGGGGTGGTGCTGGAGGATGCCGGGCTTGTTGCACTGTCTCATCACTATCCGAGTGCTAAGTATTTGAAGTCCGCGTCGGTTTTGAGCATCACAATCCCACAAACCAGTGAGGGCGAACCAATTCGGGACCAAGAGGTGATTGACTGGGTTGAGGTCCTTTTTGAGCGATTGGCAAAGGTTTATGGAGAAGCTAGCAAGTCTGATTCGAACAGCACACCAACTTAGGGCTCCTGGCGGATGCCCCTGGGATGCCGAGCAAACCCACGAATCTCTGATTCAATACCTCCTCGAGGAGACCTATGAGCTCATCGAGGCCATTGAGACTGGCAATCGGGACGAAGTTCTAGAGGAGCTAGGAGACGTTCTCTACCAAGTCATCTTTCACTCTGACCTCGCCTCCAACGGCACCCTCGGAGAACCCTTTGATCTAGAAGATGTTTCCCAGTTCATGGAGGACAAGATGCGCTCTCGTCACCCCCATGTTTTTGGGACAGAGGCGGAACTCGCAGCCTATGCGGCCGAGACCGGTGACGATGTGATGCAGAACTGGGATGCTCATAAAAAGAAGGAAAAGCCCGGAAGAACCTCGATCTTGGATGGTGTGCCGCAGGCAATGCCGGCGCTGGCTCTTGCAAACAAGGTCATGGGCAAAGCTGAGAAGGCCGGCATATTGGAAAAGCAGAGCGAGCCGGTGGTGCCAATGGAGAGCGAGGAAGATCTAGGTAAGCTCCTGCTCGCGATAGTTGCCAGCGCAAGGGCGGTAGGTCTCGACCCAGAACGTGCTCTTCGAAAGGCAACCAGGGAGCTACAAGTCGAGATTCGCGCTAGCGAGCTCTCCGATGCCACCGACGCAGGTGTTGTTGGCCTGGCCGATAGCTAGGAAAATATCGCCTCGAAGTCGCTGAAGCCGGCATCGAGGACTTCAGATGGGGTTCTAGGGTCATCAGTCTCAGCCCACCAAACCAGAATTGCCATTGAGACCGAAATCAGCGCAGAGGATAAAACCCTTGGCCGCATGGGGTCGTCGGTGAGCTCGCTCACCTTCTTTTCAATTACGCCTCGTGCCTCTTCGAGCTGACCGTGCCCCCAGCCGTAGATCTCAGGTGAGCTGGCAATCAGTTTGAGCCTTAGCCTCACGGTCTCCAAGGAGTCATCGAGGAGGTGCATGGCCTCGACCCAAGAGGTATGGAGCAGCCTCACGATGTCCGTTTCTGGATTTGCCTCGAGTTTTCGAGCTAGCTCAACGTTGAACAGGTGCATGCCTCCCCAGACAACTGCCGACTTCGAGGCAAATATGCGAAATAGGTTCGAGCGGGAAATGCCTGCGGCCTCAGCGACATCGTCCATGGTGACATTGTCGATTCCCTTTTCCAGAAACAGTCGCAGAGCCTTCAGCCCAACTGCAGCGGGGTCTGTCGTTACCGGCCTTCCCCTGCCGCGCTTCTCCACTGTTTCCATGGCAGAAAGATTACTAAGGTCGCTACGAAAACCTCGATGAGCCAGTTAGCAATCAAGGGGATTAGTTGTTGCTGTGCCAAACTGGTTGGGTGCCAAGCGTAAATCCCCCTCGCGGAATGCGAGATTTGCTGCCCGCGGAGAAACAAAAGCGTGAGCAGCTGATTTCTCTTATCCGCAACACCTATGCAGCAAGGGGCTTTCAGGAGATTGAGACCCCAGCGGTCGAGGCCATCGAGCGACTCTCATCGGGTCAGGGCGGCGATAACGAGAAGCTGGTATTCAAGGTTCTAAAGCGCGGTGAAGAGCTCGAAAAAGCCGTTGCAGAGGGTGGGGAGCTGGCTGACCTCGGACTCAGGTTTGACCTCACAGTCCCGCTAACCAGGTATTTTGCGAGCAATAGAGGGAGCCTGCCTCGGGTTTTGAAGGCGATTCAAGTTGGTCCGGTCTGGCGAGCCGAGCGACCCCAGAAGGGTCGATACCGCCAATTTTTGCAGTGTGACATCGACATTCTGGGAGAACCGAGTGAGCTTGCCGAGCTTGAGTTGATCTCGGCCTCGCTTGCAGCGCTGGATGCCATTGGCCTTTCCCAGGCAACAATCCGCGTGAACGACCGCAGGCTTCTAAAGAAGCAGCTTGATGCCGCAGGCATTAGCGACAAGCAAGACCAGGCGATGATCGCCATCGACAAGCTCGACAAGATTGGCCTAGAGAAGGTAGTTGCGGAAATTGCCGAGAGTTGGGGCAATGAGGCTGCTCAGAAGGTAAGCGCCTGGCTCTCAGCCGATGTTTCCGATTGGCCGGAAGAGCTTTCCTGGGTTCAAAAGCTCGGAGATGACGCGGCAAGACTCCGCTACGATCCGAGCCTGGTCCGGGGTATGGGTTACTACACAGGTGCCATCTTCGAGATTGAGTATCCGGGTGCTGAGTCCTCGATTGGCGGAGGCGGACGCTATGACGAAATGGTTGGGCGCTGGGCGGGCACCGATACCCCAGCAGCAGGCATCTCCCTTGGCATTGAGCGAATCATCGAGCTTGCCGAAGTCGGTGCTAGCGCAAGAAAGTCGCTGGTTGTCCTGATTGAAGGCGACTTCGCAGGAGCAATGAGTCTGCAAGAAGAGCTGATCGCCGAGGGTTACACCGTCAGGTTGGAGCGGAAGGCCAAGAATGTCAAGGCTCAGCTCGAGGAGCTTGCGGCAAGTGGCTATGAGTTCTTTGCCAATCAGGCCAATACTCGACAAGAGCTAGAAATACGCTCGCTTAGCTAAACGCTAGACTTTGGCTTAGAAGCCAACGAAGTTTTCTCCAGAAAATATTTTTGAAACTAAGAGGAGATTCCCTTGTCAATCATCACCGCAATCGGCGCTCGCGAGATTCTAGACTCGAGAGGCAACCCAACCGTTGAGGTTGAAGTTTTGCTCTCAGACGACTCTTTTGGTCGCGCTGCAGTGCCATCTGGTGCATCCACAGGAGCCTTCGAGGCCCACGAGTCCAGAGATGGCGACAAGGACTACTACCTAGGTAAAGGCGTGCAGAAGGCTGTCGCCGCAGTCGTCGAGGTTATCGATGAGGCACTCGTTGATTTCGATTCGACGGACCAGAGGCTTGTTGACGCTGCACTTATTGCCGTTGATGGAACCAGCAACAAAAAGAAGCTGGGAGCTAACGCAATTCTTGGCGTCTCCCTGGCAAATGCCAGGGCAGCAGCAGACTCTTCTGGACTCCCGTTGTATCGCTACCTTGGTGGCTCGAACGCTTTTGTCTTGCCCGTTCCGCTGATGAACATCATCAACGGTGGTGCACACGCTGACAATGGCGTAGACATCCAGGAATTCATGATTGTCCCTCACGGAGCCGAGACCTTCTCCGATGCGCTCCGTTGGGGCACAGAGGTTTACCACCACCTCAAGAAACTCCTTGCTGAGCGCGGTCTTGCTACCGGCCTTGGTGACGAGGGTGGTTTTGCACCAGACCTTCCAAACAACCGCGCTGCCCTTGATCTGATTGCAGAAGCGATCAAGCTTGCCGGTTACAAGCTCGGTGATGAGATCGCTCTTGCCCTAGATGTTGCTTCTACTGAGTTCTATGACGAGAAGAGTGGTAGCTATAACTTTGAGGGCTCAAAGCGCAGTGCCGAGGACATGATTGCTTACTACGCTGAGCTCCTTGCCGCTTACCCACTGGTCTCAATCGAGGACCCGCTTGCTGAGGATGACTGGGCCGGCTGGACCAAGATAACCGCGGAGCTTGGTAGCAAGGTTCAGCTTGTTGGAGATGACCTGTACGTCACTAACCCAGAGCGACTCCAGAGGGGCATCGACGAGGCTGCCGGCAATGCAATTTTGGTGAAGGTGAACCAAATTGGAACTCTCACCGAGACCATGGATGCAGTTTCTCTAGCGCAGCAAAACGGAATGAAGGCCATCATCTCTCACCG